>CADAHU010000015.1 GCA_902787835.1 uncultured Eubacteriales bacterium
GCGCCTCTCCCGGGGCGATATCGAGCGCCTGGAGGATGGCAGCTATCAGTTTGCCATCCGCCCGGAGGATACCGACGGCCTGATGATGAGCAAGTATGTGTTCGATATTGAGCTGGTGCTGGGGGATGAGATCAAGCAGACCACCGTGGGCGAGCTGATCCTGACCAGCGAGGTGACCCACGCGGCGGATGAGGTGTGACTATGGAGCAAAAGCTGAGGATCGACCTTCAATCAGGCGATGCTCTGCGCCTCTCCCTGCAGGGGGAAGCGCCGGAAACCATCCGCCTGCAGTCCCCCGCCGCCGGCACCGCCAATTATGAGCGATTGACCCATAAGCCCCGGATCAACGGGGTGGAGCTGATGGGCGATCAATCCTCTGAGGATCTGCGCATCATCAGCGAGAACACCGTTTCCGGCTGGGCCGAACGGGCGGATTACCTCCCCCGGCGCGGGGAAATCTGCGTGTACACCGATTACGCCGCCGTGGAGGATGACCAGGGCCATACGCTCACCGTGCCCGGCATCAAGATCGGCGATGGCAACGCCTACCTGGCGGACCTGCCCTTCGCGGGGGACGATCTGCGCTACCTGATCCTGCGGGAGCTGCGCCAGCACGCGGGGAACGGCGATATCCATGTAACGCCCCAAGAAAAGGCCTTCTGGAACGCCAAGCTCAATTACGATGTATCCGGCGAAGAGCTGATACTGAACCGAAATTAAAGGAGATGAAAGCGTATGCCTGACATCAGCAAAATCACCCTGCCCAGCGGTACCACGTACAACATCAAGGACGAGGTCGCCCGCCAGACGGCCGCCGGCGGCATCCAGCTGCGCGGCGTCACCACCACCGCCCTGACCGACGAGGCCACCACCAACCCCATCAAAATCAACGGCAACAACTACACCGCCGTCAACCAGGACGCCGTATTCTACGGCAAAAAGGACGGCAAAAAGGAATTCATCTTTGACGGAACCAAGTGGCACGAGTTCGGCGATATGAGCGGCCTGGGCTCCCTGGCCACCAAGAACAGCGCCAGCGGCAATTTCACCCCGGCGGGCACCGTAAGCAAGCCCACCTTTACCGGCACCGCCACCACCAGCACCGGCAAATTCACGCCGGAGGGCACGGTGAGCCAGCCCAGCTTTACCGGCACCCAGGGCAGCGTCAGCGTGAAGGGCGTACCGGCGGGCACCATCAGCACGGGCACCGGCACCGCCAATTATACCCCAGCGGGCACGGTGAGCCAGCCCACCACCACCGTAACACTGAACACCGCCAGCAAATACGTGGCCAGCAGCGCCACCGGCGGCGGCAGCGTGACGGCGGGCAGCGCCGCGGCCTGCACCCTGCCCCAATTGACCACCAGCGTGGCGGATGAAACCCTGACCATCGGCTGGAGCGCCGGCAGCTTTACCGCCAACACCCCCACCGCCGTGACCCTGCCCAGCTTCTCCAGCCAGACCATTGCCACCAGCGTCAAGAGCGCCACCACCACCCAGCCCACCTTCACCGGCACCGGGGCGGAGCTGAAGTTCACCGGCAGCCAGCTGACCAGCACCGGCAATTTTACCCCTGCCGGCAGCGTCAGCCAGCCCACCTTCACCGGCGATGAAGGCGATGTATCTGTTTCCGGCACCCCCAGCGGCGATGTGAGCAAGCCCACCTTCACCGGCACCCAGGGCACCGTGACAGTCAGCTGATCCGCCCCTCGCTGAGAGAGGAGGCGAAACATGAATTATATCAGCAAGATCGAGCTGCCGGACGGCAGCCAATACGGCCTGCGTCCGTCGCTGCTGGATCAAAAGACCTATACCGGGGTGTACAGCCCCAGCACCGCCACGGGAGATCAGCGCTTTTTCTGCGTAAAGATCACCCGGCAAAGCTACCTGACCCCCTGGCGCGTGCTGGTGGATTTTGAGTTCACCGTACCCAATCATCCGGAGTACGCCTACACGATCATCGGGGAGGATTACTGCGGGTTCAAATCGGCGCTGAAGAGCAAATACACAAAGGTGAACCACGGCGATCTGGTGGCCTGCCGGTATACCGTGACCGCCTATCCGACGGATACGACGGATAACGTGGTGTATATGGGCTTTGCCTGGAACGCCAATAACTACAACGTGGCAGGCTACGCCCGGGATGTGACGGTGCGCCTGATCAGCTGCGAAAACTGCGCGGCAGAGCTGCTGGATACGCCGTTGCGTCAAGCGCAGATGACGGCAGCCAATTACACCATCGTCGCCCTTGATGACAACGCCACGGGCTTTAACGAGACCGGGGACGCCAACAGCACCACTATAGCGAATCTGTACCATGGCGGTTTAGCCTATACGGCGGGCAGCGCGGTATACCGCTATCAGCTGCTGGTGCGCACCGGCGCGGATACCATGAGCCCGCTGAACAACGTCAGCAACAGCACTGCCACTAACAAGGCCATGCGGACAGACGTAGCCTTTGATCCCTTTGACGGCCTGTACTATTACAACACAACGACCACCGTGGCCGCCGCCGGATCGATCGGCGCGTCAGCCACGCTGTACTCCGCAGCCGGCATTGACCTGCGCTATTCGCTTAACTGCGGCAGCACGCTGACGGCCCGCAAGCCGGTGTACCTCAAAACCATTCCCCAGGGTGACGGCACGGTGAAGCTGGCCGCCGATCCCTGCTGGACGCAGGATCTTCCCACCCAGGCGGATGGGTACTGGTATATCCTGATCGGCATGGCGTACAGCGCCTACCAGGCCAACCTGTATCCGGAGAATCCGATATACTACCATAACGGCATCAGCGTTTGCCGCCTGCGCAGCCCGGAAGACATCGCCTCGATGGCCGCCCTGACCGTGGACTTTGGCGCCATCAGCAGCCTGCCGATCACAAAGAGCGTGCCCGGCGTGACCGCGGATATGACGGTGGACACCTGGGAGCTGGGCTGGCCCCGGGCGTTCATCAGCAATCTGACCGTCACCACCGCGGACGGCAGCGTGACCCTGAGCGGCACCATGGCCGGCAGCAGCACGGTAATACTCAAGCTTTCCAGATCCCAGAGCGTAACGGCATTATAAGGAGCACGGGCCGCTATACGGATGTGGAACGTGCGACGCGACAACGGCCAAGCCGTGTGATCCAAGTAGCGCGGACGGGTCTGCGTAACCCCGGACGTGCGTGCTTCATAAGGAGGTAAACGAAATGAAAAAGACGACCTTTTACACCACCATCGAGAACCAGGTGCGGGATGACGGCAGCCGCGGGCTGCTGTACGATCACTTTGACGATGTGAATCAGGCCTACGCCAAGTATTACACGGTGTGCGCCGCGGCGGCGGTCAGCCAGATCCCCTATCACGCCGTGCATCTGATCCGCAGCGACGGCATCATGATCGAGGGCAAGGTATGGGACCGCCGGGTGGAGGAGACGCCGGAGCCCACCCCCGATCCCGGCCCCGATCCCGAGCCCGATCCGGAGGAGGCTGAAGCCGAATGAGCCAGAGCGTGATCCCCGTGCCGCCCGCCGCCTGGATCGATATTACCGATCAGGCGACCTGGCATGCCGATATGTTCGCCCAGCGCCTGTGGTATAACCCGGCCCTGCGCATGGTGATGGGCTCCTTCCGCGTCAACACCCTGGAAAACAACGGCGCGCCCTTCACCGCCCTGGCGGCAGCTTACCGCCCCGCGGTGCAGCAGACCTTCGGCGGCACCTGCACCAATACCGACGACAGCGACGCGCACTATGCCTACCTGACCGTCAAAACCGACGGCAGCAGCCTGGTGCAGTATATCCAGAGCAAGGATCATTACCGCGTGACCTTCAACGTCATGTGGCCCTGTGGCTGAGGAGGGATGACCCGTGACCGCCGATCAGCTCATCCGCCTGTTCCAGGGCTACCTGGCCGCCCGGGATGGCTATATCCCCGGCGCTTCCGGCCAGCTCTGGACCCGGGAAAAGCAGCAAAAGAGTGACGTCCCCACGGTACAAAAGTACGGGGCCCAGTGGATCGGCCACCATGTGGAGGATTGCAGCGGGGCCTTCGTGCGGGCCTACAAGAGCGCCGGGCTCAGCATCTACCACGGCTCCAACCGCATTGCCCGGGTATCTGTGCGGCAGCTGCTCCCGCCGGATCAGGCCAGCCCGGGCATGGCGGCCTTCAAGGGCCGGGGCCCCGGCGAAAAGGGCTATGATCTGCCCGGCGAGTACCGGCCCGGGGGCCAATACTACACCGGCGACCTGGTGGATTATTATCACATCGGCCTGGTGGACAGCGACCCGCAGTACGTGATCAACGCCCAGAGCACGCAGACCGGCGTGGTGCGAAGCAAGCTGAGCAGCGGCTGGTGCGCCGTGGGCTATCTCAAATGATCATCGGCGACGGCTACGTCAACCTGCGCTCCGGCCCGGATCAGAACGACAGCCGCATCGAAAAGCTGTACCCCGGCGACGTTGTAACGCTGCTGAAGGACTACGGCAGCGGCTGGAGCTTCGTGCAGCACGGCAAGCGCCAGGGCTACGTGATGACCGAATTTTTGCAGGATTCCAGCATCATCCCGGAGGCCCCCGAGGCGCCGGAAGCCCCTGACGCCCTTGACGCCCCGGACGCGCCCCTGGACGGCGACGCCCTGGCCCTGCTCTATCAGGCCATTGAGCTCAGCGACCGCCAGCGGGAGCTCCTGGAGCAGCTGCAGATCAAAATGACCGGATCGGTGGGGTGAGGACATGCCGGAGCTGGAATGGAACAACATCCTGATCACCCTGGCCACCGTCGCCGCGGCCTGCGGCCTGATTGCAGCCCTGTGGAAGGGCGCAGAGGCGGTGGGCAAGCTGACCCATGCCGCCGAAAAGAAAGCGGCGGAGGCCGCCCAGAACGCCCGCCTGGACGAGGTGGAAAAGCGCCTGGACGCCTGCCCTGTCGGTGCGGTGAGGAAAGGAGGGAAAATGGACAGACAAGCGATGCTGCGGAAGCTGACCTCCCGCAAATTCTGGATGGCGGTGGCCGAGTTTGTAACGGCGCTCATGATTTTTCTGCGCCGGGACGAGAGCCAGGCTCGGGAGATTGGCGCGCTGATCATGCTGGGCGCGGCTCCCATCGCCTACATGCTGGCCGAGGGCTGGGCCGACGCCGGCGGCAAAAACGATGGTTGACAGCGGGGGCGGAAATGTGTTTCAATGAAGAAAAAGGAGGCCTGCCTCATGGATACGATGAAGTGCATTTCCGCCCGGCGCAGCTACCGGGGAAAATACCTGGACCATCCCGTGCCCCGGGAGGATCTGACGCGCATCCTGGAGGCCGGGCTGGCCGCGCCCTCCGGCTGCAACAAGCAGACCGCCAGCCTGATCGCCGTGGATGATCAGGAGACGATGAAAAGGCTGCGCGCGGTGATCGATCCGCCGGTGGCGGAGACCGCCCCGGCCATGATCTGCGTGCTGACCCAGCGGATCATCGCCTACCGGGATAGGTGCTACGCGGCGCAGGATTACGCCGCCGCCATCGAGAACATGCTGCTGGCCATCACCGATCTGGGCTACGCCAGCTGCTGGTATGAGGGGCACATCACCGATATCGACCGGATCGGCGACAAGATGGCCGCCGTGCTGGGCGTGCCCGCGGGGTACGAGCTGGTGTGCATGCTGCCGGTGGGCGTGCCCGCGGAGGAGCTGCCGCCGGGAAAAAAGAAAAAGCCCTTCGGGGAGCGGGCATGGTTCAACCGCTTCGGCGGGTAAACGATCTGATAAAGCGCGGAAAGGGGGATGCGCATGGAAAAAAGCTTTGGCAGCCTGCGGCAGCTGGATCATCATGGGCGCAGCCCCATCCGCATCTACTGCAATGACGAGAGCGACGATTATCCCGCCCACTGGCACATGCAGTATGAGATCATCATGCCGGTGCGGGAGGGGTACAGCGCCTCGGTGGACGGGCGGCTGTACGAGCTGCTGCCCGGCGACGCGCTGATCATCCCCTCCGGCGTGGTGCACGAGATCTTCGCGCCCGAGGAGGGCCGGCGCTACATCTTTATGGTGGATCAGGACGTGGTGTACGGCACCGAGGGGCTGCCGGGCATCCAGCACCTGTTTTATCCCTGCGTGCATCTGCGGGGAGAGATACCCCTTTGCCAGGAGGGCGCCGAGTACCTGTGGCAGGCCATCCGGGAGGACAGCCGCAAGGAGGCGCTGACCGACGCCTCCGTGATGGCCTGGATTCGGCTGTTTTTGATCCATGTGGGCCGCGGGCTGTTCGCCGCGGGCAGCGAGAGCCGCAGCGAGCACCGGCACCAGATGAACGAAAACTTTTTGGATATTTACGCCTATATCACCCAGCACTGCAACGAAAAAATGACGCTGGAGGATGTGGCGGCCCGATCGGGATACAGCAAATACCATTTTTCCCGCATGTTCAAGGAATACACCGGCATGAGCTTTTACGATTTTTATCTGCGGCAGCGGATGCTTTTGTGCCGCCAGCTGCTCAGCGAGCTCTCCCTGCCCATCACCGAGGTGGCCAGCCGGGCGGGCTTCGGATCGCTGGCCACGTTCAACCGGGTGTTCAAGCAATACGAGGGCGTAACGCCCACCCAATACCGCCGGCTGCGGCAGCAGCGCCTGGAGGATGCCCGGCCGGATGCGGAATAAAAATGTCAAATATTGCCCTTTTTCTGCATAAAAAAGAACAGAAGTGCATAATCTGGCCGAAAAGTGACACGGAAACCCGGGGATCAGCACGAGGATCTCCGGGTTTTTTATATTAAAACAGCAATATTTGATCAGTCTTTGCCCATATATGATTAGCGAGCGCTGGGGACAGAGGTTAAAATATACATAGATTTGATATTTTTTCTGTACAAGTTTCCCGTATTTCTTTTATTCTTTTCTTTTATTTCTTTGAATTGCGTTAGCGCGTTCCGCCGGGACGGGCCGCACAATAAATTGCAATGGAGGGATCCGCGTTGAGAAGCGCAAAAGCTGCGGGCAATACGGCAGTGAATACGAAGAAACCCGGTGGATTCTCCTTCGGCACCTATATGCGCAGATATGGCACGCTGTATCTGCTGCTGGTGCTGCCCATCGCTTTCTTCCTCCTCTTCCGCTACACGCCCATGGCCTACATCCTGATGGCCTTCAAGAAGAACAACATCATCAAGCCCCCGTGGCAGGTGGACTGGGCCAAGAACAACGGCTTTGAATGGTTCGTCAAAGCCTTCAACGACAAGCTGTTCATCCGCGCCCTGGGCAATACCATCAAGCTGAACCTGCTGGATCTGGTGTGCGGCTTCCCGGCGCCCATCATCATGGCGCTGCTGCTGAACGAGCTGGCCTTCAGAAAGTTCAAGCGGGTGACGCAGACCATCCTGTACCTGCCCCACTTCCTGAGCTGGATCATCATCTCCGGCCTGGCCCTGCGCCTGCTGGCCGATAACGACGGCCTGGTCAACATCCTGTACAAAAGGATGTCCGGCGATCCGAACGCCGTGATCCCCTTCCTGAGCAAAACCAACTGGTGGACGGGCACCTACATTGCCCTGGGCATCTGGAAGGAGGCCGGCTGGGGCACCATCATCTACCTGGCGGCGCTGACCGGCATCAGCCCGGAATTGTACGAGGCCGCCGCCGTGGACGGCGCGGGACGCTTCCGCCGCATATGGCACGTGACCCTGCCCGGCCTGCGCCCCACCATCATCGTGCTGCTGATCATGCGCCTGGGCAGCATCCTGGGCAGTGAGTTCGACCGTCCGCTGGCGCTCTCCAATAAGCTGGTGACCAACGCCTCCACGGTGATCTCCATCTACGTGTACCAGAAAGGTATCCAGGGCGGCCAGTACGCGCTGACCACCGCCGTGGGCCTGTTCCAGAGCGTGGTGGGCGTGATCTTCCTCTTCGGCGCCAACTTCCTGGCCAAGCGCTTCGGCGAGCGCGGCATCATGTAAGGGAGGGGGGATAAGCATGATTAAATCCAAACAGACCAAAGCGGGCGATATCGTGGTCGTGATCTTCTGCCTGCTGCTGATCTTCATCTGCCTGGTGCCCATGCTCAACGTGCTGGCGCGTTCGCTCTCCGACTCCCAGTACCTGATCCGCAACGAGGTCATCCTCTGGCCCAAGGGACTGAACTTTAGCGCCTACAAGACGGTGCTTGGCAACGCCAAGTACGTGCACTCCCTGTGGTATACCGCGCTGCTGACCGTGGGCTGCACCTGCCTGAGCCTGTTCATGACCGTGATCTGCGCCTACCCGCTGACCTATGATCAGCTCAAGGGCGGCAAGGTGCTCAACGGCCTGATCCTCTTTACCATGTACTTCAGCGCCGGCACCATCCCGCATTACGTGCTGCTCAACAGCCTGGGCATGCTGGAAACGGTGTGGGTGCTGGTGATCCCCAGCTGCCTGAGCGTGTACAACATGATCATTATGCGCTCCAGCTTCTACAGCGTGCCGGAATCCCTGCGCGAGGCCGCGGAGATCGACGGCGCCGGCCCCATCCGCACCCTGGTGCAGATCTACCTGCCGCTGAGCAAGCCCGTGCTGGCCACCCTGGCGCTGTTCTACGCCGTGGGCCGCTGGAACGGCTTCAGCGACGCCCTGCTCTACATCAAAAAGCGCGACGATCTGTATCCCATCCAGCTGTACCTGTACAACATCATGCAGAACAGCAGCAGCGGCGAGGTGGCGGCCCAGGAGGGCTTCTCCATGCCGGGCCTGAGCGAGACGCTCAAGATGGCCACCGTTATGTTTGCCACCGTGCCCATCCTGCTGGTGTACCCCTGGCTGCAGCGCTACTTCGTGGCCGGCGTGACCATCGGCGCGGTAAAGGGCTGATCCCATCGTTCCTCAGGGCATTGGGCCCATAAAAATAATCAAGGAGGATATGCACATGAAACGCATCCTGGCACTCATCCTGACTCTGGCGCTGGTTGCTTCCCTCGGCCTGGTCTCCGCTTTCGCGGAGGACGAGCTGGTGGATGGCCGCTTTGCCGAAACCCGCCATATCACCGTTGAGGTTTTCCGCCGCGGTGATAACGACCCCACCACCACCCCCTTCGCCGATTATATCCGTGAAGGCATGCTGGAGCAGCACAACGTGGAAGTTGAGTTCGTCATCGTGGGCCGCTGGTCCGAGGTGGACGACCTGAACAACCTGCTGGCCGCCGGCAACGCTCCCGACGTGAGCTACACCTATTCCTATCCCACCATCCTGAACTACGCCGATATGGGCGGCATGACCGATCTGGCCCCCTATCTGGAGCAGTATAAGGACCTGCTGCCCAACATGTACGCGCTGCTGGGCGAGGACAACGTGAACTGGGATAAGGATCCCGAGACCGGCACCCTGTGGGCCATCGAGACCAAGCTGCAGAACAACGCCCGCATCAACACCTTCATCCGCAAGGACTGGCTGGATAAGCTGGGCCTGGCTATGCCCACCACCAAGGCCGAATTCGAGGCCTGCCTGGTCGCCTTCCGCGATAACGCCGAGCTGCTGCTGGGCGCTGACGCCGACCGCATGGTGCCCTACACCACCAGCCAGGATATCGGCTGGCGCAACAACAACCTGATCGTGTCCTTCGTGCCCAACGATCTGAGCGACGAAGAATACTACATCCATGGCTATGACGATCGTCAGCAGACCCTGCCCGGCGCCAAGGAAGGCGTCCGCCTGCTGAACCGTTGGTACAACGAAGGCCTGGTCTGGAAAGACTTTGCCCTGTATGGCAGCGGCGATACCACCGAGGACGACAACCTGAAGGCCGGCTTCGTGGGCGCTTTCCAGCACAACTATGATTATCCCTACCGCAATGGCGATGACTCCATCGACGCCAACCTGAAGCGCAACGTAGGCCCCGAGGCCGCGTTCGTGGCTGTGGACTGCTTCGAGAACGACGCCGGCCTGTACCGCAAGTTCCTGGGCAGCACCGTGGACCGCAAGGTCTGCTTCCCCTCCACCAACACCGAGATCCTGGCCAGCCTGCTGTATCTGGACTTCATCTCCTCCCCGGAGACCATCCTGTTCCTGCAGACCGGCAAGGAAGGCGTCAACCATGACCGCGCTGAGAACGGCGCCTACATCATGAAGACCCTGGATCCCACCGATCCCTACTACTTCAACAGCCTGAACAACATCGACTACACCATGACCTGCAACGGCCTGTACCTGGGCGAGTACACCGACGTGTCCTTCGGCTACAGCTACACCGGCGTTGATCCGGCCCTGGCCGAGACCGCCTATGCCGTGGCCATGAACGATGGCCGCGTGCCCGGTCACTTCATCCTGCCCGCCATCGAAGCGGAAGTCACCGTGGGCAGCACCCTGTCCACCGAGCGCGACACCTTCCTGAACCAGGCTGTCACCGCCTCCATCGAGGACTTTGACGCCGTGTATGACGAGGGCCTGGCCAACTACATGAGCATCGGCGGCGAAGCAATCATGAACGAGCGCGCCGAGAAGCTCGAAGCCGCCACCGGCTATGTGCATCAGGACGACTGATCATCCCTGACTGTACCCGGAAAGAAGGGAAGCAGCCCTTCCTGACTTTCCCCAGGGGGGAAGCGTTGTACCCAGCGCTTCCCCCTTTTTTCACGGAAAAACGCGATCCCGCCCCGCGCCCGGCAGGAAAAGCGCCTGCCGCAGCGAATTGTGGAAAGGTTTTGATTTTGCGCCGAACGGAGGATACAAAGGATGATGCACACGCTTTGGAATGATGGCTGGCAGTTTGCAAAATTGCCCCTGGGCAGCGGCTATGACGATATGCAGGCGGCGGAGAAGCAGCCGGTGATATTGCCCCACGATTGGCTGATCCAGAATACGGACGCGCTCTATGAGGACGGCGACGGCTGGTATATAAAGCCGCTGGCCTGGCAGCCGGAATGGCGGGATCAGTGCGTCCAGCTGGATTTCGACGGCGTATACATGGATGCCGACGTGCTGCTGAACGGCGACGTGATCTGCACCCATCATTACGGCTACACCGCCTTCCGGGTCGATCTGACCGGCAGGCTGCGGGCGGGCGAAAACGAGATCGCCGTGCATATCCGCCACCAGAGCCCCAACACCCGCTGGTATTCCGGCGCGGGCATCTTCCGGGACGTGCATCTGGATGCGCTGCCCGCCCATCATATGGTCCCCGGCGGCTATCAGATAAACACCAGCCGGGCGGGCGAGGGCTGGCGGCTGGATTTTGACGTGGAGCTGTCCGGCGCGGGGGAATATCCCGCCTATCGCCTCACCGACCTGCTGGGGGATACCCTGGCCCAGGGGCGGATGGAGGGCCTGAGCCAATCGCTGACGCTGACCGACGTGCAGCCCTGGTCGCCGGATACCCCGGTGCTCTACCGCCTGCGGCTCACGCTGGGCGATCAGACCGAGGTCATCCCCGTGGGCTTCCGGGAAACGCGGTTCACCCCAGATCAGGGCTTCTTCTTAAATGATCAGCCGCTCAAGCTGCACGGCGTCTGCCTGCATCACGATCTGGGCGCGGTGGGCGCGGCCTTCTATCCCGCCGCCGCGGAGCGCCAGCTGCGGCTGATGAAGGAGATGGGCGTCAACGCCATCCGCACCTCCCATAACCCGCCCGCCCGGCAGTACCTGGATCTGTGCGATCAGCTGGGCCTTTTGGTGATGGACGAGCTCTACGATATGTGGGAGCTGCCCAAAACCACCTACGACAACGCCCGCTTCTTCCCGCAGACCTATGCCCAGAGCGTGGCGGAATGGGTGCGGCGGGACCGCTGCCATCCCTGCGTGATCCTGTGGAGCATCGGCAACGAGATTTACGATATGCAGGCCTCCGACCGCGGCCAGTACTGGACGCGGGTGCTGATGGAGGAGGTGCAAAGGCACGATACGCGCCACGCCCGGGTCACCTTCGGCAGCAACTATATGCCCTGGGAGGGCGCGCAGAAGTGCGCCGATATCGTCAAGCTGCCCGGCTATAACTACGCCGAAAAGCTCTATGCGGAGCACCATGAAAAGCACCCCGATTGGGTGATCTATGGCAGCGAGACCGCCTCCCTGGTATCCACCCGCGGCGTGTACCACTTCCCCATGGATCAGGAGATCATGAGCGACGAGGATCTGCAGTGCTCCGCGCTGATGAACAGCAACACCAGCTGGGGCGCGCGGGATCTGAGGGTCATGCTGTCTCAGGATCTGAACACCCCCTACTCCCTAGGGCAGTTCATCTGGTCGGGCATCGATTATATCGGCGAGCCCACGCCCTATCATACCCGCAGCAGCTATTTCGGCCATATGGATACCGCCTGCTTCCCCAAGGACAGCTATTATTTCTTCCAGGCCATGTGGACCGACCGGCCCATGGTGCATATCGGCGTCACCTGGGATTGGAACGTGGGCCAGCGCATCGACGTGCCGGTGATGACCAACTGCGCGGCGGTGGAGCTGCTGCTCAACGGCGTTTCCCTGGGCCGCCGGCCGGTGAACCGGCTGGATCCCAGGGCCTGCCTGCCGGTGTGGCGGGTGCCCTTCGCCAAGGGCACGCTGGAGGCCCGGGCTTATGACGAGGCGGGCGATCTGGTCTGCCAGACCCGCCGGGTCACCAGCGGCGAGAGCCACAGCCTGCGCTTGCAGGCCGACCGCGCCGGCATGCGGGGCGGCAGCGGCGAGATCGCCTTCATCGAGGTCAGCGCCCTGGACGGCGAGGGCATCCCGGTGGAGAACGCCATCGACCGCGTGCATGTGAAGGTATCGGGCAGCGGCGTGCTGCTGGGCCTGGATAACGGCGACAGCACCGATCCGGACGGCTACAAGGTATCCAGCCGCCGGCTCTTTGCGGGAAAGCTTTTGATCATGGTGGGCGCGCAGCAGGGCCCGGGCTTTATCAACATCGAGGCCGATGCCCCCGGGCTGCGCGGGGCCACCCTGAGCCTGCCGGTCTCCAAGGGCGGGCAGCTCCTATTCCCCGACCTGTGCAGCAAGGAGGCCCCCGACGCGCCTATCGCCATCCGCCGCATCGATCTGTGCCCCCTGGGGCCCACCGCGCTGACGCCGGAAAACGACAGCGTCTCCTTCCTGGTGTGCGCCCTGCCCGCCCTGGCGCCGGAGCAGACGCTGCATTACCGCGTGACCAACGCCCAGGGCATCGACGTGCCCTGCGGGGAGATCACCCGGGAGGGAAATACCGTTACCGTTCACGCCTGGGGCGATGGACGGATGTACCTGCGCGTCACCGCCGATAACGGCGACAGCCACGCCCGCATCCTCTCCACCCGGGAGATCACCGCCACGGGCTTCGGCCAGGCGGGGCTGGACGCCTACAATTTCATCGCCGGGTCGCTGTGCGATATCCGCCTGGGCGATATCGGCGCGGGCAACGAGCAGGGCATCGCCTTCGCCCGGGACGGGGAGAGCGCCGCGGGCTTCAGCCATGTGGATTTCGGCCCCGTGGGCTCCGATACCCTGGAGCTGCCCATCTTCGCCCTGAACGGCGACCGCTATGAGATCGGCCTGTGGGACGGCATCCCCGGCCAGGGCGGCGAAAAGATCTGCGATCTCAGCTATCAAAAGCCCAGCCGCTGGAACGTGTACCAGGCCGAAACCTACCGCCTGCCCCGGGTGCTGCGGGGCGAGCATACCCTGTGCTTCTCCCTGGATCAGAAGGTGCATATGAAGGGCTTCCGCTTCCTGCGCCAGAGCCGCGCCCTGCGCTGGAACGCCGCCGGGGAGGCCGACCGGGTGTACGGCGATACCTTTACCCGGGAGGGGACGGCGGTGCGCGGCATCGGCAACAACGTGACCCTGGAATTTGACCATATGGTCTTTGCGGGGGACAGCGCGGAGCTGGTGATCGCCGGCGCCACGCCCCTGGCGGAAAATGCCATCCATGTGCGCGTCACCGGCCCGGACGGGCAGAGCGTAACCACCCTTTGCGCCTTCGACGGCAGCGGGGAGCGGCGCTTTACGGTGCAGACCCTGTCGGGCGAATGCGCCGTGGCCTTTGTATTCCTGCCCGGCAGCCAGTTCGATTTTGAGGGCTTCCGGTTTGAAGAGGGAGAGAACCAATGAAAAAGCAGATCACCGTGCGCCCGGAGGATCGGGCGGAGTTCCATAATTATGCCGATCTGTGCGTGGGCACGGGCCGCATCGACCTGGCACTGCACCGGGAATACCAGGAGCAGCTGCGCGCCGTGCAGGTGCAGTGCGGGTTTCAGATGATCCGCGGCCACGGCCTGTTCAGCGATCAGCTGGGCATCTATCAGCAGCATACCGAGCCCGACGGCACAAAGCGCGTCTGGTATTGCTTCACCTACCTGGACCGGGTGATCGACGCCTGGATGGAATGCGGCCTCAGGCCCTTTATCGAAACCGGCTTCATGCCCGCCGCCCTGACCGACAGCCCCAACACGCTGTTTTACTGGAACGCCCATACCGCCCCGCCCCGGGAGATGAAGGAATGGACCGACCTGGTGCAGGCCACTCTGCGCCATCTGGCGCAGCGCTACGGCATGGAGGAGGTTGCCTCCTGGCCCTGCGAGATCTGGAACGAGCCCAACCTGGCGGGCTTCTGGGAAAACGCCGATAAGGAAAAATACCTGGCGCTGTACCGCGCCACCGCCCGGGCGGTCAAGGAGGCCGTGCCCGGCATGCGGGTGGGCGGCCCGGCCATCTGCGGCGGCGCGGGCAGCCAGCAGTGGATCCGCGATTTTCTGGATTTCTGCCGGGCGGAGGGTCTGCCGGTGGATTTTGTCACCCGCCACGCCTACATGGGCGAAACGCCGGAGCACCGGGGCCGGTATCTGTACCATTCCATGCGCACGCCGGAGAGCATCCTCGAAGAGATGCGGGAGAGCCGCCGGATCATCGATTCCTTCCCGGAATACCGCGGCCTGCCCCTGTACATCACCGAGTTCAACACCAGCTACAACCCCTTCTGTCCCATCCACGATACCAATTACAACGCCGCCCTGTGCGCCGGGCTTCTGGCCTGCCTGGGCGACGTGGCCCAGGGGTACAGCTACTGGACCTTTGGCGACGTGTTTGAGGAGCAGGGCATCCCCACCCGGGCCTTCCATGGCGGCTTCGGCCTGATGGCGAACGGCTGCATCCCCAAGCCCACGCTGTGGACCTTCGCCTGGTTTGCCGGGCTGACCGGGGACGCGGTGTACCGGGATGAGGGCGCGGTGATCGTCCGCCGCCCCGACAGCGGCTACGAGGCCGTGCTGTGGAACCTGGGGGAGGAGAGGGAGATCGAGCTGCATCTGCCCCTCCGGGACGCCGTCGCCCTGATCGAGCTTGTGGATGAGGAAACCTGCAATCCCCTGCGCGCCTGGCATTTGATGGGCGAGCCCGCCAGCCTCGGCGGGGAGCAGCTGGACGCCCTGCGCCGCGCCGGTCAGCCGGGCGTAGAGACCCGGGCGGCGGCGGACGGCCGCGTATGCCTGACCCTCCGGCCCAATGCCGTGGCGCGGCTGCGTCTGCTGCCCGTCAAGCCGGAAACCGATCCCGGCTATGATTATACCTATTACTGCAAGTGAGGTGCCGTTATGAGATACGCATGGCTCCCGATGCTGAAAAAACCCGTGCCCGATACGCTGCAGCGCCCGCTGGACGCGGCGAAATTTGAAGCCCGCCAGATCGCGGATCCCGTTTGCTTTGCCCTGGAGCCCGCCCTGGGCGAGGGCTACCGGATCGAAAAGGCCGGGGACGGCTATACGGTCGCCGGCGGCGAGACCGGCGTGCTGTACGGCGCGTACGCCCTGATCCGGGCGCTTTCCTGCGGGGAGGCGCTGCCGGAGGGCGTGCAGCGGCCCTATTATCCCCTGCGCATGATCAACTGCTGGGATAACATGGACGGCAGCATCGAGCGCGGCTATGCCGGGCGCTCCCTGTGGTTTGAGGGCGACGCCTTTCATTATGATCCCGCCCGCATCCGCCAGCTGGGCCGCATGCTGGCCAGCGTGGGCATCAACGTGCTGTGCGTCAACAACGTCAACGTGCATTGGCCCGCCCAGCAGCTGATCGGCGATCTGCTGCCCGATCTGGCGGCCTTTGCCGGTATCCTGCGCCCCTTCGGCGTGCGGCTGATGGTCAGCGTGGATTTTTCCATGCCCCTGCAGTGCGGCCTGGATACCGCCGATCCGCTGGACAGCCGGGTGCAGGCCTGGTGGAAGCAGCGGGCGGACGCGGTGTACGCCGCCGTTCCCGATCTGGCGGGCTTTCTGGTCAAGGCCGACAGCGAGCATCGCCCCGGCCCCAACGCCTATGGCCGGGATCACGCCCAGGGGGCCAACATGCTGGCCCGGGCGCTGGCGCCCCACGGCGGCGCGCTGGTATGGCGGGCCTTCGTCTATAATTGCCTGCAGGATTGGCGGGATCACAGCGTGGACCGCCCCTGTGCCGCCTATGAAACCTATATGCCCCTGGACGGCAGCTTTGATGACAACGTGATCCTGCAGATCAAGAACGGGCCCTACGATTTTCAGGTGCGGGAGCCGGAATCGCCGCTGTTTTTCGGCCTGCGGCATACGCCCATGGGCCTGGAATTCCAGCTGGCCCAGGAGTACACCGGCCAGCAGATCGATCTGTACGCCATGCCGCCCCTGTGGCGGGAGGTGACGGACGCCATCGGCAAGGATACCGTGCGGGCCATCGCCGCCGTCAGCAATCTGGGACGGGATGAAAACTGGTTCGGCCATCCCTTTGCGGCGCTGAACCTCTTCGCCTTCGGCCTGTTTGCCTGGGATCCGGACGGCGATCCCGCCGCGCTGATCCGCTGCTGGGCGCGCATGACCTACGCCCTGACCGCCGATCAGGAAGCCGCCCTGACCGATCTGCTGCTGGGCAGCCGCGCAGTATACGAGCGCTATACCGCTCCGCTGGGCCTGTGCTGGATGGTGCGGCCCGATAAGCACTACGGCCCCAGCCCCTATGGTTACGAATTTCAGGCCTGGGGCACCTATAACCGGGCGGACCGCGACGCCGTGGGCGTGGATCGCTCCGGACGCGGCACCGGCTATGCCTGCCAGTATCCGCCGGAGCTGGCGGAGCGGTACGCCGATCCGGAAAAATGCCCGGAGAACCTGCTGCTGTTCTTCCACCGCCTGCCCTATGGCTTCGTGATGCGGGATGGCCGCACGCTGATCCAGCGCATCTATGACGATCATTTTGAAGGCGCGCAGCAGGCCGAGGCGATGGCCCGGACGCTGGAGGCGCTGGAACTGCCCGAGCCCGACCGCAGCGAGGCGGCACGGCGCATGGAAAAGCAGCTGATAAACGCCCGGGAATGGCGGGACGTGATCAACACCTTCTTCCATCGCTTCAGCGGCGCGGCGGATGAAAAGGGCCGCGTGATCTATCCGTAACAATCGCCCAAATAACGGAAAAAAGGAGGGAAAAACCGCGTGAACCGTCAGGAAAGCTACTTCAAAAGCAAATATTTCCGGGGCTTTTTCTTCTCCTACCTGATTTTAATCCTGGTTTTTGTGGCGGGGATGGGCGCCTGGTATCTGTACGCCTACCGCGCCAGCTATCAGGCGGGCGTGCGGGAGAGCGCGCGGCAGAAGGCCTCGGCCTTCGCCACCGAGAGCGACCGCGATCTGCTGACCGCTCAGGCCCTGTGCAGCGCCATGAACACCTCGGAGAGCCTGCGCAACATCTACCAGGTGACCGCCATCGAGAAAAAGACCGTGGACTCCATGCAGCTTTACCGCGCGCTCTCCGAGCTGAGCCGGGTCAAGGGCGCCTCCGGCAACCTGGATGTGTATTCCATCCTGCTGTACTTTCAGGGGGATACGCGCCTCTACGCCCCCGGCACGGTGATCGCCCTGGACAGCGCCGTATCGGCGCCCTTCGCCGGGCCCTGGATCGGCCAGACCAGCGTGGCGGAGCTGCTGCGGCTGCAGGGCAGCACCAATGTGATCCTTAACAAACAGTTTTTGATCTATGCCGACGTATACAACGGCGGCACGGGGGCCTCGGCCAAGGGCGTGGCGTTGGTGCTGCTGGATACCTCGGGCTTGGCGGGCCGGATGCGCGCCCTGCAGCCCCTGCTGGACGGGGCGGAGATCCTGGATGGCAGCCGCGCGGTATACGCCTCCGGCGATATGCGGCAGGATGGCGAGGTATACGAGATTGGCAGCCTGGTCGCCCCGGGCGTGGTCTACCGCCTGCAGCTGGCGGAGGCCGCCCTGCGGACGCCCGTGCCCTTCAGCGTGCTGCTGCCCCTGGGGCTGATGATCCTGGGCGGCGCGGCCTTCCTGTATGTGCTGTACCGCAGCCTCAAGCGCCGCTACCGGCCCATCGGGGAGATATCGCAGATGGTATCCACCGATAAGGATGGGGAAAAGCCGCGGGATGAGATGGAGGATATCATGCGCGGCATCGCCGATCTGATCGGCGAGCGCAACGGCTACCGGGAAAAGATGATCACCATATCGCCCTACGCCAGCCACGGCGCGCTGCATCAGCTGCTCAGCGGCACCATCGGCGGCCAGCAGATGGAGGTGCTGCGGGAGGAGCAGTTCTGGGGCCTGCGCCAGGGGTATTTTGTGGTGGGTGTGGTCAACCTGGCCGCGGTGAACGCCGCCGGCGCGCCGGAGCAGCGGTTCCTGGACGCCCGCGCCCTGGCCGCCCACGCCTGCGCCGCCTTCTCCGATGAGGAGCACACCGTGGTCACCTGCCCCCGGGACGCCCAAAACCTGTAC
This sequence comes from uncultured Eubacteriales bacterium, assembly GCA_902787835.1. Lineage (GTDB taxonomy): Bacteria > Bacillota > Clostridia > Christensenellales > Aristaeellaceae > SFMI01. Next base: position 18,644 of record CADAHU010000015.1, read on the forward strand.
GTGGTGGTCAACGGCGATCACGGGGAAGCGCTGGGAGAATTGTTTTACGATATGCTGCCCAAAATGGTGGAGGCCATCGATGACAGCAGCCTGGCGGTGACCGTGGGCGTCAGCGCGGCGCAGACCGATCCGGAGCACCTGCGCGACGCCTGCCGGGAGGCCGCCAGGGCGCTGGAGAACATGCTCACCGGCGGCCGCGGCAGCGTATACTTTATCGATGCCGAGCGGGACGAGGAGGGCCGCAGCTACGAGCTCCCCAAGGATTTCCAGAAGCGCGTGGTGCGCGATCTGAAGGAAAACAACCAGGAGGATCTGAACGCGCTGCTGGACGCCCTGTGGGAAAAGAACATCCGCCGGGCGGCGCTGCCGCCGGAAACCGTGCGCCAGATGGTCAACGAGCTGCACGCCTGCATTGGCGCGGCCCTGCGGGAGATCAGCGAGAAGAGCACCACCCATATCCGCATCGAGCGCATCCGCGAGCCCGCCACCATCGAGGAGATCTTCGCCTATTACCGCACGCTGCTCTCCCGGGCCGCCCAGGCCTACCAGGAGGAGGTGGCGGGGGACAGCGGCGAGGCGCTGCAGCAGGATATCTGCGATTACATCAACCAGAACCTCTATAACCCCGAGCTTTCGCTCTCTTCCGTGGCCGATCACTTTGGCGTATCGGGCAAGCTGGTGGGCGCGGTATGCAAAAACGCCTTTGGCAAAACCTACCTGCAATACGTGCGCGACTGCCAGATCCAGCATGCGGTGCAGCTGCTGCAGACCACCGAGCTGCCCCTGGAGGAGATCGCCGAGCAGTGCGGCTTTTCCAGCCTGCTCACCTTCCGCCGCAACTTCAAGGCCGCCATGAACATGAACCCCAGCGATTTCAGAAAGGAATAATGCCGGACCCTGGGCAGGGAGCTGAGAGGGGAAGGAAACGGACGGAGACTTTCCGGGGGCCTTCTCTTTCCGCGCCGGAAAGAGAAGCAGAAAGGGCAGTTTTGAGACCGCTCCCGCTGCTGGATTTCCCGCCAGCGGGATTTGACGTGCGCCACCGTTTCCGGACAAGGCCAGCTTCGCTGGCCTGTCGGTGCGCTTCACGCACCGCTGAACACAGAACCCGTAAAATCCCCGTTTTTCCATGGAACCGTTCATTTTATTCCGGCCCGCGCGGCCGGATTTTTTTGATGCCCGGGGGCGGATCGGAGGGATGAAGCATCAAAAAATTCCCGGGAAAAACTGATGCTTGCGAAAAAAAGCGTTGTATTTTATGATGAGCATGTCAATAATGGTCATCAATCCATCATAAAGAACAAAATTTTTCGCAAGAGAGGGGAATGACCGTTGCGAAACGCCAGCCAGACGATCGTCCATTCGGCGGAGCCGGGGCGCAAAAAGACCCTGGGCCAGCTGATCAGCCGGGACAGGCATCTGATGCTCATGTTCCTGCCCGTATTCCTGTTCTATATCGTATTTTGCTACCTGCCCATGGTGGGCATCGTGATGGGCTTTGAGAACTTCCGCATGGGCAGCGGCTTTTCCGGGCTGTTCAACAGCGAGTGGGTGGGCCTTAAATGGTTCAAGCAGTTCTTTGATTCGGTGTTCGCCTGGCGGCTGATCCGCAACACCTTCCTGCTTTCCTTCTATTCGCTGATCTTCGGCTTCCCCATCCCCATCATCTTTGCCATCGCCATCACCCAGATGCGGGCGCGCCGCTTCGCCAAGGTGGCGCAGGTGATCACCTACCTGCCCTACTTTATCTCCACCGTGGTGGTGGTGGGCATGATGACCAACTTCCTATCGCCCTCCAACGGCATTGTCAATCAGCTGATCGTCAAGATGGGCGGCAAGCCCATCAGCTTCATGAGCAACCCGGCCTGGTTCCGCCGGCTGTATGTGATCTCCGGCTCCTGGCAGTCTTTCGGCTTTAACTCCATCATCTTTGTGGCCGCCATCATGGGCATCGATCCCTCGCTGTACGAGGCCATGGAGGTGGACGGCGCCAGCCGCTGGCAGCAGATCGTGCACCTGATCCTGCCCATGATCTCCGAAACCATCATCCTTCTTTTGATCATGACCCTGGGCAACCTGCTCAACGTGGGCTTCGAGAAGGTGTACCTGATGTACTCCCCCGCCGTGTACGAGACCGGCGATGTGATCTCCACCTACGTGTACCGCCAGGGCATTGAGAACCACAATTACGGCTACGCATCCGCCGTGGGCCTGTTCTACTCCGCCGTGGGGTTCGTCTTTGTGATGGCGTCCAACTATCTGTCCCGCCGGGTCACCGGCTCGTCGCTGTGGTAAGGAGGGGAGAAAGCAATGTCTGTTAAAGCGATCAAGGCAAAGCCCCATTCCTTCCGCTCCGAGAGCGCCAGCGATAAGGCGCTGGATATCGTGGTATGGATCCTGGTGCTCTTCGCCGCGGCGGTCACCCTGTATCCCTTCCTGTACGTGGTATCGGTCGCTTTTTCCGATGGCGGCGCAGTGGCCCGGGGCGAGGTGTTCCTGCTGCCCCATTTCAGCAGCAGCAGCCTGGACGCCTTCGGCATGGTGACCAAGTACAAGCAGCTGTGGACCAGCTACGGCAACACCTTCCTGTACACCATCCTGGGCACCATCGCCAACGTGGTCTTTACCTGCCTGGGCGCGTACCCGCTGTCCAAGCGCAGCTTCTTCCTGCGGCGGCCGCTGAACTTCTTTGTGGTGTTTACCATGTACTTTTCCGGCGGTCTGATCCCCACCTACATGGTGGTGACCGGCATCGGCCTCTACAACAGCCGCCTGGCCATGATCCTGCCGGTGCTGGTGAGCACCTACAACATGATGATCTGCCGCAGCGCCATGTCCAGCGTGCCCCAGGATCTGTTTGAAAACGCCAGCCTGGAGGGCGCGTCGGAGTTCTATATGATGCTGCACATCGCCGTGCCGCTGATCAAGCCCACCCTGGCCGTGCTGACGCTCTATTACGCCGTGGCGCGGTACAACGATTTCTTCAACGCCATGCTGTACCTGGGCGATACCAGCCTGCAGCCCCTGCAGATGTTCCTGCGCCGGGTACTGATCCTCTCCTCCAGTGAGATCCTGCAGCAGGCGGGCACCGCGGGCGCCGCCGCCGCCGCCCAGAACACCCTCAAGATCCGCTACGTCTGCATCGTGCTGGCGGCCATCCCCATCTTCTGCATCACGCCCTTCGTGCAAAAGTACCTGGTGGCAGGCACCATGCTGGGGGCGGTTAAGGGTTAAAACAAACCATCATTCCATCGGCTCAATGCGTTCCCTGGGACGCTTAAAGCAATATAGAAAGGAGAACACACCATGAAAAACCGCATTCTGTCTCTGGTTCTGGCCGTCGTGATGCTGATGAGCGTTGGCTCCATCGCCCTGGCGGACGAATTGAACCTGGCCCAGCTGCCCCTCACCACCGAGGAAGGCGCCACCGTGAGCATCCTGGGCATGAACTCCTGGTATTCCACCGTGGATCTGACCGACGCCCCCCTGCTCAAGGAGCTGGCTGACCGCGCCGGCGTTACCATCGATTGGACCCTGATCGATCCCACCGTGTACTCCGATTCCGTCAGCCCCATGCTGGCCTCCGGCAAGGATCTGCCCGATATCCTGGAGATGCCCGATCTGGACCTGAACATGGATTACATCAAGTCCGGCATGCTGGAGCCCCTGGACACCCATTTTGATCTGATGCCCAACTACGTGGCCTTCCTGGAAAAGAACCCCAGCATCAAGGGCTCCCTGACCGCCGATGACGGCCACATCTACTATGTGCCCCAGACCGTGGTTACCCACAGCTATCAGCCCGTCATGATGTACAACATGCCCTGGCTGGAGAAGCTGGGCATCGAAGCTCCCACCACCCTGGACGCCTTTGTGGAATATCTGCGCGCCATCAAGGCCAACGATATGAACGGCAACGGCGATCCCGATGACGAGATCCCCATGAGCATCCAGAGCGCCTTCCTGCCCTACATGTTCGGCCCCGCCTTCGGCCTGGATCTGGTTTCCGGCTTCTATGCCGATGACGAAGGCGTGGTGCACTATGCCGCCTATGAAAAGGAAGCCTACAAGGCTTACCTGACCTTCCTGCATGGCCTCTACGAAGAGGGCCTGCTGGAGACCGAGTTCACCAGCCTGAACCGCGATCAGATCACCAGCCGCTGCGCCAACGATCTGACCGGCGTCACCTTCGACTTCAGCTGGCAGATGAGCAACCTGTACAGCGCCCAGTATCCCAACTATGACGGCACCGTTGGCATTATCGCCGGCGCTGCCCCCCTGTCCGGCGAGCATGAGGGCTTCTATGTGGCCCGCAACCCCATCAGCGGCGTCTTTGGCATCAACGCCAAGTCCACCAACATCGAGCTGGCTGTCAAGTTCCTGGATTACGCCATGAGCGAAGAGGCTCAGGACCTGTATGTCTGGGGTCTGGAAGGCCTGACCTACGAAGTGGACGACACCGGCGCCCGCCACTACCTGCCCCGCTGCACCGAGGATACCATCTGGTACCAGGGCCTGGGCATCAACGCCCCCAACATGCCCTCCCAGCAGTCCACCCCCGCCACCGACGTGCTGCTGCCCGAATGGCATGTGAAGAACGACCGCGAGTTTGAAGTGCCCTTCATGCGCGATCCCTATCCCACCGTGTACTCCACGCCCGATGAGGCTGCCATCACCAGCATGTACCTGGTGGACATCCAGACCTATGTGGATGAGCGCGCCGTAGCCTTCATCTGCGGCTATGCCGATATCGAGACTGAGTTTGACGGCTATATCGCCACCCTGGAGGCTATGCAGATCGAAGAACTGCTGAAGGTCCGCCAGGCGCAGTATGACCGCTTCGCCGCCGCCCTGTAATCGACACAGACAAAAACAATCCAAGGGACCGCCGCAGGCTTGCGGCGGCCCCTTTTGAGAGGTTATAGCCATGTATATAGTTGCAAAGGACGGCAGCGGACAATTCACATCGGTGCAGGCCGCCGTGGACGCGCTGCCCGCTGCGGGCGGGGAGATCCTGATCCGCCCGGGCGTGTATCAGGAGCGGGTGATCGTGAACAAGCCCCATACCTGCCTGCGCGGCGAGGACCGGCAGGGCACGGTGATCACCTATTCCGCCTGCGCCCATGATCCCTATCCCGATGGGCGGGAGAAGGGCACCTTCTGCTCCTTTACCCTGATCACCGCCGCCGAGGATATCATGGTGGAAAACCTGACCGTGCGCAACGATGCCGGGGACGGCCGCGTGGCGGGCCAGGCCGTGGCGGTGTATGCCGCCGGCGACCGGGGCGTATGGCGAAATTGCGATCTGATCGCCCATCAGGATACGCTGTTCTGCGGACCCACCATGGAGAACGTGCTGCAGGAGATCGCGCCCTATGAAAGCGCCGCGGAGAATGTGGATTACGCGCCGGACAGCCCGGCCACCCACAGCCGCCAGTATTTTGAAAACTGCCTGATCCGCGGCGATGTGGATTTCATCTTTGGCCCCTACCGCTGCTGGTTTGAGGGCTGCACGCTGTTTATGAACGCCCGGGGCGGCTGGTATACCGCGGCCAATACCGCGGAGGAGCAGCCCTACGGCTTCGTGTTCCACCGCTGCGTCCTCACCGGCGATTGCCTGCCGGGCACCGCCTATCTGGGCCGCCCCTGGCGGAGGTTTGCCCGCACCCTGTTCCTGCGCTGCCGCATGGAGGAGGCCGTGGCCCCCTGGGGCTTTAACGATTGGGACGAGAACCGCGTGGTCACCGATCGCCTGGGTGAGTACGCCACCGAGGGCCCCCGGGCCGATCAGTCCGCCCGTCATCCCTGCCAGAAGCGCCTGACCGAGGCGGAGGCCGCCCAGGTGACGCGCGCCGCCGTGCTTTCCGGCTGGCAGCCGGGGGGGAGGGGACGGACGGAAACGTTCTGACACGGGAACTTAGAGTTAAGAGTGGGGAGGTATTAGTTGTTAGTTATTAGTTATTAGTGAATAGTTTCCCACTCTTAACTCTAAACTAAAAACTATAAAAACCTCCACTCTTCACACGTAGCGTAAAAAGTTGCTTCAGGGCAGAGAGAGGGCTTTATCGCCCGGAAAAAAACGGCCAGGGAACCGAAAAAACGGCTCTCTGGCTGTTGTTTATCTGCAATTACCGCGCGGTGCCCAGCGCCGCCTGCAGGGCGCGCTCCACCCGGGCCAGGGATTGCTCGCTGATCTGGCCCAGATACCGGCTGAGCCGGGTTTTTTCCAGCGTTCGCAGCTGCTCGCAGAGCACCTGCGAGGGCCGGCAGAGCCCGCCCTCCGGCGGGTCGATGGGCACATGGGTGGGCTGCCGCGGCCGCTTGCGGCGCGACGTCAGGGGCGCCACGATCACCGTGGGGCTCGTCTGGTTGCCAAGGTCGTTCTGCACGATCAGCACGGGGCGGATGCCGCCCTGCTCCGAGCCGCGCACGGGATCCAGATCCGCGCGGTAGATCTCTCCGCGCTTCATGGGGTTCACATCCCGCGATTGATGCTTTGGGGCAATGCCCCGCACTCCCATACTATGCGCCGGCGCGCCGCGGGTGCCGGGTCAGGCCTGGCCGGCCTTCCACTCCTTATAGGCGCGCACGTCGCCCTCCACCAGCTTGAGCGCCAGGCCCAGCACGGCCACGTCGTCGGCGATGCCCACCACGGGGATGTTATCGGGGATCAGGTCCTTCTTTTTGATCAGGTAGAGGAAGGCGCCGGCCATGACGGCGATCACCTTGGGCTGCACCTGGTATTCCTTTTTGATCCAGCTCTTGACCATGGCCACCATCACCGGCAGCTCGGCCACCGTTTCGCCGATGGCGGGGATCTGCCGCAGCTTTTCTTCCAGCTGGGTGAGCAGGGTATCCATGCGGGACGGATTGTTGACAAAATCGGTGGCCTCGGCCTGGGCGTTTTCCAGAATGCTGCGATAATCCATGGGGTATACCTCCTTATTCGTTTCCATGTTCTTTTTCATAGATCAGCTCTTCCAGCATGCGGTAGAGGTGATCCGGATCCACGGGCTTGGACAGGTGCGCGTTCATGCCGGCCTGCAGGGAGAGCTGCACGTCCTCGTCAAAGGCGTTGGCGGTCATGGCGATGATGGGGATGGATTTGGCGTCGGGGCGCTCCAGGGCGCGGATGGCGCGGGCGGCCTCCAGACCGTCCATCTCCGGCATGCGGATGTCCATCAGGATGGCGTCGTACGCGCCCGGCGCGCTGTTGGCAAAGAGCTCCACGGCGATGCGGCCGTTCTCCGCGTGGTCCAGCTCCGCATCGCGCATGGAGATCAGCTGCTTCATGATCTCGGCGTTGATCAATATATCCTCCGCCAGCAGGATGCGGCGGCCCGTCAGCTCGGCCCGCGGCTTTTCGCGGAACAGGTTCAGCTTGCTGCGGCGGGCGATGCGCTCAAACTCGTCCAGCACGTTGGCGGCAAACACCGGCTTGGCCAGGAAGCTGTCCACCCCCACGTGCAGCGCCTCGTCCATGATCTCGTCCCAGTTATAGGCGGTCAGGATGATTACGGTGGTTTTGCTCCTATAGCGCCGGCGGATGGCGCGGACGGTTTCCAGGCCGTCCATATCGGGCATCTTCCAATCCAGCAGCACCAGGTTATAGGGCTCCATTTTGGTATTGGCCACGTCCAGCATATGCAGGGCCTCGCTGCCGCTGCGGCAGGTATCGGCCTTGATGCCGGCGTCGTCCAGCACCATGCGCGCATGCTCGGCGGCGGTCTCCTCATCGTCCACCACCAGCACCCGCAGGTCGGCGGCGCTGATAAACTCCCGGGAGAGGCTCTGGTGGGTGCTCTTCTTGAGCGGCACCACCACGGTAAAGTAGGTGCCCTTTCCCTTTTCGGAATCCACGGAGATGGTGCCGTTCATCATCTCCACGATGTTGCGGGTGATGGCCATGCCCAGGCCGGTGCTGCCGTATTTGCTGTTGCGGCTGCCGTCCTCCTGGCTGAAGGAATCAAACACGTGGGGCAGAAATTCTTTGCTCATGCCGATGCCGGTATCCTGGATGGTGAAGCGCAGCGTGGCCTGCTCGCCGAAGGCGGCGGTCTGCTCCACGGTCAGGGTGATGCTGCCCGGGGCGTCGGTAAACTTGATGGCGTTGGAGAGAATGTTGATCAGCACCTGCTTGAGCTTCATATCGTCGCCGATATAGCCGTCGCCCACCGGGCCCTCCACCCGGCAGGTGAAGCGCAGACCCTTGTCGCTGCACTGGGACATGACCATGGTGCTCAGCTGCTCCAGCATGGCGCTGAAGGAGAATTCCTCCTTGCGCAGCACCAGGCGGCCCGATTCTATGCGGCTCATATCCAGTATATCGTTGATCAGCCCCAGCAGGTGCCGGGCGCTGTCGCCGATCTTGGTCAGGTATTGCCGGGTCTGCTCCGGCAGCTCTTTATCCTGCAGCGCCAGGGCGTCCAGGCCGATGATGGCGTTCATGGGCGTGCGGATCTCGTGGCTCATGTTGGAGAGGAAGCTGGTTTTGGCGGCGTTGGCCTGCTCCGCGGCGCGCAGGGCGTCGGACAGCGCCATGCTGCGCTCCCGCTCCTTCCGGATCACATCGGTGATATCGGATTTGAGCAGCAGGTAAAACCTGGCGTCCCGATCCACCAGATAATAGGTGAAGCGCTTGAAGAATTTTTCGCCGCCCTCCTCGCAGGTCACGTCCACGGTATAGGTATCGCTGGTCTCCAGCGCCCGCACGATGGTGGCCGCGGCCAGGGCCTGGCGCAGCTGCTCCCGGTCGTGCACCGAGGCGGACGCCGGCAGCACCTGCTCCTGGATATACTCGGAGTATACGCCGTCCCGCTTTTTGGGGAAGATGTTGCCGCGCTTGATGTTGGCGGCGTCGCCGATGACCACGCCGTAATGATCGCCCACGATGTAGGCCACCATATCATACTGCTGGGCCAGCACGCGCTGGTTGAGCACCTCGGTCACCTTCTGGCTGTTGTACTCGGTTTCCACGCCGAAGGCGATCACATCGCCGGTGACCGGATCGATGGCCGCGGAGCCGGAAAATTTGACAAAGCACTGCCGGCCGCTCTGCCGCCTGCAGTAGCCCACAAAGGTGGCCGGCCCCTGGCCCTGATAATAGCGCTCCACCAGGCGCTCCAGCTTAAAGATCTCGTCATAACGCTCCCGGTCCCCGGGCACCAGGAAGCTTTCCGAGCGCACCCGGGCGCTTTCGGCAATGGAGCCGCCGGGAAAATCGGTATCGTACAGATCGCGGCCCCGCACCTCCTCGATCATCCCGCTGGTGATGTTGGTGCGGAATACCGTCAGGCTCTCGTCCGCCAGGGCGTTGAACTGCTCGTTCATGCCCTCGTATACCTTGGAGCGGCGGTGGGTCTCCTCCCGGGCGTTGTGCCGGTCGGTGATATCGCTGATAAACACGTAATAAACGGGGCCGCAGCCCGGCAAAAAGGCAAAATGGCCGTAATCGTCCACCCAGCGCACGGTGCCGTCCCGGCGGATGATGCGGTACTCCACATAATCCAGCTTATGGGAGGCGCTGTTGGCGATCTGCTCGTCGATGGAGGTTTGGATGCGCTCAAAATCCTCCGGGTGCACCATGCCGGGAAAGGTATACCCGGTGAGCGCCCGGAACTGCTCCGGCGTATCGCAGCCGAACAGCCGCAGGCACACGCTGTTGGCGTAAACCAGCTCCATTTCGCCCTCCGCCCGGTACACAAAAAAGCCGCCCGGCACCTGCTCGCCCATAAAATGAATGGCGGGGATCAGCTGATCCTCCCTTAGCCCCGTGCGCTGCAGCGCCTGTAAAAAGTTGTTCTCCATACCCGTTTCCTTTCGCCCATCGCCGTGGGCCTCCGCGCAGTATGTCCCGATTGCATTATTATACCGCATAAGTGGGCGCTGTGGCAATATAAAAAAAGCCCCCGCGGGTAGAGAACAGCTGCCGCGGGTGGAGCGAATATGCGCAAAACTTCCGCGAAGGGGGAAGAGACGGACGGGATTTTCCAGGAGCTTTCCGGGGGCCTTCTCTTTTCGCGCCGGAAAGAGAAGCGGAAAGATCCCGGAAACGTGTCAGCAACCGGGCGCGCATTTTGCGTTCTACATTCTCAGCTTTTCCCAGCCGCTCAATCCCCAATAACAAGAGGAAGCTTCTGCGATAAAGAACCCCTCACCATTCGATCCCTTCCCGGCCCGGGAGCGCTTCGGTATCGAAGGGGTGCCGTGCGGCCTTTATCTCGCTGAGATAATCGGCGCGGTCCCGCAGCCAGCCGGGGGCGTCGCGGCCGGTGACGGCGGTTTCGCCCTGCCGCAGGGCGGCGTCCAGCAGGCGGCGGCCCGTATCCTCGGCGACCAGGCCCAGGGAGAGGGCGCAGCACAATTCGTCCAGCACGATCAGCCGGGGAAAAAGGGTTTCGATCTCATCGGCCAGCCGCTCCGCGAAACCGGTGTGCGCCCGCCGGGCTTCGGCCAGCTGCTCGGGCGTCATGCGGAAGGTAAAATCACGGAGCGGCGGGGCAAAGCGCAGCGCGGCGTTCTCAAAACGCCCCAGGGCGGCGATCTCGCCGGAATCCCCGTTCTTCATGAACTGCGCGATCAAGACCGGGAACCCGTGGCCCAGGCTGCGCAGCGCCAGGCCCATGGCGGCGGTGGTTTTGCCCTTGCCGTCGCCGGTGTATACATGCAGCTTGTTCATTATAAAACATCGTGGCTGATCAGATCCTCGTAGGTTTCCCGGCGGACGATCAGCCGCGCCTCCTCTCCCTGCAGCGCCACCATGGCCGGGCGCGGCAGGCGGTTGTAATTGCTGGCCATGGAATAATTGTACGCGCCGGTCACCAGCACCGCCAGGATATCGCCGGGATAAACCGCCTGCAGCGGCGTGTGCTCGGCGATCAAATCGCCCGATTCGCAGCATTTGCCGGCAATGGTCACGGGGCCTTCCGGGGCGTCCCCGGCGCGGTTCGCCACCAGGGCGGGATGCTTTGCGCCGTACAGGATGTAGCGCGGGTTATCGGCCATGCCGCCGTCCACCGCCACATAGGTGCGCACGCCCGGGATGGTCTTTACGCTGCCCACGGTGTACAGCGTCACCCCCGCGTCGCCCACCAGGGCGCGGCCCGGCTCAAAGCACAGCTGCGGCAGGGGCAGGCCCAGGCGCTCCGTCTCCTGCCGGAGAACGGAAGTGACGCTGCGCAGATAATGCGCCAGGGGCGGCGGATCGTCCCCGGGCTCGTAGGGGATGCCGAAGCCCCCGCCCAGGTTCAGGATGCGGGTATCCATGCCCAGCTCGCTTTTCAGCTGCGCCATCAGGCCCGTCATGCGGCGCACCGCCTCGCAGAAGGGCTCGGTTTCAAAGATCTGGCTGCCGATGTGGCAGTGCACGCCCTCCACCCGCACGTGGGGCAGGGACGCCGCCTCCCGGTGGATCTCCAGCGCCTCGCCGGTCTCCAGCGCCACGCCGAATTTGCTGTCGATCTGGCCGGTCTTGATGTATTCGTGGGTGTGGCAGTCCACGCCGGGCTTGACCCGGAACAGAATGGGCTGGATCCTGCCGCGCTGGCCCGCCAGATCGTTGATGCGGCGCAGCTCCTCCCGGTTATCCACCACAAAATAGCCCACGCCGCTGTCCATGGCCAGGGCGATCTCCTCCGGCGTTTTGTTGTTGCCGTGGAAAAAGACCTTTTCCATGGGGAAGCCGGCCTTCAGCAGGGTATAGATTTCGCCGCCGGAGACCGCGTCGGCCCCCAGCCCCTCCTCCGCGGCCACCCGGGCGGTATGCAGGGTGCACAGCGCCTTGCTGGCGTAGAGCACCAGGCCCTCGCCCGGATAGGCGCCGGCCAGCGTCTGGCGGTAGCGGCGGCAGTTCAGGCGCATGCGGTCCTCGTCCAGCACGTACAGCGGCGTGCCGAACCGCCGGGCCAGCGCCACGGCGTCGTGGCGGCCGATCGTCAGATGGTTGCTTTGGTTTACGGAAAGGTTCTCGGCGTACAGCATGCAGGTCATCCTTTGCAGGTTGATGATGTGCTCTATTGTAGCATAATTATGAGCAGAACGGCGGTATCTATTTTGCATTTATCGGGCAGATGAAGTGATGTTTATGATATAAAAATACAAAAAAATTGAGCGTTTTTCGCTTGACATGCACAAAAACTCGTGGTAACATAGGATTTATCAAATGTGGGTTGTTATGACCTGCAAAAATACATCAAAGGAGCGTATCACTATGAAGAAGATTCTGTCGATCGTTCTGTGCCTGATGATGGTTTGCCTGTGCCTGGGCGCCACCGCCGAGGGCGCCAAAAAGGTTGGCGTCTCCATGCCCACCAAGGACCTGCAGCGCTGGAACCAGGATGGCGAGAACATGCAGAAGCTGCTGGAAGAAGCCGGCTATGAAGTGGACCTGCAGTTCGCTTCCAACGACGTGCAGCAGCAGCTGAACCAGGTGACCAACATGATC
>CADAHU010000016.1 GCA_902787835.1 uncultured Eubacteriales bacterium
GTCCTTTCCCGCAGGGAAGGCGCTTTGACAGGTTTTGTGCTCATTTCTTTACGCATCCTCCTTTTCCCGTCCCAAGCAAACGCCTGAATCGAACCGAGATTCCACGGTTTTTGACGCCTGTGCACAAAATTCAATCCTTTTATTTGTATTTTTATTATACATGATCTGTTTGTGCATTTCAAGCTTAATTTCATGTGAAAGCTGACTCGTTTCAACCATTAACCTTTTGCGGCATGCAAAAAATGGGGAAACAAAAACCGCTGAATCAATTTTCAGCGGCCTGTATGATTCAAAACGGATCGGCGCAGCGTGCTTATTTCACCTCTGCCTGGGCCAACATCAGCTTGATGCGGTTGAGCTGGTTTACCTCACTGGCGCCGGGATCATAATCCACCGCGGCGATATTGGCCTGAGGATACTTCTTTTTGAGCTGCTTGATCACACCCTTGCCCACCACATGATTGGGCAGGCACCCAAAGGGCTGGATGCACACGATATTGCTGACCCCTTCCTCCAGCAGCTCCGCCATTTCCCCGCATAGGAACCAGCCCTCGCCATACTGGTTGCCGATGGACAGGAAGGGCCGCGCCAGATCAGCAATCTTTTCTATTTGCATGGGCGGCTGAAAACGGCTGGATTCCGCCAGGGCCCGGATGGCCGCACCGCGGAACCTGCGCAGGATATCAGAGCCCCAGGACGCGGCGTATTTGCCCGTCCAGCGCGCGCCCAGATACTCCGACTTATACCCCTGATTGAATACTGTGTACTGCACAAAATCCATCAGATCGGGCACCACGGCCTCGGTGCCCTCCCGCTCCAGCAGCTCCGCCAGGTGATTGTTGGCCAGAGGCATATATTTTACCAGGATCTCCCCCACGATGCCCACCCGCGGCTTACGCGGAATATCCGCCAGCGGCAGGGTATCAAAATCGCGCACCAGATCGCGGCACAGATCGCCAAAGCTGTACTCACGATCACCTGTCAGCATCCCGCAGGCGATGTCCCGCCATTTTTCGTGCAGGGCATCGGCGCTGCCCTTTACCTTTTCATAGGGCCGCACACGGTACAGACAGCGCATCAGCAGATCGCCGATCACCAGCGCCTTTCCCGCATCCCGCAGCATGGACAGCGAAATGTGGAAGCCCTCGTTCTTTTCCATGCCATTGAAGTTGATGCTGAGCACCGGGATCTGGGGCAGGCCCGCCTTTTCCAGGGCGCGGCGGATAAAACTGACGTAATTGCTGGCGCGGCAGCAGCCGCCGGTCTGGGTCATGATCAGCGCCAGCCGGTTCACATCGTACTGCCCGCTGAGCACTGCCTCCATCATCTGCCCCACCGCCAGGATGGAGGGATAGCAGGCGTCGTTATTGACGTATTTCAGGCCCGTATCGATGACGCTGCGGCCCTCGTTCTGCAGGATGACCAGGTTATAGCCGCGCTTCCTGAAAACCGGGGTGAGCAGATCAAAATGGATCGGGCTCATATTGGGGGCCAGGATGGTATAGCCCTGATCGAACATTTGTTTTGAAAAATACTGGCGCTGATAGGGTGCAGGCAGCTTCGCGGCGTTCTGCTGTTTTTCCCGCCGCATCTCCATGGCGGCCAGCAGGCTGCGCACCCGAATGCGCGCCGCGCCCAGGTTATTGACCTCGTCGATCTTGAGCACGGTATACAGCCTGCCGCAGCCCTCCAGGATATCGGCCACCTGATCTGTGGTCACCGCATCCAAACCGCAGCCGAAGGAATTGAGCTGGATCAGCTCCAGATCCTCCCGGCGGGCGGCAAACTGCGCGGCGGTATACAGTCTGCTGTGGTATACCCATTGATCGTTGACGCGGATGGGACGGATGGGCTTGAAATCCGCGGGGATGCTGTCCTCGGTGAGCACCGCCAGGCCATAGCCCGCGATCATCTCCGGGATGCCGTGATGGATCTCCGGATCCACATGATAGGGTCTTCCGGCCAGGATAACGCCGCGCCTGCGGTTCTCCTGCATCCACTTCAGCGCCCTTTCCCCTGCCGCCCGGATATCGGCCTTTGCCCTGCCCTGCTCCTGCCAGGCAGCATGGACGGCGGCGCGAACCTCCCGGGCAGGAATCTTCCATTCCTCCGCGCACAGGCGCACCAGGCGGTCGGCCGCGGTTTTCTCGCTGGTAAACGCGATAAAGGGACGGATGTAGCGCACCTTTCCATTGGCCACATCCTCCACGTTGTTTTTCAGGTTTTCCGGATAAGCGCATACCATGGGACAGTTATAATGGTTCTGGGCCTCCTCCACCTCCTGACGCTCGTAAAACACGCTGGGATGGAAGATGGTTTTTACGCCCATATCGATCAGCGCCTGCACGTGCCCGTGCGCCAGCTTAGCAGGGTAGCACTCGCTCTCGGACGGGATGCTCTCCATGCCCAGGGCATAAAGCTTCCGGCTGGAGGGCGGCGACAGACGCACAGCAAAGCCCAGCTCCGTAAAAAACGTATGCCAGAAGGGATAGTTTTCCCACAGGTTGAGCACCCGCGGAATGCCGATCTCTCCCCGGGGCGCATCGGCCAGCGGCGCGTAATCAAATATCCGCTTCAGCTTATAGGCCGATACATTGGGTCCTTTTTCGCCGGCTGCCGATTTGCCCAGGCCCTTTTCGCAGCGGTTGCCGGTGATGTGCCGGCGGCCGCCGGGAAAGGTATTGACGGTCAGCATGCAGCGGTTCTCGCAGCCGCCGCAATGGGTGGTGGCCGTCTTCCAGGTAAGCGACAGCAGCTCCTCCAGGGCGGGCATGGAAGAAGGCTGTCCCCGGTAATGCCTGCGGGCGATCAGCGCCGCGCCGAACGCGCCCATCATGCCGGCGATATCCGGGCATACCGCCTCCGCGCCGCTGATCTTTTCAAAGGCGCGCAGCACCGCCGGGTTATGGAAGGTGCCGCCCTGCACCACCACATGGCTGCCCAGCCCGGAGGCGTCGGTCAGCTTGATCACCTTAAACAGGGCGTTGCGGATCACGGAATAGGCCAGCCCCGCGCTGATATCCTGCACCGACGCGCCTTCCTTCTGCGCCTGCTTCACATTGCTGTTCATGAACACCGTACAGCGGGTGCCCAGATCCAGCGGCTCCCGGGCAAACAGCGCCTCAGCGGCGAAGCCCTGGGCGGTATAGCCCATGGAATTGGCAAAATTCTCCAGGAAGCTGCCGCAGCCGCTGGAGCAGGCCTCGTTGAGCAGAATGGTATCCACCGAGCCGTTTTTCAGCTTGATGCACTTCATATCCTGTCCGCCGATATCCAGCACGCAGTCCACCTGGGGATCGAAAAAGCTGGCGGCGGTCACATGGGCGATGGTCTCCACCTCGCCCTCATCCAGGGAGAAGGCGGATTTGAGCAGCTCCTCTCCGTAGCCGGTGGAGCAGCTGCGGGCAATACGCGCCGATGCCGGGAGCGCTTCCTTCAGCTCCCGCAGGGCGGAGATCGCCGTTTTGATGGGATTTCCCTGGTTGTTCCGATAAAACGTCCACAGCAGTTCCCCTTCTTTGCCGATCAGTGCCAGCTTGGTGGTGGTGCTGCCGGCATCCACGCCCAGGAAGCAATCGCCGCTGTATGCGCTCAAATCTCCCCGCACAGCCTGCGCTTTGGCGTGCCGCTGGCGGAAGCGTTCGTATTCGTCATTGGAACGGAACAGCGGCTCCATGCGCGTCAGCGCCATGGTCAAAAGCACGCCGCGGCCCAGGGCATCGATCAGCGCGTCCAGCATGGTTCCGACGCCCTGGGAGCGCAGCGCGGCGCCCAGCGCGGCAAATAGATGGCTGTTTTCCGGTATAATGGCGGTTTCATCGGTCAGCTTCAGCGTGCGGATAAAGGCATTGCGCAGCTCCGGCAAAAAATGCAGCGGGCCGCCCAGAAAGGCCACGTGGCCGCGGATGGGCTTTCCGCATGCCAGGCCGCTGATGGTCTGATTGACCACCGCCTGGAATACGGAGGCCGCCAGATCGGCCTTGGTCGCGCCATCGTTGATCAGGGGCTGAATATCGGATTTTGCAAATACGCCGCATCGGGCGGCGATGGGATAGATTTCCTGATAATTGCGGGCTTCCGCGTTCAGTCCCAGGGCGTCAGTCTGCATCAGCGCGGCCATCTGATCAATAAAGCTGCCCGTGCCGCCGGCGCAGACGCCGTTCATGCGTTCCTCCAGACCGCCGGTAAAATAAATGATTTTGGCGTCCTCGCCGCCCAGCTCGATGGCGACGTCGGTCTGCGGGGCGGTCTCCTGTACGGCGGCAGCCACCGCCACCACTTCCTGGATAAACGGGATATGCAGCGCCGTACCCAGGCCCATGCCGCCGCTGCCGGTGATGGCCGGGATCACGGCGCAGGGTCCCAGCAGCTCCCGGGCATCCCGCAGCAGCTGCGTCAGCGTTTCCTGGATATGGGCATGGTGCCGCTCGTACCGGCTGAATACAGGCTTCCCCTCCCCGTTGATCAGCACCAGTTTGACCGTGGTGGAGCCAACGTCTATGCCTGCCCTGTAGGTTTCCATTAAAAATCTCCTGCAAAATAAAATAATGCGTTCCGCATCAAATGAAATGATAGCACAAACGTTTTTCTTCGTCAAATCATGCGGCGGTGCAGATCGCCCCTGTTTCTCCCATAAACAAAGGAGGATCGCGCCCTGCAATCCCCCTTTTGTCCGTTATATCACTTTTTTATTTTTCCATTTTCCGCCGCGGAATCGCGCGATATCCAGCGCGGCCTTGATACACCAATCCAGGCCCATGGCCAGGACAATGCCGATCACGCCCCAGCCCAGCCACTTGGCCAGCAGGAAGGAGAGCGCGGTGCGGCAGACCACCGTAGCGAACAGCGATGCCCACATGGTAAACTTCACATCGCCCGCGGCGCGCAGGCCGGAGGAAAGCGGGCCGGAGAAGGGCTGGATAAAGGCGGAGAACAGATTATGAATGGCCACGATGATCAGGATCAGCCGTTTTGTTTCGGCGCTCAGGTCATAAAGTGGCAGCAGGATGGGCGTCAGCGCCATCACGGCGATATTTCATACGATGGCCAGCGCCAGGGAGAGGCGCGTCAGTTTATGCATATACCATTCCGCCGCCTGCACATCGCCCGCGCCCACGCATTGCCCGATCACCGTAACAAACACCGTACCCATGGACATGCCCATGCAGGCCGCCAGGGACCAGAAGGTTTGGCCCGTAGAGTTGGCGGCGATCTGCGAGGTGCCAAAGGTGGCCACCAGCATGCCCAGCACCACCTTGGCCGCCTGGAACAGCGTATTCTCCACAGAATTGGGAATGGCCACGCCCAGGATACGCCGGGCCATGGATGCGTTCAGCTTCAGCATGCTGCTCCACTGCACGTTTACTTCCCGTTTTTTCTGAAAGCACAGCGCGGTCATCACCGCCGCCGCCACATACCAGGAGAGGGTGGTGGGCCAGGCCACGCCCGCTGCGCCCGCATGGAACACAAAGATGCCAATGGCGTTGCCGGCCACGTTGACCAGATTGGCCGCCAGGGACACCCACATGGTCAGCCGGGTCAGGCCCATGGTGCGGTACAGCGCCGCGCCGGCGTTATAGATGGCATTGGCCGGGAAGGACAGCGCCACGATCCACATATAGGTTCGGCAGGCTTCCATGGTGGCAGGCTCCGTATCGGGATACATGACGCCCAGCAGCCAGGAGCCGAAGATCAGCATCAGCGCCATGCTGATCAGGGAAAGGATCCCGGCGATATGGAAGATCTGGGAAGCCGCCAGGTTGGCGTTCTGCCGCTGCCTGCTGCCGATATACTGGGAAACCACCACCGAGCCGCCGGCGGCAATGGCGGTAAACAGATAGATAAACACCGTAACCACCATGGTATCCAGCCCGACGCCGGCCACCACGGCCTCGCCGGCATAGCTGACCATCATGGTATCGGCCAGGCCCACCACCATTTGCAGCAGCTGCTCCACCAGCAGCGGCACGATCATTTTTTTAAGAGCGCTGTTGCTGAACAGCTGCCGCTCCGTGGGCGGCGCGCCCGCCGGCTCCAGCCAGGCACTGATTGCGCGCATTCCAAGCCTCCTTCTTCATTTCGGATCATGAAAAAAGCATGTGATAAAACTATTATAAAGAATCCTTCATACTAAATCAATTATTTTTTTCTTTGCTTTGGAAAACTCCGCAAAAAAAGATGGCGCATGGATAACGCCATCTTTTATGGGATGATATGAAATTTTGATCAGAACTGCGCCGCCACGATCATGCCGCCCAGGTTATCGGTGGAAACGGTATAGGTGCGCGCGCCGTTGGGGATGGTCACCAGCGTATCGGAATAGGGATCCTGCACGCGGTACACCTCGCAGCGCAGCTGACCGTTTTCATACAGCGCCACATGGGGATGCTCGATCAGGTACTGCACGTATTCCTCCAGGCACATACCGGATGCATGCATGATCTCGGCATTGGCCTCGCCCACATAGCGGTACACCTTCATCTTCAGGTTGATGCCGGTCACGTAGCTCTTATCCACGGTATCCGCATAGGGGAAGCCCTGCACCGGGAAGCGGAACACATAGCCATACTTCCAGCTGTTGTTATACAGCCAGCGGCCCTGCTCGGTCTCATGCAAAGGCGTATTGGAAAACTCCTTATCGCCGCTCTTGTAGTTATACAGCTTGATGCTCATGCCGGACTGGAAATCGCTGGTGCCGGGATAGGCGATGCCGGCCTGGCGGATCTTATCCTCCAGACGGTCGCCGGAATAGCGGGCGCTGAGCTTATCGGATTCCTTGGCCCAGAACTGGGTCTGGGTCTCCATGGTGCGGTAGCCCTCTTCCACGATGATATGCTCCATCTCAAGGCCGCTGCTGCGGGCATCCTGATACAGGCGCATCAGCGCATCCACGGCGGGGGCCATCAGCTGCACGGAGGCGTTCTCGGTGGGAATATTGGTGGTCCTGTCCTTATCCGCGCGGCTGTAATTCATGATGCTGACCATCAGATCATCGGTCAGATCGGAAGGCATGGCATGCCAGCGGTTGATGACGATCATGCCGCCCTGCAGCATCTCCTGGCGGGAAACGCTGGTCTGGGTGCCGGCGGAGATGGGCAGCCCGGTCAGATCCATCAGATCCCAGCCTTGGGCAGCCGGCGCAGGCCAGCTGGTATCCACCTGGGAGGCCGCGGCGTTCTGCTGATTCAGCTCGCTTACGGCGGCGGCGTATTCCTGGGTACGGGCGGCGTTGATCTGCTCCACCTGATCGGCGTTCTCCTGCACGGCGCGCTCCAGATCCTTCTGGGTATACAGATACCCGGCGATCGCCAGCGCGGTGAGCGCCAGCAGCACCAGCATCCAGATAATCAAGCCCCGATACACATTCCGTTTTTTAGCAGTGGCCATTTTTAATCACCTTTCTGCCCGCAGGGAATGCGGGCATGCTGTGAAAATTAAATTAATCCATCTTTTTTATATCAAATTTATTACAATTTGTCAACATCAAATGCAATTTCTCCGGCAGAAAAGCGCTTATGCCAGCACCAATTCCACCGGGCAATGATCGGAACCGTAGATTTCGCTGTGGATGGAGGCGGAAAGAACCCGCGAACGCAGCGCTTCTGATACGATAAAATAATCGATGCGCCACCCGGCATTGTTCTCCCGGGCATGGAAGCGGTAGCTCCACCAGGAGTACGCCCCGGTTTCATCGGGATGCAGTGCGCGGAAGGTATCCACAAAGCCCGCCGCCAGCAGATCGGTCATCTTTCCGCGCTCCTGGTCGGTAAAGCCTGCGTTCATGCGGTTGGATTTGGGGTTCTTGATATCGATCTCCTCATGGGCCACGTTCAGATCGCCGCAGAGCACCACAGGCTTGCTCTCCTCCAGCTTTTTGAGGTACGCCTTAAAATCATCCTCCCACTGCATGCGGTAATCCAGACGCTTGAGCCCATCCTGGCTGTTGGGCGTGTAACAGCAGACCAGAAAAAAGCCCTCAAACTCCAGCGTCAGCACCCGTCCCTCCTGGTCGTGCGCTTCGATGCCGATCCCACGGGATACCGCCAGCGGCTCTGCTTTGGTAAACACCGCCACGCCGGAATAGCCCTTCTTCTCCGCATAATTCCAATACTGATGATAGCCGGACAGCTCCAGATCGATCTGGCCCGCCTGCAGCTTGGTCTCCTGCAGGCAAAAAATATCGGCGTCCAGGGCATTGAAGCTGTCCAGAAAGCCCTTGCCCATCACGGCGCGCAAACCGTTTACATTCCAGGAAATCAGTTTCATTCCATCGTACCTCCGTTATACTCGTTCAGCATCCCCATCAGCGCGTCCAGGTTTTCATCGGAATATTCGATCTCAGCGGAATACATGCGGGCCACGTCATATACATCCGATTGCTTTTCGCACAGCAGGGCGATGATCTGCGTGCTGAGCACCGAAAACGCGGCGGCACCGCAAAAATATGCGCCTTCCTTGCTGTTTTTCAGATAATGCCTGTACAGGAAATATACCAGCAGGTTTTCCTGCGTGATATCATCGATGGACGCGCGGAAGGGCCCGTTTCGTCTGCGCTTCAGCAGCGTGGTCCAGTTTTCGTCCAGCCGTTCCAGTTGCAGCAGGATATCGGCCCACTGCTTAAACGGAAGATCGGGCAGCTCCTCCTCTTCCTCCTCCAGGATCCTGTCCATCCGGTTATAAACCGATTGGCTGCGGTCCGTGGCGATGGCAAGCAGGCGGTTCCGTCTCGAAAGATACTCTTTTTCACCGTTACTGAGTTCAGCCTTCGAGCGGCCATTATCCTCCAGGAGCAGCCGCATGGGCTCTTTCTGATCCAGGATCAGCCGGCATGCTTCCTCGCAGCACAGCCCCAGGCCGATTTCCTCCCGATCCTTCAGCCGGCAGCGGAACCTGGGATGATCCCGGCAGATCTGGCACAGGGCCTTCTCCCCCTTTTCCAGAATCAGATCGCAAAGCCCGTTTTCATTGAGCAGGGGGCAGCGCTCGTTTTCGTCCAGGATGAAATGCCCGTCCAGCGCGGATCCTTCAATGTTCCGCCGCACCCGATCCCCCATGGGGCCTTTCATCTTTTGATAGTTCCCCATGGTGGAGTAATCGATATCGATTTCCCAGCCGATGCAGCAGTTATGCCGGCAGCGCTCCGCAATGCATTTGAACTGCGGGTAATAATCCGGATAGATCCATTTCATGCGTTTGTCCCCTTAAACAAAAACCGCCGCCGGAAATGGCGACGGTCTTTTGTCAGATCAATTACTGTTCGACGGGATAAATGCAGACCTGCTTCTTGTCGCGGCCCAGGCGCTCGAAACGAACGATGCCGTTGGCCTTGGCAAACAGGGTGTCATCCTTGCCGATGCCCACGTTGAGGCCGGGATGGATGTGGGTGCCGCGCTGGCGAACCAGGATGTTGCCGGCCAGGACGAACTGACCATCAGCACGCTTGGGGCCAAGGCGCTTGCTCTCGCTGTCGCGGCCATTGCGGGTGGAGCCCATACCTTTTTTATGAGCGAACAGCTGAAGATTCATTTTCAACATGATGTTGTTCCTCCGTTCTTACTTCACCGGGTGGTGAACACAATATGCTTGGGGTAGGATGCGGCGATATCGCCGATGCCCTGCTCAAAGACCTTCATGATGACCTGCGCGTCGTGGCATTGCTGCGGCTGCGGGATGCGCACCGTCAGGTAGCCATCCTTTTCGGTCACGTCGGGATCGATACCGGCCACGCTTTGCAGCGCGTTGGCGCAGGTGATGGACAGCGCGGAGACCGCGGCGCATACGATATCGCTGCCAGCCTCTGCATAGCCCGAATGCCCTTTGCATTCAAAGCCGCTCAGGCGCCCATCGGGATCACGGAACAGGGTTACGCGCGTCATCAGCCGTTGATGGCGGTGATTTCCACCTTGGTGAAGGGCTGGCGATGGCCGGCCTTACGGCGGTAGTTCTTCTTGCTCTTGTACTTAAAGACGACGATCTTGGCGCTCTTGCCCTGCTGCAGCACTTTGCCCTTCACGGCAGCGCCGGCCAGCACGGGATTGCCCACTTCAACGGTATCACCGCCGAGCATGAGCACGGGGAAGGTCACTTCATCGCCCACCTGGTTGTCGAGCTTTTCCACATAGATGACGTCTCCCTGGGAGACACGGTACTGTTTGCCGCCGGTCGCAATAATCGCGTACATTCTGGCAGCACCTCCTTGCTTGCGCACATTTAAAGAGCCCCTTCCGAGCGGCTACCCGAGAAATATAACATTTTGGCAGAAGAATGTCAATAGTTTTTTCCCGATAAAGCAAGCGTTTTCCGCTGATTCTTTCAAGTTTTCCGGCAGCTTCAATCCATTTTCAGCGCCCGGCCCCATTCCGCCGTCAGCCGTTCCAGCGAGCAGGCGGCGTTGGCCGGGCTGGTGGAGGGCAGTACGATGTGCTCCACGGGCATGTTCTTCCAATGCTTCAGGTAGATCCGCTCCGCCGTTTTGCCGTTAAGCAAGATGCGTTCAATGGGGCACTTCTTCATCAGCGCAGGCAAATCGTTGGGCTCGGGGCTGCGGATGCTGCTGTCCGCCGAGCCGGTGATCTCGCATCCGCCGATCACATCCCACAGGGCGATATGATGGCGCAGCAGCAGAGCGCGCTTTTCCGGTACACCGGCAGGCACAGGCTCTTCATAGACCGCGGCCAGCATCCGCCAGAAGCGGTTCTGCGGATGGCCGTAATAAAAGGCGTTCTCCCTGGACTTGACGGAAGGAAAGGTACCCAGGATCAGGATGCGGCAATTGCCGTCATATACCGGATCGAAGGGATGTGTAAGCGTTTTCGTTTCCATAAACGTACAAAGGCAGCCGGTTTTCCCGGCTGCCCATGGATCAGCCAAAAAGCCTCTCCAGCTCTTCATATTTTTCCTGGGTGATCAGCGCGTCCCGATCGGTGCCGTCCAGGCGCACCACATAGGTCCAGCGGCCATAGGGCGTGATATCGTGGATGCGGTTCAGGTTGATGATGTAGCTGCGGTGGCAGCGGAAGAATACCTGGGGATCCAGCTTGGCCTCGGTCTCGCTGAGGGTATCGGAGGTGGCATAGCTGCCGCCGTCCGCAGTATAAATCACGGTGGAGCGCTCCTCCCGCTGCACCAGCAGGATATCCGCCATATTGATGAAGGATACGCCGTCGCGGTGCTTGAGCATCATGCGTCCCTGGGGCTTGGCGCGCTCCTGATCCAGGAGCTTTGTTACCGCCGGGCGGGCGCGCATAAACTGCTGGCGCTCCCGGATGCGGGTCAGCGTTTCAATGACCCGGTCCATTTTGAAGGGCTTGAGCAGATAATCAAAGGCATATACCGCAAAGGCGTCGCTGCGGTATTCCTCATGGGCCGTGGCGAAGATCAGCACGCAGCTGGGATCGGCGTCCTGGATCTGGTTGGCGCAGGCCACGCCGTTCATCACCGGCATATCCACATCCAGGAAAACCACCTGGGGGCGCAGCGCTTCAAACTTTTCCATCAGCTCCGCGCCGTCGGTGGCTTCCCCCACCAGCTCGTACCCTTCCACGCGATCGATCATCTTGCGCAGGATCATGCGCATGCCGGGCTCGTCATCGGCAATCAATACCCGAATCGTATCCGCATCCATGTTGGTTCCTCTTTTATCGTATTACCCGGCGTCCGTTTTTGAATTCCGGACGCTTCAGTACTTCGGCCATCACCACAGCCTGCACCATGCTGTTTTTGCTGAAAGCGATCTGCACGGCTCCGGGTTGGGTGTCGGCGGGACTGGGCGCCAGCTGAGACGGGCGCGGCCTGGGCGCTTCCCGCTCATCCGCCGGGCAGGGCATGGGCTTACCCTCATGCTCATGGGGCTCCCGGGCAGGCATATCGATGGATCCATCCCGATCAAATCCATCATACGGCTGCGTCTGGCCCGCGTCTTTCACCTGCGCCGCCCTGGATGCGTCGGCATGGCCCGGCGCTCTTTGCGCCGCTGACCTGGCTTTACTGGCGGCAGGCCCGGGGGCGCCGGCGTCCGTCTTTTTCTTTTTTGCACCGCTCGCGCTGATGGCCAAGCCCATCAATATGATCAGCAGCGCAAGGATCCCTTCCATAGCGTCCCTCCTGTTTTACGGATTCCCCGCCCCGAAGCATCGGGGCGGGTGTATATCAGCAAAAGTTACTTCTGGGTAGCGTCGTCGGCAGGCTTGGTGGCGCTGGCGATGCC
Organism: uncultured Eubacteriales bacterium; assembly: GCA_902787835.1. Classification (GTDB taxonomy): domain Bacteria; phylum Bacillota; class Clostridia; order Christensenellales; family Aristaeellaceae; genus SFMI01. The sequence continues at coordinate 12,206 of CADAHU010000016.1, forward strand.
CTCGCGCATGCTGGTATCGGCCATCACGTTTTTCATCTGATAGTAGTCCATCACGCCCAGCTTGCCTTCGCGCAGCGCTTCGGCCATGGCCAGGGGAACCTGGGCCTCGGCCTCGACCACGCGGGCGCGCATCTCCTGCACGGCGGCGATCATTTCCTGCTCGCGGGCCACGGCGATGGCGCGGCGCTCCTCGGCCTTGGCCTGGGCGATCCGGCGATCGGCCTCAGCCTGGTCCATCTGCAGCTGCGCGCCGATATTGCGGCCCACGTCCACGTCGGCGATATCAATGGAGAGGATGCGGAAGGCGGTGCCGCTGTCCAGGCCCTTGTTCAGCACGTTCTGGCTGATCAGGTCGGGGTTCTCCAGCACGGCCTTGTGGGTTTCGGAGGAACCGATGGTGGTAACGATGCCCTCGCCAACGCGGGCGATGATGGTTTCCTCACCGGCGCCGCCCACCAGGCGGGTCACGTCGGTGCGCACGGTGACGCGGGCCTTGGCCCGCAGCTCAATGCCGTCCTTGGCCACGGCGGCGATGGGCGGGGTCTCGATGACCTTGGGGGTAACGCTCATCTGCACGGCCTGCAGCACGTCACGGCCAGCCAGGTCGACAGCGCAGGCTTCCTCAAAGGTCATATCGATGTTGGCCTGCTGGGCGGAGATCATGGCCTTGGCCACACGCTCAATATTGCCGCCCGCCAGGAAGTGCTTTTCCAATTGATCAATGGTGATATCCAGGCCCGCCTTACGCACCATGATCAGCGCGTCGATCAGGCGATGGGGCGAGATGCGGCGCAGGCGCATGCCCACCAGGGTGCTTACCTTGATTTTTACGCCGCTGGACATGGCGCGGATCCACAGTCCCAGGGGCACATAGCGCAGGAACACAATGAACAGCAGAAGAACCAGCGCCACGATGACGATAATGGTAACTCCAGTCGCATTGAAAGTCATTTTGCTTTCCTCCCTTGTTTAGATCTTTTTTACATAAACCGTGGTACCGCTCACGCGCAGCACGCGGACGGCGGCGCCTTTTTCGATGAATTCTCCATCGCTCTGCACGTTCATTTTGCCGTTTTCAAACTCCACCGCTCCCACAGGGCGCAGGGGGGTCAGCGCAGTGCCTTCCTTGCCCAGCATTTCCTGCAGCGCCTCCCGGTCGGCCACGCCGCCGTCGTTCACGGTGCCCTCCAGCGTCAGGCTGGATCTGCCAAATTTTCCTTTCTTGACCGCATTGAGCGATATGGAGATCACGATGCCAAGCAACGCCAGCACGGCCACCGACATGGCAAGCCCCGGCTTTGCTCCGTATTCGTACCAGGTCATCACGATGCCTGCCAGCAGCAGTACGGCAGCCGATATGCCCGGCACGCCAAAGCCCGGCATGAACATCTCCACCACCAGCAGTATAATGCCGACCAGCACGCAGATAATGATCGGTATCAGCCATTCCATGGTGCATACTCTCCTTTCTTTTTGTTGGATGCATCATAGCACAGTTTTTTTGCGCTGCCTACCGGTTTTGCCTTAAAACATCATTTTTGCGTCTCAAATGTCAGGGAATCGCGCAGCGTCATCACATCCTGCTCATATACCTGCCGCAGCTCCCGGCGATAGATGATGGCGGCGGGGTGATACAGGGAGAACAGCCGATACCCGCCCTCCGTTTCAAACCACCTGCCGTGCAGCTCGCCCACCGTGGCTTTGGGGCCCATCAGCGCCTTGAGCGGCACGTTGCCCAGCGTGACCAGCGCCCGGGGCTGCACCAGGGAGATTTCCTTTAATAAGAAGGGCAGGAACAGGGCGATCTCTTCTTTGGACGGCGCGCGATTGCGCACGCGGCCCGTGCTGCCGATGGCGGTGGGGCGGATCTTGACCACGTTGCTGACAAACAGCTCCTCCCGCTTAAAGCCGGTAAGCGCCAGGAATTCATCCAGGTTTTTGCCCGCCTTGCCCACAAAGGGACGGCGCTTGAGCGTTTCCTGCTCGCCGGGGGCTTCGCCGATCAGCATGATATCCGGGCTGTCGCTTTTCCCCTCGCCGAATACCAGGATCTTGTCCTCCCCCGGCCACAGCGGGCGGAAAAACGCCTCGCACTCCTTCTCAAAAGCCTTCATATCAGCCATCTGCTGTCCCCTCCAGCTCCTTCATTTTTGCCATGACCAGCTGCAGGTCATGCCAGGCCTCCCGCTTTTTGCTCTCGTCCCGCAGCAGCGCCGCCGGATGATAGGTGGGCATGAACCATACGCCCTTCTTTTCCACCCAGACGCCGTGCTCCCGTGTGATACGGAAATCCTCCCGGATCAGCGTGCGGGCAGCCGTCGCCCCCAGCAGCACGATCACCCGGGGCCTGACCAGCGCCACCTGCTGACGCAGGTAGGGCAGGCAGGCGGCGGCCTCCGCGGGATCCGGCGTGCGGTTCTGGGGCGGGCGGCATTTAACGATATTGCAGATATACACCTGCTCCCGGTCATAGCCCATGGCGGCGATCATTTTGGTCAGCAGCTGCCCGGCCGCGCCCACGAAGGCCAGGCCCTGCATATCCTCATCCGCGCCGGGGCCTTCGCCGATGAACATCAGATCGGCATGGATATCCCCCTGCCCGGGCACCTTATTGTGGATCCGCCTGCAGAGATCGCAGCGTTGGCAGGCGTAGATCTCATCATACAGCGACTGCCAGGAAACCTGCATCGGGCATTCCCCCTTTTGTACTCACTGCCGGAACATGTTGATGAACACCGAAAATGTGCTGCCCGCGTCCTGCCGCAGCCAGCTGATCAGGCTGGCGATCAGCAGCACCAGGATCAGGCACACCGCCACGCCGCCTACCACACCCAGGAAATCCGCCATGCCGGCGGTCAGCCGCAGGCGATCCTGCCGCAGCTGCCGGTCCTCTTCCCGTCTCGCAAGGTATTCTTCTCTTTTCTGCTCATCCATATGCTTTTTCCTCGTTATACATAGTCCATCCAGGGAGAGACCGCATCCTCCCGGCCCGTCAGGCTGCCCTGGCCGCAAAGCCCCGTAAATTCCTGCTGCCGCAGCGCCTCATAGAGCAGGATCGCCACGGAATTGCTCAGATTCAGCGACCGCGCCTCCGTCCGCATGGGGATGCGCACGCAGCGGTCGTATACCCGGGATAAAAGCGATTCCGGCAGTCCTTTGGTCTCGCAGCCGAATACCAGAAAATCATCCGGGCCATAGCGGACCTCATGATAGGCGCGGGGCGCCTTTGTGGTGGCAAAATGATATACCGCGTCCGGGTATTCCCTCATCAGCGCTTCAAAATCAGGGTGTACATGCAATTCCATCAGATGCCAGTAATCCAGTCCGGCGCGCTTGAGATATTTATCGCTGAGCTCAAAGCCCAGGGGCTCGATCAGGTGCAGCACGCTGCCCGTGGCGGCGCAGGTGCGGGCGATATTCCCGGTATTCTGCGGGATCTCCGGCGCATACAGGACGATATGCATACAAACCTCCGGCAAAGCTTGCAAAATCAAGCGTTCATTGATATACTGAAGAACGGAATAAACGATAAAGGAGCACAGGCTTTATGGATAAACAGCCCATCCTGGTGGTCATGGCGGCCGGCATCGGCAGCCGTTTCGGCGGCGTCAAGCAGCTGGCGTCCTTTGGACAGAACGGCGAAAGCATCATCGATTACTCGCTTTTCGACGCCTATCGCGCCGGCTTCCGGCGGGTGATCTTTATCATCAGCGACGCCATCCAGGCGGATTTCAAGGAGAAGATCGGCAAAAACGCGGAGCGGCGCATGGAGGTCCGCTATGTGATCCAGCGCCTTAACGCCCTGCCCGAAGGCTGCGTCCTGCCCGAGGGCCGCGCCAAGCCTTGGGGCACCGGCCATGCCGTGCTGTGCTGCAAGGGGCTGATCGACGCGCCCTTTGCCGCCATCAACGGCGATGATTTTTACGGTCGGGACGCCTTCCAAAAGATCTACAGCTTTTTGGCAAGCGATCCGGCGGCCAATGAGTACGCCATGGCCGGCTTCCTGCTGAAAAATACATTGAGCGAAAACGGCTATGTGTCCCGCGGCGTATGCAGCACCGATCAAAGCGGGTATCTGCAAAGCATCGTGGAGCGCACCCACATCATCAGCACCTGCGATGGCCCGATGTACACCGAGGATGGCCTGATCTATCAGCGTCTGCCCGAGGTCACTCCGGTCTCCATGAACCTGTGGGGCTTCCCCGCCGCCTTCATGGAGGAGCTGGACAGCCGGTTCGCCGCCTTCCACAAAGAAGCCATGCGCACCAACCCGCTCAAAGCGGAATACTTCCTCCCCTTCGTGGTCAACGATACGCTGAAGGAAGGGAAATCCACCGTCCGCGTGCTCTCCACCGACAGCAAATGGTTTGGCGTCACCTACCATGACGACGTGCCCTTTGTGCGGGACGCCATCGCCCGCATGACGGCAGATGGAGAATATCCGGCGTCGCTCTACGCATAAGGCCGCATCGGCGGCCTTTTTTTATTGCTCGGTCTGCTGCGACGCCTCTTCCATGGCCGCGCGGGCGCCCAGCAGCTGCATATCCCGCAGCTGCGCGGTCACGCGATCCTCCAGCCCTTCGATCTCCCGCAGATCGCAGCCCCACACCTCCCGATCAGAAAGGGCGGCATAGGCCAGCGCTTCGGGCGGCATATCGCAGCTCAGCCTGGAAAAGGCAGCCAGCGCGGGCTCCGCGTCCGGCACAGGGATCTCGCCGTTCTCCGCGGGCAGCACATATACGCCGTCGTCATTTTTGCGGATGCCGGCATACAGCATGATCAGGGCGCTGAGGCAGAAGCACAGGCAGGGCGGCAGCATGGCATTTTGCTTTTCATAGTCCGCCAGCGCGGGCAGCACGCAGCTGATAAACCGGCTGATCAGGCTTTGCCCCAGTCCGGGCCAGGCGTCCTCGCCGCAGGCGTTTTCAAGATACGCGCACACCCTTGCGGAATAGGAAAGGTTATCCTTTTCCAGTTCCGGAATGGACGGCGCGATCTCGTGGATCAGCGCGTTGCCCAGCAGCCTGCGGAAGGGCTCGTCCCGCATGACCTGCGCCATGGTTTCCAGCCCGCAGAGCATACCGGCTGCCGCGGCCATCACCCCGGCGCCGCCGAGCATCCGCAGGTTGCGCCGGTTATAAGGCGTCAAGTCCTTAACGTATATGATGGCATCCTCCGCCGCCCGCACCGGGAGCGGTCGCTCGGTTTCGATCAGCCAGGCGGCGCAGTCCGTCAGGGTGGAGCAGCAGGCGTTCTCGCTGATGAGCCAGCGCAGAAAATCCCGTGGCAGCCGCCATTGCACCGCGCAGGCGATCATGGCCTCCGCCAGCCGCGGGCCGTTCTGCATCACCGGACAGCAGGGAAGCAGCGTTAAGCCCTTCATCCCCTTCTGATAACGCAAATAGAGCAGGCGCGCCGCCATGCCCGCCAGCGTCTGCGGATCCTCCCGGTCATCCTCCCGGGGGCGCACGTCCATGCCCTCATCGCCGATCAGGCAGACCACATCGGGCCGTGCCGCCCATTCCGATGCGTCGATGCGGCGCTCCAGCTTTTCCGACCGGCTGCCCAGCAGGCTGTTCATGCCCTCCCGGCTGCCAACCACCAGGGCGTATTCCGTGCATTCCGCGTTCAGCGGCAGGGCCGCGCAGGCCAGGCGTTCCTCGCTCATTCCATCCTCCATCGCTCTTTTTGCTGTGTTTTTATTATACCGCCTTTACTTTCCCTTGTCCAGCCGTTAAAATAAGCACAAAAGGAGGGAATAAGCATGCCGGATGCCGTGTTGCGCGCCTCGGTCCGCCGGATGGTGGAGTTTTCCATGCGCGGCGGCGATCTGCTCCCCGCATCGGCAGCCGCCATGCAGGAGGGCAGCCGCGCCCATCGCGCCCGCCAGCAAAGCGCCCAGGCCATCGCCGAGCGAACCGTGCAATGGCAGGGCGCGTGCGGCGGCATACAGGCAGAGATCCAGGGGCGCGTGGATCTGCTGTGGATGGATCGCGATCCCATCCTGGTGGATGAGCTCAAGCTGATTTCCGATGCCGGCCCGCTGCCGGAGGCCGCCGTTCCCGCGCACCGGATGCAGGCCGTCTGTTACGGCTTTATGCTGTGCGAGGAGCTGTCGCTTGCAAGCATCGCCGTGCGTGTCAGCTATGTGACCGAGGCTGGCGCCGTGCGCGTTTTATTTGAAGAAACCCTGGAAAAGCAGGCGGCGGAGGCGCAGTTTTTGGATATGCTGCGGCCGCTGGCAGCCTGGCACAGCCTCCAGCAGGCGCATCTGCTGCGGCGGGACAATTCACTGGAGGCGCTGCGTTTTCCCTATCCCGATTACCGTCCAGGCCAAAGGGAGATGGCCGTGCAGGTGTACACCGCCATCGCCCGCAAAAAGCGCCCTGGAACGGATGGCAAATCAGGATCTTTCCCTGCGCGCCTGCGTGATCACCGCCCGGGAGAAATGCTGTCCCCAATCCCCCATGCGCTGCCATCCGGATTTCTGTCCCCGGGCCAGGGGCTATTACGATCGGGAGCAGCCCGCCCTGAACGCCCTGTGCGCGCATCAGCGCTGGACAGCGGAAACGATCCAGGCCGTATGTGAAGAATACCGGCTGTGCCCCTTTGAGTTCTCCCTGGCGCTGTGCGAGATCAGCGACGTGGTGATCTGCGATTACAATTATGTTTTTGATCCGCTGGTATCGCTTAAGCGCATCATCGGTCAGGGCAGCCCGGTAACGCTGCTGATGGATGAGGCGCATAATCTGCCGGGCCGCGTCCGGGAGATGCTCTCCGCCCAGCTGGACGGACGCGATCTTGCCGCCCTTCGGCGGGAAACCGGCAAGCTGCACGGCCGAAAGAGCCCGCTGTATTCCTGCATGACGGCGCTGCTTGCCGCCCTGCGGGACGTGCGTCTGGAGGATGTGCAGGCGCTGCAGGGGCCCTCAGACACGCTGATCGGCGTTATGGCGGCCTCCATGGGCGAGCCCCAGGCCGAAGGCAGCCAGGCCATGTTCCGCATCCTTTTGCAGCTGCGCATGGCGCTGGAGCGTCAGCAGGCGCAGCCCGGGGATTACAGCGTGCTCCTGTCCGCCCACGGAAAAGAAAAAGCGCTGCAGCTTTTATGCCTGAACGTATCGGATCATTTGGCGGCCCATACCCGGCGCATGACGGGAAGCATCGGCTTTTCCGCCACCCTGTCCCCGCTGCGGGAGATGAAAACGCTACTGGGCGGCGATGGGGAGGATGCCACATTCGCGCTGCCCTCTCCCTTTCCGCCCGAGCGGCTGCTGGTCATGACCCGCTCCGTGGATACCCGCTATCAGCAGCGGGAGGCCACGGCGGAAAGCATTGCCCGCAGCATACTGACGCTTTTTCAGGGCCGCAGCGGCAAATATATCGCCTATTTTCCCAGCTACGCCTATCTGGCCATGATACAGGAAAAGCTGGAGGCGCTGCGCCCGGATCTGCCGCTGCATGTGCAGGGCAGAAATATGGGGCCGGATGAGCGGGACGCCTTTCTTTATCACATGCGCCATGCGGAGGGCGCGCTGCTCTCGCTCTGCGTATTGGGCGGCGTCTTTTCCGAGGGCATCGATCTGCCCGGCGGCCAGCTGATCGGCGTGGCCGTGGTGGGCGTGGGACTGCCCCAGGTCAATGAAATTCAGGAAGCGCTGCGCCGGTATTACGATGATACGCTGGGCGACGGCTTCGCCTACGCTTACCGCTACCCGGGCATGCAAAAGGTGCTGCAGGCCGTTGGGCGTGTGATCCGCAGCGAGACGGACGCCGGCGCGGCGCTGCTGCTGGACAGCCGATACCGCGAACCCGCCTACCGCCGGCTGCTGCCGCCGCATTACCGGATGCGCGACGCGGCGAATGATGACGAAATTCGCCGCTGGACGCAGGAGTTTTGGCAAACATATGGAATTAATAAAGGATAATACTGATCGGAGGCTGATATGCTGCCCAATCCGCCCGCAATGCTGGACGAATCCGAGCGCAAGCTGTATACCCTGCTGGCGCTGCGAGAGCTTGGCAGCTGCAATGATCTGCAGTTGCTGTACTTCATGGTGGATAACGAGATCATGACCTATTTTGATCTGTCACTGGCGCTGCCGGAGCTGGTGAACGAGGGGCATGCCGCCCGTCTTTCCGGGGCCGCCGGGATCCTGTACCAGATCACCGACGCCGGGAAGGAGACGCTGTCCTTCTTCGTCAACCGTCTGCCCCACAGCAAGGCCACCCAGATCATTGCCGCTGCCCCGGACTGGCGGGAAAAATTCATGAGCGAAAAGCAGTTCCCCGCCCAGGTGATCCATCTGCCCGGCGGCGCCTGCGTGGCGCAGCTGCGGCTGATGGAGGAAAACCTGCCGGCGCTGAGCCTGGATATCCCGCTGCCGGACCGCGCCACCGCCGACCGGATCGTCAGGCTGTGGCCCCAGCGCGCCGGGGATATCTACCGTTATCTGATGTCCATCCTGGATGATTCGGAGGAAAAGCCATGAGCACCTGGGCCATTCTGCTCTCCGGCGGCAGCGGAGAGCGCATGGGCGCCGCGGTCAATAAAACGCTGCTGCCCCTGATGGGCGAATGCTCCCTGTGCCGGGCGCTGCGCACGCTGAAAAGGCATTGCCAGGGCGTGGCGCTGGTGATCCGTCCCCAGGATGCGGATTCCATCCAAAAAGCGCTGCGGGACAGCGGACTCGCGGCGGATGCCGTCGCCTATGGCGGGAGTGACCGCCAGGCATCGGTAAAAAACGGCCTTGCCTGCCTGCCGCCGGACTGCGATATCGTATTGGTGCACGACGGTGCGCGCCCGCTGGTGGACGATGCAACCGTGCGGAACGTGATCGACAGCGTACGCGCGTACGGCTCGGGCATCGCCAGCACCCCGGTGACCGATACCATCAAGGTGGTGGATGACGCCCTGACTGTGACCGATACGCCCGATCGTAGCGCGCTGCGGGCGGTGCAGACGCCCCAGGGGTTCCGCCGCGAGCTGCTGGAGCGGGCCCACCGGGAATGTACCGGGCGGTATACCGACGACGCGGCGCTGGTGGCCGCCCTGGGCGTGCCCATCCACCTGACAGAGGGCAGCGTCCGCAATATCAAACTGACCACACCGGAGGATCTTACCATGGCGCAGTTTTATTTATCCGGCCTGCCCCGGGTGGGCCACGGCTACGACGCCCACCGCCTGGTGGAAGGGCGGAAGCTGATCCTGGGCGGCGTCGATATCCCCTATGAAAAGGGCCTGCTGGGCCACAGTGATGCGGATGTGCTGATCCACGCCGTGATCGACGCGCTGCTGGGGGCCGCCGCCCTGGGCGATATCGGCGGGCATTTTCCCGACAGCGACGTCCGGTACAAGGGGATCTCCTCCATGCTGCTGCTGCGGGAAACCGCCGGTATATTACAGCAAAAAGGCTTTCATGTGCAGAACGTGGACGCCATGCTGATCGCCCAGCGTCCCAAGCTGGCCGCCCATATCCCCGCCATGCGGCAGAACATCGCCGACGCGCTGGGCCTTGGCCTGGACCGCATATCGGTCAAGGCCACCACCACCGAGGGCATGGGCTTTGAGGGCGAGGGGCTTGGCATCAGCGCCCACGCCGTGGCGCTGCTTACCGAAGAATGATCCCGAAGGAGGTATATACAAATGTGGACCTGTTCCAAGTGCCGTCAGAGCAACGATGACCGCAGCACCATCTGCGCCCATTGCGGCGCGGCGCGCAGCGCGGGGCGCTTTTCCCAGGGCGTGCAGCCCCGGCAGACGCCCATGGCCCGGTATACCCCCAGCGGCAGCCCGTCCCGCGCCGGTACGGGCTATATGCTCTTCGGGGCGCTGCTTGCCGTGCTGATCCCTGTGGCCCTTCTCCTCCTGTCCATCTTTACCCGCAAGCATTGGATCCAGGAGCTGTACCTCGCCATGAATCCGGGCGCATCGGGCATCCCGCTGGATGATTTTAAAACCAACCTGATTTACTGGTGCGCATCTGCCGTATGCGTGCTTGCGGCCACGCTGCCCGGGCTGTGGACCATCGGCATCGGCAAAGCGCTGCGCCGGCTGGCCCGCGTGGAGGATCGGCTCTGAATTTAATATTCCTGCCGCCTGCGTATCCATGCAGGCGGTTTTTGATGCTGTTTTCCCGCTTTTTCGTGCCCTCGTTCGACGCCCTATACGCCCGCGATCCACTACCATACTGTATACATTAACAGGATGCGGAGGATCGATCCGGTGTATCAGGCCATCAGCGCGGGGATACAAAAGCGGCGCGGCGCTCGCCGCAGAGCAAAGCGATTCCAGCTTCGATACTATATGCGGGAGCGCAGCGCGCTGCTTGCCGAGCGCTGCGCGGAAATATGTCTCTTTTTCTTTTTATGCCTCAGCGAGTGCTTTGAGCTGCCGTCGCCCTTTGCCATCTGCGCGCTGGCGGCCTATTTGCTTTGCCGCAAAAACCTGCTGTTCCCCCTGGCGGGGATCCTGCTGAGCCTGGGGCTGCGGCTGATCTGGGGCACAAACCCCGATATCTGGCAGTATATCGGCCTGGCGCTGCTTTTTGCCGCCCGGCTGAAGCCGCCCACCGCCATCTGGACGGCCAGCGCCTACGCCGCCTGCGCGCTGTCGCTGCGGCTTTTCTCCCAGATCCTCCGGCCCACCACCCAGCAGGAGATGATCCTTTGTACCGTATCGCTGATGGTGGGAACGCTGTGCACGCCCGCCATCTGCCATGCCGTGCAGATCGCGGAGGAGCGCCGCTCCCGCATGCACATAGATGATCTGCTGTGCGCCGTGGTGCTGGGTGCGGTGATGCTCAGCGGCGCCGGACGTGTCGCGGTGGGCGGCGTAAACGTGGGGTTTGTCCTGTCCGGGCTGGCCATTCTGCTTTCGGCCTCCATTGGCGGCTGCATGGCGGCGGTATGCGCCGGGCTGATCAGCGGCATATCGCTTTCCCTTTGCGGCCATTCCGATGGCTATGTGGTGTGCTTCGCCTTCTCGGGCATCGTATGCGGCCTTTTTTACGGGAGGAAACGTGCCGTTCTGGGCTTTGTTTATCTGCTGTGCTGCCTGTTTACCTCCTACGCCATCCGCTTCCGGCTGGATCTCCCCTTTCTGATGGCGGGCGGATTTGCCGTTCTGGTCTACTGGCTGCTGCCGGAAAAGCGCATCACCTGGGCCTTTGTAACGGTGCGGACCCTGCTGCCGGACGCCGGGGCAAGCGAAGCGGCCTACGCGAGGCAGACCCGCGCCCAATGGGTTGACAGCCTTTCACGCCTGGCCCGGCAGCTGCCGGAGATCCGGCTGCCTGAGCCGAACGGCGCAGAGCGTCTGGAGGATATCATGCTGCGCCTGTGCCAGGGCTGCGAATCGCTGCCCCAATGCTGGCAGGCCCGGGCATCGGAAACGCGCGCCGCCCTGAAGGCCTATTTTATCGATGGAAACCGCAGTTCGATTTTGGCCGATTGCCTGCGCCGGGAAGCCTGGCCCTCGCTGGTTTTGGAGGAAGAAAGTAGCGAGCAGCAGCGCATGCAGCGCTACGCCTACGCCCAGCGGGAGCGCGAAGCCACCCGCACCCACCTGACGGCCATCGCCCAGGCCATGACGCGCATCAGCCGGGAGGAGCGGCCCATCCCCTCGGATGACGAAAGGCTGCGGGGAGAGGCGGAATACGTCATGCGCCGGCTGCGCATCACCGGGCGCGTGCTGTACGCCCTGCGCGTTTCCCGGCATATCCGGGTGGCGCTGCGCTTTGAGCCCATGCTGACCCAATACAAGCAGCTGACCCGCTGCTGTGAGGAGCTTTCTCGATCGCTGGAGGTGCCGCTGCACATCGCCCAGCGCGGCAAGGATCACGTCGTCTTTGAGGAAACGCCGCCCATGGCCACCGAGTGCTTCCATCTGACGGCCTCCGCCGGGGATGGAGAAGGCGCCAATGGCGATTCTGTGCTGATGCGCTCCGCAGGCGGCGGGATGGAGATCTGCATGCTCAGCGACGGCATGGGCCATGGCGATCAGGCGCATATCGAGAGCAAGGAAACGCTGGAGCTGCTCTCCCTGTGTCTGGATGCCGGTTATACCGTATCCGCCGCCCTGGACGCCATCAACTGCATCATGCTGAACTGCACCGACGGCGAGCAGTACGCTACGGTGGATCTGTGCGTGGCCGATCTGTGGCGCAGCTCCGCCACCCTGGATAAGCTGGGCGCGTGCCCCTCGCTGCTGATCAGCGGCGGCACGCTGCGCACGCTGGAGAGCAGCGCCCTGCCGCTGGGCATCCTGCCGCAGGTGCAGCCATCCTCTCACACCTTCGCCTTTGGGGACGGCGATATGCTGATCCAGTTTACCGACGGCCTATCCGACGCCTGCGGCGGCATGCAGGCGCTGGAGCGCCAGGTGGAGCTGTTGATGCACGATCAGCTGCACCGTTCCCCGGAGGCGGTCTGCACCGCGTTGATCTCCGCCGCCATGCGCCGCTCCGGCGGCGCGCCGCAGGACGACCTGACGGTGCTGTGCACGCTGTTCAAAAAGCGGCAATCAAAAAGACGGGAGAAGCGTCTCCCGCCCGAAGAAAAACCATACGATAATGCTCTTTGATCAGATTCAGACAAACCGTAATTGGCAGGGAGGGAGACGAACGGGAGCGTTCCTTCTTGGAGCCCAAGAAGGAACCGAAGAAAGCTGCGTTGTCGCCGCTCCTGTTGCTGCTATTTCCGCCAACAAGCTTTAACGCCGTCCACCGCTCCCGGGCAGGGCGGCAAAGCCGCCCAACCTGTGCGCAAAGCGCACAGGGAAAAGCCAGAAAATTGCCGAAAAACAAGCTCGCTTGTTTTATCGGAAATTTTCTGGCTTTTCTTATGCCCGGGAGCTCTCTTTGCGCCTTTCAAGTTTCTGGCGGAAACAAGTTTGTTTTTCGTCGTTCGCCCCATCGCCCGTTGAAGTCCAGAGGACGAAGTCCTTTGGCGCAGAGCTCGAGGCCGCGGAAGCCTCGAACGTCACTTCCCCTTTTGCCAATTTCAGTTTGAAAAATTGCTGTTACAAATAGATAACGGTATTAATCCAACGTTTTATGGGCTTCCTCCACCAGCGCTATGATGGCGGCGTCGTCCGGGGCTTCGCCCGCGCCGGGCCGGATATCCGCCAGGAACTCGATATTGCCCTTGGGCCCTTTGATAGGCGAATAGGTAAAGCCGCACACATGCCAGCCGATCTCCTCGGCATAGCCGCGCACCGCCATGAGCACCTGGCGGTGCACTTTTTCATCGCGCACCACGCCGTTTTTGCCCACCTGGCCGCGGCCCGCTTCAAACTGCGGCTTGACCAGCGTCAGGAACCGGCCCTTCTCCCCCATGATGGCCGCCGCCACCGGCAGGATCAGCCGGATCGATATAAAGGATACGTCCATCACCGTCAGCGTCGGCCCCAGGGGCACCATTTCGGGCGTCAGGGTGCGGGCGTTGGTGCGCTCCATCACGGTGACGCGCGGATCCTGGCGCAGCTTCCAGTCCAGCTGGCCATAGCCCACATCGATGGCGTACACATGGGCCGCGCCGTGGCGCAGCAGCACGTCGGTAAAGCCACCCGCCGCCGCGCCGATATCCATGGCCACAGCGCCGGTCACATCAGCCCCAAACACCGCAAGGGCGCGCTCGATCTTATGTCCGCCCCGGCTGGCCAGGGCGTCGATCTCCCCGCGGATGGAGAGGGTGTCCTCCTCGCCCACCTGCTCTGAGGATTTCAGTATTTTCCGTTCGCCAACATACACCTGGCCGGCCATGATCAGCGCCTGGGCGCGCTCCCGGCTGGGCGCAAGTCCGCGCTGCAGCAGCGCGACATCCACACGGGTTTTCATCGGTTCTCCTTCCATTTGCGCACGCGGTCCGCAATGGACGCGGCGTCCAGCTGATGGGCTTTCAGCTGCAGGGCGCGGTCGCCCTGGGTCATGCAAAGCCCTTCGATACCCAGCATCAGCGCCGGCCCGGGCCGTCCATAAGCGGCGCAGTATTGGCTGACCGCGCTGCCGAAGCCGCCGGCCAGCACCCCTTCCTCCAGGGTGATCAAAGGAGACTTTATTGAGGACAGCGTTTTTTCATCCAACGGGCACACGCAGGAGGCGTTATACACGGCGCAGCGGATCCCCTGCTGATCCAGCAGCTCCGCGGCGCGTATCGCCTCCCACAGAATGCCGCCGCAGGCCAGAATCGCGGCGTCTCCGCCATCGCGCATGCTCTGCCACACGGGCGTGTAAGGCGTTATTTTTTCATCCTTCCGGCCGCTCTCATCCTCCTTGGCATAGCGGATGGCCACCGGTCCGGATTGCTCCATGGCATAGCGCATCATGGCGCGCAGCTCCGCCCGGGAGGAGGCGCAGAGCACCGTCATGCCGGGCAGCTGGCGCATAAACGCGATGCCGTACAGGCCGTGGTGGGTTTCCCCATCCTCGCTGAGCCCGGCGCGGTCCATCAGGAAACACACCGGCAGGCGCTGCAGACAAACATCGTGCAGGGTCTGATCATAGGCGCGCTGCATAAATGTATCGTAGATCGCCACAAAGGGCCGCGCGCCGCCCGCCGCCAGCCCCGCCGCCATGGTAACGGCGTGCTCCTCGGCGATGCCCACATCGTATAGGCGGTCCGGCAGCTCCCGGGCAAAGCCCTTGAGCCCTGTTCCGGCAGTCATGGCCGCGGTCACGGCGGCCACGCGCTGATCCTGCCGCGCCAGGCGCAGCAGCTCGTCGCCCGCCGCCTGGCTCATGCTCACCGCGGAGGGAGCAAGCGGCTCGCCGGTTTCCACGTTAAAGGGCGGCGTTCCATGCAGTCTGGAGGGATGATCCTCCGCCTGGGTATAGCCGCTGCCCTTGCGGGTGACCACGTGGATCAGCACCGGCTCATCCTGCTGCTTGGCCCGGCGGAACAGCCGCTCCAGGCCCTGGATATCGCTGCCGTCCACCGGCCCCAAATAATGGAAGCCCAGGGTATCGAACAGGCGATCCTGTACAAAAATATTGCGGATGGAATTCTTGACCCGGTGGAACAGGCGGTACAGCCCCATGCCCACCACGGGGATGCGCTTGAGCCAGCCGCTGACCACGCGCTTGGCGTCAAACCAGCCCTTGCCGGCGCGCAGCCGCGTAAGATAGCCCGATACGGCGCCCACATTGCGGGAAATGCTCATGCCGTTATCGTTGAGCACCACGATCATGCGCAGCTTGTTGCTGCCCGCGTCGTTCAGCGCTTCATAGCACATGCCGCCGGTGAGCGCGCCATCGCCCACCACCGCCACCACATGGTAATCCCCGCCCTGCAGCTGCCGGGCGCGGGCATAGCCCACCGCCGCCGATATGGCGGTGGAGGCGTGGCCGGTATCAAAGGCGTCATAGGCGCTTTCCTCCCGCCGGGGGAAGCCCGCCAGGCCGCCGAACTGCCGCAGGGAGGAAAAATCCGCCTGGCGGCCCGTCAGCAGTTTATGGGCATAGCATTGATGCCCCACGTCCCAAATCAGCTTATCCCGGGTAAAATCAAAGGCGCGGTGCAGGGCGATGGTCAGCTCCACCACGCCCAGGTTGGAGGCCAGATGCCCGCCGTTCCGGGCCACGGTGCCGATGATGCGCTGCCTGAGCTCCGCCGCCAGCTCCTCCAGCCCCTCCTGATCAAGGCCGCGGATATCCCCGGGAGAGCAAATATCGTCTAAATGCATAAGCATTCTCCTTCATAGCATGGACAAATCATTATAGCATAACCTGGGATGATTGTAAATCCTGGACGAAAGCTGCCGGAAAGGCAGGATTTTTATTTTTTATGCAGAAATATATATTTTGTTTATCTTTTCAAGGAGGTCATGGCCTGATGAGATGCCCGCAATGCGGACGCTGGAACCGCTCAACCCTGCCGCAGTGCTTTTACTGCGGCGCGGCGCTGCCCGTGCCGGAGGAGAACCCGGCCGTGCCGAAAGCCCCGGCGGATGCGCCCCAGCCCTCCGGCTCCATCATCTATTCCGTGACCGACGACGGCCAGGGCACCTCCCCGCAGCCCGATCAGCGGGACGCGCTGGCCCGGGAGATGCAGAGCTTCCATATCCGCCGCAAACGCGGCGAGGAGGAGCAGCAGCGCATCCGGCAGGAGGTGGCCCAGGACGGCCTGGCGCCCACCACCCGCAGCGTGCGCATCGAGACGGAGCCCACCCCCATCTATACCGATCCCGAGACGGAGGAGCCGGAAAACACGGTGCCCGAGGGCATCACCCGCCCCGGAGCGATCCCGGCCCCCAAATTCACCCGGAACATCCCCCATTACGGGGAGCCCAGCGATTTTTCCGAAAGCCGCCCCATCTACGGCGCCGAGCCCCGCGGGCGCATCAGCGGGAGGCCCGCCGCGCGCAGCCGCCGGTATATGCACATGTACGGCCTGCGCCGCTTTTTCCCCTATCTGGCGATCCTGCTGGTGGTCTGCGGCGCGCTGTACTGCGGATACCGTTTTCTGCTGGAGCCGCTGCTGAACCGGGAGGAGGTCTCCCTGCAGGATCAGGTGGAGATCATCCCCAGCCTTCTGGGCGATATGGCCGCCCACACCATCCGCATCCCGGCGGAGGAAGGCGCGCAGATCTATATCAAGGAACTGCGCAAATCCTACATCGCCACCGGCGGCTACGCGGAGATGACGGTGGCCGATTACACCTGGTACGAGCTGAACAACGATATTGAGGACGAGACCATGGAGGTCACACTGACGCCCTATATCAAGACCAGCGCGGGCGAGCAGAAGCTGATGGACGTGATCACCTACACCATCGAGATCCCCCTGTCCCCGCTGCTGCTGGTCACCCCGGACAGCACCTACCTGGAGGTCTCCACATCGCCTTTCAATATCCGCTTCAAGGTGGAGCAAAACAGCACGGTATTCATCAACGGCGAGGATTACTCCAGCTATGTGAACACCCAGGACGGCTACATCAGCTACAACGCCCAGGTGATGCCCATCGGCAACAACAATATTGAGATCGTGGTCAACTGCCAGTACTACCGGCAGAACAGAAAGGTCATTACCCTGTACCGCGCGCCCCAGGATATCCCGCTGGAGCTGAGCGCCACCCTGGGCGATACCAGCGCAAACCAGTTTATGACGATCCGCGGCACCACATTGCCCGGCGCCACGCTGGTCATCGAATCCGATTATCAAAACCTGGATACCAGCGAAATGGCCAGCTACGGCAACTTCTCCTTTGAAGCGGTATTCAACAAGATCGGCAACAATACCATTGTGATCACCGCCGCCAAGGACGGGCTCAGCGCCACGCTGAAAAAGAACATATATTACGTGCCCTACGCCAGCACCTATACGCCCAAGGCCTGGCCCATGAACGCCGAGGGCTACCTGGATTACCTGAACAACACCGCCACCCGCGTGGCGCGCACCCAGATTTACGAGTGCATCGGCACTATCACCGAGATCCGCTCCAACAAGCCCCAGCTGGCGCTGATGGATACCGGCACGGCGGGCTCCGAGCGGCTGGTGCTGCTGGAAAACATGTCCGGCGAAACCTGGGAGGTGGGCGAGCGCTACCGCGTATACGCAGACGCCTACGGCGTGTACGACGGCAAACCCCGGCTGGTGGTGCGCTATACCTACGCGCCCAGAAAATAATCCCTATAGCAAAACCGCCTGTGGTGCAGCTGCTCCTCAGGCGGTTTCTTCTTTATGCTTATTTATCGTGGATGGCCCGATCGATCACGGCGATCAGCGGATCGCGGCCCTCGCCGTTCTCGCTGGACCAGGGGATCAGCTCCCAGGGCTGCACCTGCAGGGCGCGGCAGATGGGCGCGGTGTATTTCATCCGGGCTCCGCGGGAAATTTTATCAGCCTTGGTGGCGATCACCTGGAAGGGAAAGCCGCCGGCGCGCAGGAAGGCCACCATGTCCACGTCGTCCCGGGTGGGCTCGTGGCGGATATCCACCATCTGCAGCACGATTTTCAGCTCCCTGGTGCGGTCAAAGTATCCCTGCATCATATCGCCCCAGCGCAGCTTTTCGGCCTTATCCACCTTGGCGAAGCCGTAGCCCGGCAGATCCACCAGATGGAAGGCATCCCCCGTGCCGCCGTTGATCTCAAACACGTTGAGCAGACGGGTCTTGCCCGGGGTGCCGCTGGTTTTGGCCAGCTTGCCGTTTCGGCACAGGGCGTTGATCAGGCTGGATTTGCCCACATTGCTCTTCCCGGCCACGGCGATCTGCGGCAGGCCGATACCGGCAAAGCGCCCGTACTCCGCCATGCTGGCCACAAATTTTGCGTTCTTTATCTCCATGTATCCCCCGTTTTATTCCTTGGGCAGCAGCGCCACGCCCAGCACGTCGGTAATGCTCTCCGCAAAAAGGATCGTAAAGGTTTTGAGCACATGCTCCGGGATCTCCTCCAGGTCCTTTTCGTTCTCCCGGGGCAGCAGGATGGTGCGGATTCCAGCGCGATAGGCCGCCAGCAGCTTTTCCTTGACGCCGCCAATGGGCAGCACCCGGCCCCGCAGGGTGATTTCGCCGGTCATGGCCACGTCCTGCCGCACAGGGCGGTTGGTCAGAGCGGAGAGCAGGGCGGTGGCCATGGTCACGCCCGCGGAGGGGCCGTCCTTGGGAACCGCGCCCTCGGGCACGTGGATATGAATATCCAGCTCCTTATGGAAATCGGGCGCCAGGCCGTATTCATCGGCATGGGCGCGGATCCAGCTGAGCGCCGCCATGGCGCTCTCCTTCATCACATCGCCCAATTGACCGGTGAGTTTCAGGCTGCCGTTGCCGGGCATGACGGCGCATTCCACCGCCAGCGTTTCGCCGCCCACGGTGGTATAGGCCAGGCCGTTGACCACACCCACGCAGGGCTTCTTTTCGGGCAGATCGCGCAGGAAGCGCACGGCGCCCAGGTATTCGGTCACCTTTTCTTTGCTGACGGTCACCTGCTGGATATCGTTTTCCAGCATCTCCACCGCGGCCTTGCGCACCACCCGGGCCAGGGTGCGGCTCAGGGTGCGCACGCCGGCCTCCCGGGTGTACCCCTCGATGATCCGGCGCATGGCGGGATCGCCGATTTTGACGCTGCCCTTTTTCAGGCCGTGCTCCGCCACCTGCTTGGGCAGCAGGTGCCGTTTGGCGATCTGCAGCTTTTCCTCCTCGGTATAGCTGGGCACCTCGATGATCTCCATGCGGTCGCGCAGCGGGCCGGGGATGGTATCCATGCTGTTGGCGGTGGTGATGAACATCACTTGGCTCAGATCAAAGGGCAGCTCCAAATAATGGTCGCGGAAGGCGGCGTTCTGTTCGCTGTCCAGCACCTCCAGCATGGCGCTGGCGGGATCGCCGCGGAAATCGCTGCTCATTTTATCGATCTCATCGAAGAGGAACACCGGATTCATGGTGCCCGCCTGCTTGATGCCGGCAATGATGCGGCCCGGGATGGCCCCGATATAGGTGCGCCGGTGGCCGCGGATCTCCGCCTCGTCCCGCACGCCGCCCAGGGACATCTGGACAAACTTGCGCCCCACCGCCCGGGCGATGCCCTTTACGATGGAGGTTTTGCCAACGCCTGGCGGGCCGACAAAGCACAGGATGGGCCCGCGCAGCGCGGCGTCCTCGGTGCTCAGCTGCTTCATGCGGCGCACGGCCAGATACTCGATCACCCGGTCCTTGACCTGCTGCATGCCGTAATGATCCTCATCCAGGATGCGGCGGGCGCGGCGCAGGTCCAGATTATCCGTGGTATATTTTCCCCAGGGCAGATCGCAGATCCACTCCAGATAGGTTTGGCTGACGGTGACCTCCGGCGTACCCGGGGCCATGCGGGAAAGCCTGTCCAGCTCCCGGTCCGCCTTCTCCCGGGCTTCGGTGCTCAGCGGCAGCTGATTCAGCTTGTCCCGCAAATCATCGCTCTCGGCGGTCAGGCTCTCTCCCAGCTCTTCCTGGATGGCGCGGATCTGCTCCCGCAGGTAATAGTCCTTTTGATTTTTATCGATCTGCTTTTTGAGCCGGCCCTGCACCTGCTTTTCGATATCGGCCAGTTCGGTCTCCCGGGCCAGGATGCCGCACAGCGTTTCCAGCCGGGAGGCGACGCTCATTTCCTCCAGAATGGCCTGGCGATCCTCCAGCCGGGTGAGCACGTTGGCGGCGATCACATCGGCCAGCTGGTCTGGCTGATCCACGTCGGAAACCGATTTGAGCGTTTCCGGCGATACGCGCATGCTGGCGCGGGCATACTCCTCAAAGAAGGTATGCGTGGTGCGCAGCAGCGCCTGCAGCGTGGCCTCGTCCTCCGGCTCATCCTCATCGCTGACCGGCTGCACATCGGCCACCCAATAGGGATCCTCCTGCACGATGCGCTGGAGCACGGCGCGCTGCTGGCCCTCCACCAATACGCGCAGGCTGTCGCCTGGCAGATTGAGCACCTGCTTGATCAGGGCGATGGTGCCCACGCGGCACATGTCCTCAGCCGTGGGGTTTTCCACCTCGCCGTCCTTCTGCGCCACCAGGAAGATGCGCTGCTTTTCCAGCATGGCCTCCTCCAGGGCGGCGATGCTGCGGGGACGGCCCACATCAAAATGCAGCACCATATGCGGGAATATCATCAGCCCCCGCAGCGGCATCAGCGGGATCCGCTGCGTTTTGGGTTTACGTTTCGTAGCCATAGTCCCTCCCAGGAAAAGAATGCCAATATTTTAGCAGATGTTTGGGCGGTTTGCAAGGGTTTACCGCTCCGCGCCTAGGGCGGCCAGGGGAACCTGCGGGGCGGGGACCGCCTCCGCGGGGGCCTCCAGCAGGCGCGGCGGCAGCAGCAGCTTCTCCAGCGCCTTGGACAGCGTATCCAGGGGGATGATCTCCAGGTCACAGGCTTCCAGGCTTTCCGTCATATTTTCCCGCGGGACAAATACGCGCAGCAAGCCGGCCCGGCGCGCGGCCTCAGCCTTTTCCGGCACACCGCCCACAGGGCGGATCTGCCCCTGCACGCCGATCTCCCCCGTGATGGCGCAGCTGCCGTCCACAGGCCGTCCGGTAAGCGCGCTGACGGCGGCCACGGCCATGGCCGCGCCGGCGCTGGGGCCATCCACTGGCGCGCCGCCGGGAAAGCTGATATGCACGTCGGTTTTTTGATCAAGGTATCCCAGCAGCCGCAGCGCGGTGGCCACGTTCTCCGCAGAGCCTCGGGCCATGGAGGGCCGGCGCAGGGTATGCGCGCCGCCACCCAGCTCTTCCTCTTCTATGATGCCGGTCACCCGCACCTGACCGCTGCCGGGAACGCAGGCCGCCTCGATCTCCATCACCGCGCCCTGATGCGCGCCGAATACGCCCAGGCCATGCACCGCGCCCACCCGGTTTTCCTGGGAGGCGATTTGCTCCGGCCGCGCCTGGTAGTGCCCCGAGGCAATCACAAAATCCACGTCTGCCCGGGTGATCGTCCGCCGTTTGTCCAGCCTCGCCAGGCCGGCGGCCATCTGCACCATATTGACAGCATCCCGGCCGCAGGCAGCGTACCGGCCGATCAGGGAGGCGAGCTCCCGCCTCATATCAAATCCTGTGCGCTGCGCCGCGCCGGCGGCGATCCCGCCAACCTCCTGGCAATCCAGCGGACGGAAAAACACCTCCATGCACCGGCTGCGCAGGGCCGGCGGCAGCTCCTCCGGGCTGCGCGTGGTTGCGCCCACCAGGCGGAAATCCGCCGGCATGCCGTTTTTGAACACATCATGGATATATCGGGGCACGCTGGTATCGTCCGGATTGTAATAGGCGGAATCAAACTGCACCCTGCGATCCTCCAGCACCTTGAGCAGCTTGTTCATCTGCACGGGATGGAGCTCCCCGATCTCATCCAGAAAAAGAACGCCGCCATGGGCCTTGGTCACCGCCCCGGGCTTGGGCTGCGGGATGCCCTGGACGCCCAGGCTGCCAGCTCCCTGATAGATGGGATCATGCACGCTTCCGAACAGGGGATCGGCAATGGAGCGCTCGTCAAAGCGCACGCAGGTGGCGTCGATCTCGATGAACGGCGCGTCGCTGCGGAAGGGCGTGCCCTCGCTTTTCTTTGCCCGTTCCAGCACCAGGCGCGCGGCGCAGGTTTTGCCCACGCCCGGCTGGCCATAAATGATCACATGCTGGGGATTCTCTCCGCACAGGATGGCCTCCAGCGCCCGGATGCCCTCCTGCTGGCCCACGATATCCTCCATATTCCGCGGCCTTGCCCGCTCGCTGAGCGGCTCGGTCAGGCGCACGGCGCGCAGCTGTCGGAGCCGCTCCATCTCCTTGGCGCTCTCCCGGCGGATCCCCGGCTGGGCCTGCTTTTCCCGTTTGATCTGCCGATAAAAGTAAACGCCCACCACCAGGGTCACCGCCATCTGGATCATAAACAAAATGAACGACAATTGATCGCCCCCTTTTCATGCAAGGGTTAGCATGTGAAAAGCCGGGACGGTTCATGCGGGGAAGTTCGGGCAAAAAACGCACCGCGCCGGAACGTTTGCAAAAAATGTTTATAAATTGCAAAAAAGTGCTTGACAAACTCCAGAAGCTTTTGTATAATACCATTCGCAGCGTTGAGCTGCACGGCATTGGGGAATGGTGTAACGGCAGCACCTACGACTCTGACTCGTATTGTCAAGGTTCAAATCCTTGTTCCCCAGCCACATGCCTCCGTTGTGTAGTGGCCTAGCACGCGGCCCTCTCAAGGCTGAAACACCGGTTCGAATCCGGTCGGAGGTGCCAAAAACGCTTGTGATCAGCAAGCGTTTTTTCTTGTGTTAATTTGGGCGTCGGACAAATAAAAGCGGCTGTCTCTGCTTTGAGACAGCCACGTTTTTTATCATCTGTTTCCGGTCAGAGGATGATATCCTCCAACCGGCGTTTGGGAACGTAATGCACGTCGTTTGCATCCCGGTAATAGCGCAGGGAATCTCCCGGAAGCGCTTCTGTTAAAACGATCTTTTCATCGGGCTTGCCCAGGGCGATGAGCAGCTGCGGCACAAGGTGCTCCGGCAGCGCCAAAGCCTGCGATACCTTTTCCCGGTCAAAAGCGCCGATCATCAGGCCGCCCAGCCCCTTTTCCACGGCCGCAAGCAGCATCGTCTGCGCCGCGATGCCCACGTCCCGCTGGCAGGAGGCGGCGTCCTTGACCCATTCCGTTTCCTGCAGGATCACGATAAAGGCGGCGGGGCCCCTCCCGGGATCAGGCAGATGGCGCTCCGGCAGCATGGCTGCCCAGCGGGTCAGCGGAAGGATCTGTTTGACCCGCGCCTCCTCCCAGATCAGCGCGTATTTGAGGGGCTGCTTGTTTGCGGCGGAGGGCGTCATGCGGGCGCAGTCCACCAGCTCCATCAGCTCTTCCCGCGCGATCCGGCGGCTTTCATCATAACCGCGGTAACTGCGGTTCTTTTTTACCAATTCACAAAAATCCATGCTTTCCTTTCCTTTCCGGATACCATGCATCCTTCAGCTCTCGGATTTGGTAAGCATGCAAAGGTTGGGCAGCAGGGTCCGCTGCGCCAGCGTCATATCCAGTCCCAGGTACTCCTTGATATTTTCCAGCACCTGGCTCACATGCTGATCGGCGCGGGCCGCCAGGCTGTCCTCCGGCTCGTTCTCCCGGTCATCCCGCTGGCATACGATCACGCGGATATACCGGGGCGTCAGCACGGCCACCTGATAATACAGGTCCTCGTAATACCGCCCGAAGAAATTGTTGCGCAGGGCGCGCTCCAGCCGCTCGCTGCCGTAATGCCATTGGAAGTTGAGATAAACCTCGCCCTGCGGCATATCCAGATCATACAGCATGCAGGGGCGGGTCAGCGAAAGATGGGAGCGGAGCATCTGCAGCCGTCCGCGCAGCTCGCCCTCGGTGGCGATCTCCCCGGCCAGCAGGTTATGCATCAGCTCGTCCCTGAGCATGGACAGGATGGTTTTTTCGTCGTATTCCTCATCCGATGCATCCATATGCAGGCGATCCAGCACCCGGCGCATATCGTTCAGGATGCGCATCTGGGCATCCAGGCTGCGGCGGATCTCAAAAATGGGAAGGCTCGGGCGAACCGTGTTGAGGTAGCTGCTCAGCCGCCGCGCCTCGTCGCTGCCCAGCATATAGGCAACGCAATCCACCCGCTTTGTCTCCATGCACCGTATCGCTTCCTCCGCGGTATCAACCATTATGGGTTCCCGGAAATTGAGGCTGGCCCAATCCACGCTGGCCTTGAGCTGATCCAGCACATCCGGCTCATTGGTTGCAATCAAAAGTCGGTACATCCTTCAACCTCCACGCAGAATTCTGGTGCATTGAACATTATACATCAAATCTGTTTTTTTGCAATATTTTTGTCAGTATTTGCTTTTAACTGATCATATTTTGCCACGATTGTGCATATCATCCGCTGAGGTGATGGCAAATGCCCAAGCAGAATGCCCCGGCGGAAGCCGCGGCCCGCCCCCATACCCTGTCCCTGGAAAACCGAAAGACGCTTACCCTGACCGGCGTAAACGAAGTGACCGCCTTTGATGAAAAGCAGCTGATCCTGCGCACGGAGGCCGGGCAGCTGACCATCGACGGCGAAGGACTGCACGTCACAGCCCTGCTGCTGGAGGAGGGACGCGCCGCCATTGACGGGCAGATCAACGCCCTGGCCTACAGCCGCCGCGGCGCAGGCCGCAAGGGGCTGGCGGGGCTTCTGCGCTGATGCCGCTGCGGGAAACCGCCGGCCAGGGGCGCACCTTTCTGGCGCTGATCTACGCGGGCATGGCGATCGCCCTGCTCTATGATCTGGCCACGCCCGCGCTGAACAGCCGTTCCTTTTTTGCCCATCTGATCGCCGATTTGCTTTTATGCGCCGCCGGCGCGGCGCTGTGCCTGGCGGCGCTGCATATTACCGGCTGCGGCCAGCTGCGGCTCTATATGCCGCTGCCGTTGATCCTGGGCGCGGCGATATACCGGCTGGGCCTGCGGGCGCTGTTTTCCCTGCCCATAAAAATACTGCGGCAAAACAGGAGTTTGCCAAATCGCAGCGAATAAACACACTGTTATCATTTAGCTTGCGAGGTAAACCATGCCAGAGCGAATCCCCGGAACCATGACGGAGCGTCTGCTCTCCCGGCGCGTACGGCCGCTGGTGCTTTTGTGCGCGCTTTTTGTGGTGATCGCCCTGGGCATCATGCTAATCAACCACGTGCGTCAATCCACCCAGGACGTGCAGGAAAACGTGACCGATCTGCGCATCGAGCGTGATCAGGCCCTGCGCGAGCAGCAAAGCACGGAAAACGAGCTGGCCAGCGTGGACACCGACGATTATGTCATCGCCCGCGCCCGGGAGATCGGCTATATGATGCCCAACGAAACGCTGTTTGTGATCACCAATACCGATGCGCTCTACGGCGAGACGCCCGCGCCCACTCCGGAGGAAACGCCATGAAGCAGCTTTCCGTGATCGTGATCGGCTCCAACAGCACCCGCTGCGTCACAATGGATACGCAGACCGGCGCAACCCAGCGCAGGCGCACCGAAACGCGCCTGTTTCTTCATATGCGGGACAGCCTGCTCTCCCCCGATGCCATTGCCGAAACGGCGGAGGGCATCGCCCGTCTGGCCGGGCAGGCCGGGCCGCCGCTGCTGGGCGTATACGCCACCAGCGCCGTGCGGGATGCGCGGAACGCCGATGCCCTGGCCCGCGCCATCGAGCAGGCCGCCGGGCTGACCATGACCGTGCTCACAGGCGAGGAGGAGGCCGCTGCCTCCTTCTGCGGCGCGGCGGGCGAGCAGGCCGCCGGCGTGATCGATATCGGCGGCGGCTCCACGGAAATCGCCCTGGGCCGCGATCTGCGGGTATCCGATGCCATATCCCTGCAGCTGGGCGCATCCAGGCTGTTCAAGGTCTGCCCCATCCATACGCCCGCCGGCATCGCCCCGGCCCTGGAATACGCAGTCGCGGCGCTGGATACGCTCCCCGCCCCTCTGACCGCCCATGCCGGCATCGACCGCTTTTACTTGGTGGGCGGCACAGGCACCGCCTGCGCCCGGCTTAAGCGCAGGCTTACCCTGGCGCAGTCCATTGAGGGCACGGCGCTGACAAGGGACGAGGTATACGGCATGCTGTGCAGCGTTGCCGCCGTTCCCCGGGAACCCCCGACCCGCGCGGATATCCTGCCCACCGGCATGGCCATCCTGACCGCCGTGATGGACAAGCTGCGCATCCGTGAGCTCTCCGTCACCGAGCGCTGCAACGCCGACGGCCTGCTTTTGTGCGCCCTCCGCAAAAAAAGCTCTTGATATCCCCCGCCGAAGCTCGTATAATATTCTACGCAAAATACATGTATTGGAGTGTCTTGACCTTATGAAAAAGCGTGCTTTCCTTGCGCTGCTGCTGGCAGCGGCGCTTCTGCTGACCGGCTGCTCCTCCCTGGTGATGCGCGACAGCGAGGTGGACGGCAAACAGACCATTATGTCTGTAAACGGCGATATCGTCACCAAGACCGACTTTTTGAATCTGTACAACTACAACCTGTACACCGAGCAGTATTACGCCCAGATGATGGCGCAGTTCGGCTACTCTGACGGCTCGGTGGACACCGCCTCCGTCATGCAGAACACCGCCCAAACGCTGATCGCCAACATGATCATCCAGCAGCAGGCCAAGGCGCTGGGGTTGGATCAGTTTACCGAGGAAGAGGAGGCCCAGCTGGCCGAGGAAGCTCAGCAGGAACTGGAGCAGCGCCAGGCGTCCGCCACCGATTCCTCTGCCGTCAATTATACGCTGGAGAGCGTCCTTTCCTCCCTGCGCAGCAACAGGATCAGCGAGCGCGTGCGCGCCTACGTGACCGATCCCGTCACGGTGAATGACGAGGATCTGCAGGCCGCCCTGGATGAAAAGATCGCGGCCCAGCTGCAGAACTTTGCCGAGGGCGTCAACGCCTATCAGAACGCCGTCAGCATCGGCAACACCATTTACGCCGTGCCCGAGGGCTACCGCCTGATCCACGCCTACCAGCTGAACAAGCCTGCCGCCGAGGAAGGCCAGGAGATCGATGAAGCCGCCTATGCCGCCCAGAAGGAGGATCTGCTGGCCCGCGTGACGGCGGACGCCTCCCTGGAGGGTCTGGAAGTCACCGAGACCGATTACCGCATCCGCGAGGGCAGCACCGTGCCCACCGAAGCGGCGGCAGCCGCCGCCATGGCCCTGGCTCAGCCCGGCGATATCACCGATCTGATCGAGACCGATACCGCCGCTTATGTGATCCGGTACGTGGAGGACGTGGCCCCCTATACCGCCACCCTGGATGAGGTGCGGGACAGCCTCTACGACGAGGTGCTTTCCGACGCGCAGACCGACGCCTTCACCAGCCAGATGACCCAGTGGATCAACGATGCGGATATCCAGCTGTTCCTGGATCGGCTGAACTGATTGTAAAACGTTTCCGGGCCGACTCCCGTTTTGCGGAGCCGGCCTTGTTTTTTTGCCCGCCGTCCGCTATAATAGGAGCGTTGGAAAGGAGGTGCTCGCTTGCGTTATCTGCGCCGCTTGGTCTGGTACATCGCATCCAGACTGTTTATTATTCTTTTGCTGATCGGCGTGCTGACGGTCACCTTTTATTACGCCATGAACGCCACCAATATCTATGTGATCATCAAGGACGGCATGGTGCACAGGGCGCAGGTGATCATGATGGACGAGCCGCTTTCCACCCTGGACGCCTATTTTACCCCCAGCTGGATCGAGCGGGACGAGACGCTGCAGCAGGCGGTAAACGGCAGCGGAGCGTATCAGAACGTAAACGTGACCGGCTTTGACCACCGCATCTCCCTGGGGCGCGTATGGTGCTGGCCCTGGGAAAACACCGCCACCGCCACCGTTACGGAGCGCATCCCCTCCATCGACGGCAAATCAGTCAGCGGCTCCGTGCCCGCCTGGCCGGAGGGAACCTATACCATGATCCTGACCCGGGAGGGCGGCAACTGGAAAATACGCAATATCACAGCGACGGACTGAGGAAGCATGAACGGTACCATCCTGGCCCTGGCCCCCATGGCGGGCATCAGCGATTGGCCCATGCGCACGCTTTGCGCGGAGCAGGGCTGTAACTACACCACCACCGAAATGATCAGCGCCCAGGGCTTTATCACCGCCCCGGATACGCTGCGCGTATATCAATACCTGCTGGCGGTCTCCCCGGATGAACCCCGGCCCGTTGCGCAGATCTTTGGTCATCGGGAGGATTACCTCTCCCAGGCCGCCGCCCGGCTCAGCGATACCGGGCTTTTTTCCGGCATCGATATCAACATGGGCTGCCCCGCCCAGAAAGTGGTTACCTCCGGCTCCGGCAGCGCCATGATGCGCGATCTTCCCGGCTGCGCCCGGGCCATCAGCGCGGTGCGCAGGGCCACAGGCCTGCCCGTCAGCATTAAAATGCGGCTGGGCTGGGATGCGGAGCACATCTGCGCCGTGGAGCTGGCAAAAATCGCCGAGGACTGCGGCGCCGATCTTTTGACGGTGCATGGCCGCACCCGCATGCAGCAGTATTCCGGCAAGGCCGATTGGGAGCAGATTGCCCGGGTACGAGAGGCGGTGCGTATCCCGGTGCTGTGCAACGGCGATATCACATCGGCTGAAACGGCATTGGAGGCGCTGCGGATCACCGGCTGCGCAGGCGTCGCCATCGGTCGCGGCGCGCTGGGCAATCCCTTTGTGTTTGCGCAGATCGCCGCCGCCCTGCGGGGCGAGACCGCCGCCCTGCCCACCGACGCGCAGATCGTGGCCACCGCCATCCGCCATGGAAAAATGATGCTTGCGTGGAAGGGCGAGCACAGCGCCGTATTGGAGATGCGCAAGCACCTGTGCTGGTATATCCACGGCAAGCGCGGGGCGGCCAGGCTGCGCACCCGCATCACCGCGGTGGACACCATGCAGGAGGTATTCGACCTGCTGGAGGAGTTTTTGTCCCTGCAAAACAGCGAGCCCGATCAGCCGGCATAAAATGCCGGTTTTATTTCAAAACCCGTTGACAATCGCATCGGTTCATGGTATCCTAAATCGGATTCCCGATCAAAATGATCGGATTTCCTGGGAGGGGTTTGCATTGAAGCTTTCCACGCGCGGAAAATATGGGCTTTACGCCATGCTGTACCTGGCGCAAAAGGTGGAGGAAGGGCCGCAGCCCTTAAAATCCATCGCGCAGCTCGCGCTGCCGGACCAGTACCTGGAGCAGCTGCTGGGCAGCCTGCGCAAGGCGGGGCTGGTCACCACGGTGCGCGGGGTGCAAGGCGGTTATCAGCTGGCCAAATCGCCCAGCGAGATCACCGTGGGCCATATCATCGACGCCATGGAAGGCCCGCTGAACCTATCGGAATGTGTTCTGGAGGACGAGCCCTATGATTGTCCCCACAGCGGCCAATGCCCCGCCCGGCACGTATGGGAATACCTGACCAACAGCATCAACAGCCTGCTGTACAGCATTTCGCTGCAGGATATGCTGGATTCAAAGGAGATGGATCACGCTTGAACCGGATTTACATGGATAACGCGGCAACCACCGCGGTGCATCCCCAGGTACTGGAAAAAATGCTTCCCTATTTTACCGAATGCTACGGCAATGCCAGCAGCATCCACAGCACCGGGCGGGACGCCCGCAAGGCGCTGGAGGAATCCCGCCGCAAGGTTGCCGCCGCGCTGAACTGCAAGCCCCAGGAGGTCTATTTTACCTCCGGCGGCAGCGAGAGCGACAACTGGGCCATCAAAGGCACGGCCTTTGCCAACCGCAAAAAGGGAAACCACATCATCACCTCCGCCATCGAGCATCACGCCGTGCTGCATACCTGCGCATGGCTGGAAAAGCAGGGCTTCACCGTTACCTATCTGCCGGTGGATGAATTCGGCCAGGTGAACCCTCAGGATGTGGAAGCCGCCATCACTGATCAGACCATCCTGATCAGCGTCATAGCCGCCAACAACGAGATCGGCACCCTGCAGCCCATCCGGGAGATCGCAAAGATCGCAAAGGCGCATAAGGTGCTGTTTCACACCGACGCGGTGCAGGCGGTGGGCGCGATTCCCGTGGACGTGCAGGAAATCGGCTGCGATATGCTGAGCCTGTCCGCCCATAAATTCCATGGCCCCAAGGGCGTGGGCGTACTCTATATCAAGCAGGGAACGCGCATCGAAAACTTTATGCACGGCGGCGCCCAGGAGCGCGGCAAGCGCGCCACCACGGAGAACCTGCCCGGCATCGTGGGCCTGGCCGAGGCCATTACCCTGGCCACCGAAAACCTGGAGGAAAAATCCTCCCGCATCGCCGGCCTGCGGGATCAGCTGATCGACGGGCTCACATCCGCCATCCCCCATTGCCGGCTCAACGGCCACCGCACCAACCGCCTGCCCAACAACTGCAACGTTTCCATCCGCTTTGTGGAGGGCGAATCGCTGTTGCTGCGGCTGGATCTGGCCGGCATCGCCGCCTCCAGCGGCTCTGCCTGCACCAGTGGCTCCCTGGATCCCTCCCACGTGCTGCTGGCCATCGGCCTGCCCCATGAGATCGCCCATGGCAGCCTGCGCTTTTCCCTGAGCGATACCACCACCCAGGAGGAGGTGAACGCGGTGCTTGCCACCCTGCCCGGCATCGTGGAAACCCTGCGCTCCATGTCCCCGCTGTACGCTGATTTTATGGAGGAAAATAAATAATGTATTCCGATAAAGTATTGGATCACTTCAGCAACCCCCGCAACGTGGGCGAGATCCCCGACGCCGACGGCGTGGGCACCGTGGGCAACGCCAAGTGCGGCGATATCATGCGCATGTTCCTGAAGGTGGATGACAACGGCGTGATCACCGATGTAAAGTTCAAAACCTTCGGCTGCGGCGCGGCCATCGCCACCAGCTCCATGGCCACCGAGATGGTCAAGGGCAAGACGCTCAAGGAAGCGCTCAAGCTGACCAACGCCGCCGTGGCCGAGGCCCTGGACGGCCTGCCGCCCGTCAAAATGCACTGCTCCCTGCTGGCCGAGGAGGCCGTCAAGGCTGCGGTGGAGGACTATATGAAAAAGCACCCGGAGGCCGTGATCGACTGATCGCAGGCGCGCGGGTTTCCCCGGAGGAATTACATGCCCGATATACACGGCAATCTGGATGGCGTGCGCAACAGCATCATCCAGGAGCTTAAAACCTTTTATGATTATCCCATAGACCGCGATGAATACCTGCCCCTGGAGCTGGCCAAGGCTCTGGGCAGGTATTCCTGCGCTTTGAACCGGGAAATATCGCTCTACATCAGCCGCGACGGCGAGGTGCTGGATATCGCCGTGGGCGATACCGGCAGCGTGCCGCTGAGCGATATCCGCCTGCGCAGGAGCAATCGCCGCCTCTCCCGGGTGCGCTGCGTGCATACCCATCCCCGGGGCAGCGCCGAGCTGAGCGACGTGGATATCACGGCGCTCAAATCGCTTTGGCTGGACAGTATGTGCGCCCTGGGCGTGGATACCGAGGGCAATATCACCGGCGTTCAGGCCGCCTTCCTGCATGAGCGGGTCAATGGCGAGCCGCAGCCCGTCTGCACGCCCATACTGTCCCTGCGCCGCCTGCCCCAGCAGGGGTGGATGGATGAGATCGCCCTGTCCGATCAGCGTGTGCTGGAGGGCGAGGACAAGCAGGAAACCGACGCCCCGGAGCGCGCCCTGCTGGTGGGCATCGAGAGCCAGGAATCGCTGGACGAGCTGGAAGCCCTGGCAGAGAGCGCCGGCGCCGTGGTGGTGAGCCGCTCCTTCCAGCGCAAAACCCGCCCCGATACCGCCACCTACATCGGCAGCGGCAAGGCCGATGAGCTGGCGCTGGACGCCCAGGCCATGGAGGCCGATATCATCATTGTGGATGACGAGCTCACCGGCGCGCAGATCCACAACCTGGAGGATATCACCCGGGTCAAGGTGGTGGACCGCACCACGCTGATCCTGGATATATTCGCCCAGCGCGCCCGCACGGCGGAGGGCCGGCTGCAGGTGGCGCTGGCGCAGCTCAAATACCAGAGCGGCCGGCTGATCGGCCAGGGACTGGTGCTCTCCCGCCTGGCGGGCGGCATCGGCACCCGCGGGCCCGGCGAAAGCAAGCTGGAGATCGACCGCCGCCGCATCCGGGAGCGCATCACCCAGCTCCGCCGGGAGCTGAGCGAGCTGGAAAACCAGCGTGCCCTGCGCCGCAAGGCCCGGGAGCGCAGCGCCATCCCCGTGGTTGCGCTGGTGGGCTATACCAATACCGGCAAATCCACCCTGCTCAACAAAATGACCGGGGCCGACGTATACACCCAGGACCGCCTCTTTGCCACTCTGGACGCCGTCTCCCGCAACGTGCAGCTGCCCGACGGCGGCGAATACCTGCTGGTGGACACCGTGGGCTTTATCCGCAAGCTGCCCACGGAGCTGGTGGAGGCCTTCCATTCCACGCTGGAGGAGGCTGCCCTGGCCGACGTGCTGGTGATCGTCAGCGACGCCTCCTCCCCCGATCTGCTGGCCCAGCACGCGGTGGTGGAGGATGTGCTGCAAACCCTGGAGGCCACCACCCAGCCGCGCATCGATGTATTGAACAAGTGCGATAAAGCGCCGGCGGAGGATTTCGAGCCCCTGCGCCGGGCCATCCGCATCTCCGCCAAGACCGGCGAGGGCCTGGATCGGCTGTCCGATGCCATCGCCAAGGCCCTGCGCAGCCGGGAATGCAAGGTCAGCGTGCTGGTGCCCTTTGATCAGTACGCCGTGATCGGCGAAATGCGCCAGCTGGGCCGGGTGCTCAGCGAGGAATACCTGGAAAACGGCACCCAGGTGACGGTGATGCTGGAGCCTGCGGCCTTTGGACGTCTGGCCTCCCGCTATCCCGCCATCATGGGCGGAGATGCCCCATGATCCCCCAGTTTGCCGCCCTGCTGATGGCCTTTCTTTCCGCCCTTTCCCTGGGCGTGGATACATTGGCCGCGGAGCTTGCGCCGGAGGGATATCTGATGCTGGTGAACCGCGACTATCCCCTGTCCAGCGCCTATGTGCCGGCGGATCTGGTGTATCCCGATGTGAAGCACACCAGCAGCGCCTATCAGATGCGTGCGGACGCCGCGACGGCCCTGGAGGAGCTCTTTGCCGCCGCCAGGGAGGAAGCCGGGCTGACGCTGTACGCCCATTCCGGCTACCGCAGCTACCAAACCCAGGATACCATCTATCAGCGCAAGCTGAACAACACCAGGGATAAAGCCGCCGCCCGGCTGCTGGTGGCCGATCCGGGCTGCAGCGAGCATCAGCTGGGCTTGGCCATGGATATCAAGGGCAGCAAGGACGGCTTGCTCAACAGCGCCTTTGGCAAAACGCCCGCCGGCATCTGGCTGGCGGAAAACGCCTGGCGCTTCGGCTTCATCATCCGCTACAAGGAAGAATGGACCGATATTACCACCTATGCTTACGAGCCGTGGCATGTGCGGTACGTGGGCAAAAAGCACGCCGCCATCCTGCAGGAGCTGGATATCCCGCTGGAGCAATACGTGGAGGCCCTGCGCTCCCTGGCCGCAGACTCCCTTCCGGAAGGAGAATGACCATGCGAAAGATGCTTTGCCTGCTGCTGGCGCTGCTGTGCCCGCTGCTTTGCCTGGCCGAGAAAACGCCCGATTGGGATTACCCCATCGATCCCCTGACGCTGCGCAACGCCGAGGGCTATCTGACGCTGGCCAACCGCGATCATCTGCTGGATGCCAGCTATGCGCCAAACGACCTGGTCACTGTGACTGCCAAGCACGTAAGCGGCAGGTTTCAGCTGCGCAAGGAAGCCCACGACGCCCTGCTGCTGATGTTCACTGCCGCCAAGGAGGATGGCTGCACGCTGTATGTTAAGAGCGCCTACCGCAGCTATCAGACCCAGAACACCATGTATTATAACCGGCTGGAACGCAACAACGGCCGGGACGACGGGTGGGTGAGCTATCCCGGCGCCAGCGATCACCAGACTGGCCTGGGGCTGGACGTGCTCAATTACGCCTGGACGCAGAAGGACGGCATGAACGCCGAGTTCGGCAACGCCAAGGAAGCCCAGTGGATGGCGGCGCACTGCCATGAATACGGCTTTGTGATCCGCTATCAGCAGGATAAGCAGGAGGTCACCGGCATCAATTACGAGCCCTGGCACCTGCGCTACGTGGGCCTGGCCTGCGCGGATTATATGTACCGCAATAACCTTTCGCTGGAGGAGTTCACCGAGGAATGGCAAGGCTACATCGCCTCCTATAACGCTGCTGGCGGCGATTATGAAGCGCTTTGCAAATCGCTGACCACCCTGCCCGATCCCATGGCCACCGGCGAATACGACGATTCCGGCGACGCGGAGATCTCCTTCTTCCAGCTGCCCTGACCCAGGAGACAAGCCATGCTTTCTTTGCGCGATAAGCTGCGCGCCACCCAGGGCGCGCCCAAGCGTTCCACCCCGGCCCGTCCGGCGGCGCAGGATTGCTATATGCGCGCCACCGATTTTGATCTGCCCGAGGGAACCAGCCTGCCGGAGGGCGTGCTGCAGCTGATGCAGGGCGACCCGGCCCTCCCCTATGCGGCTGACCCGGAGCGATTCCTCTTTCTGGATACGGAAACCACCGGGCTGAGCCACGGCGCGGGCACGGTGGCCTTTCTGGTGGGCGTGGGCGTGATCCGCTGCGGTAAGCTGACCGTATACCAATACCTGATGCGGGATTATGATGAAGAGGTCTTTGTGCTGCGCCATGTGCGGGAGCATCTGGAAAAATGCCAGGTGCTGGTCACCTTTAACGGGCGCAGCTTTGATATGCCGCTGCTGGAAACGCGCTTTATCATGCAGCGCATGCCCGTGGATATAGAAGAAATCCCCCACGCCGATCTGCTGCATACCGCCCGCCGCGTATGGAAGCTGCGGCTGGGCCGCTGCAATCTGGGCTCGCTGGAGGAGCTGATCTTCCATGAGCCCCGGGAGGAGGACCTGCCCGGCTCCGAGGTGCCCCAGCGCTATTTTGATTATCTGAAGCAGCACGACTTCCAGCTGCTGGAGGATATCCTGAAGCACAACGCCCAGGATATCGCCAGCCTGGCGCGGCTGCTGTTTCATCTGGCCCGCCTGCACGAAACACCGCTGGCCGCCGAGCACCTGCAGGATATATACAGCCTGGGCCGAGTATATGAAAAGCGCGGAAGGATGCAAACCGCCCGCATGTGCTACCGCGCCGCCGACGCCGGCAGCATGAGCCAGCTCAGCCGGGAGCGGCTGGCCGATAACCTGCGCCGGGAAAAGCGCCCGGAGGAAGCGGCGGCCATCTATGAAAAGATGATCGCCAGCCGCCAGGGCGGCGCGCGGCCCTACATCGCCCTGAGCAAGCTGCTGGAGCACCGGCTGAAAGCGCCGGAGGCTGCGGCCGATATCACCCGGCGCGGGCTGGTATACGCCGCCGATCTGCCGCCCAGCGACCGCAACCGGGCGGATTTTGAGGATCTGACCCGGCGATACGCCCGGCTGCTGCGCAAAATCAGCCCGGAGGGTTGACATTGGATTGAACTTCTCGTATTATGCTCATAGAAACTGGAGGTAGATGCAATCATGGCTATGTTTGATTCTTTCAAGGCGCGCGCCGCGCTGATCCAGCACCGCAAAGGCAATATTCAAGCGGCCCGGTCCACCTACGAGGAGCTGTACGCCAAGGGCTATATCAGCGCGGCGTACATCATTTCCTGGTCCTATATCCTGCTGCGGGAAGGCGGCGAGGAGAATTTCATAAAGTCCAAGGAGATCCTGGCAAAGGCCCAGAAGGATCCCACGCTGACCGCACAGCAGCGCAGCGATCTGCTGGTCAATTACGCCGTGGCCGATTTTAAGCTGGGCAATACGGAGAAGGCCGTGGATCTGCTGGAGCGCGTGCACCAGAAAAATCCCCGGGGCGAAACCTACGGCGCGCTGGGCTATATCTATATCGAAACCGGCGACGCGGAGAAGGCGCTGGCCTTCAATCAGTCCGCCTTGGAATACGATGACGAGGATCCCGTGGTGCTGGACAACCTGGGCCAGATCCACTACCGGCTGCTGAATGATAAGGAAAAGGCGCTGGAGTACTTCAAAAAGGCGCACGAGTTCAAACCCGGCCAGATCGATACGCTGTGGTTCCTTTCCCGGTACGATCTGGACGACGGCAAAAAGGAGGACGCCATAGAAAAGCTGGAAACCGCGCTGCAGGGCCGCTTTTCTCCCCTCAACTATGTAAGCAAGGAAAAAGTACAGGCCGAGCTGGAGCGTCTGCGCGGATAAACGCGGCCTTCATCGCATACAATCATTCCATAGGCAGGAGGGATTGTATGAAGAAGCTTTGCAAGGTGATCCCCGCCCTTTTGCTGGCGGGGATTTTTCTGTGCTCCCAGGCAATGGCCCAGCCATTGGAAACTGAGCCTTCCATTCAGCTGACCTCCCCCAGCTATTTGCTGATGGAGGCGGAGACCGGCACAGTGATTCTGGAAAAGAACGCCGATGAGCAGCGGCCCGTGGCGTCGGTGACCAAGCTGATGACCGTTTTGCTGCTGCTGGAGCGCATAGAGGCCGGGCAGATCAGCTTGTCGGACCCCGTTTCGGTTTCCAAGGCCGCCGCATCCGCTCCAGGCTCCACGGCGCTGCTGGACGCGGGCGCGGTCTATCCCGTGGGCGATCTGCTGCGCGCCACCATCGTGGCCAGCGGCAACGACAGCGCCGTGGCGCTGGCGGAGCACATGGCGGGATCGGAGCAGGCCTTTGTGGAGCTGATGAACCAAAAGGCTGCTGAAATGGGGCTGAGCAATACGGTCTACGTCAACTGCACCGGCCTTCCCGCCCCGGGGCAGCATACCAGCGCCCGGGATGTGGCGGCCATTGCCCGGGCGGTCTGCGCCTATCCCCTGTATTTGGAAAATTCCGCCCTGTGGCTGTCCTCCATCACCCATCCCTCGGGCCGGGTCACCGATCTTACCAACACCAACCGGCTGGTGCGGTTTTACAGCGGCTGCGATGGGCTCAAGACCGGCTCCACCGGCGAGGCCAAATACTGCATCGCCGCCACCGCCCAGAAGAACGGCATGCGGCTGATCGCCGTGGTTCTGGGCGCGCCGGCCAGCCAGACGCGGTTTGATGAGGCCAGGGCCATGCTGGAGCACGGCTTTTCCGGTTATACCCGGGTGCAGGTGATCTCCGCCGGCGATCTAACCGGCTATCAGCTGCCGGTGCTCCGGGGCGCGCGGGATACGGTGGATATCGCCGTGGGCCGGGGGCTTTCCATGCTGCTGCGGCCCGGCCAGGCAGATAAATTAAAGGTGGAGCTGATCCTGCCGGAATCGGTGCAGGCGCCCATGCCCGCCGGGGCGGAGGTGGGCGCCGCCCGGGTGCTGCTGGAGGGCCGGGCAGTGGCCGAGCTGCCCGCCGTACTGGCCGAGGAGGTGCGCCTGCCCGGATTTCTGGAGGGTTTTCTGCGCATCCGCGATCTGTGGCGGTAGCAAACAAGCTTGCCAATCCTTCCCGCATGCGGTATAATGCAGGGGAGGATTTTTTTATTTGGGAGGTTCCCTTCTTTGCTGGATTGGATGCGCACGGATCCTCTGGGATTCTTTACTTTTATGCTGTACCGCGCGCCGGCGGTGCTCATCGCCCTGACGCTGCACGAGATCAGCCACGGCTATGTGGCCTACTGGTGCGGCGACCGCACGGCCAAGGATATGGGCAGGCTGTCGCTCAATCCCTTCCGCCACCTGAGCCTGATCGGCACCATTCTGATGTTTACGGTAGGCATGGGCTGGGCCAAGCCTGTTCCGGTGAATCCCTACAACCTGCGCCATGGACGGCGTGATGATTTTCTGGTATCCATCGCCGGCGTGACCATGAATTTTCTCCTGTTCCTGCTGGCCACATTGCTGATGGTGGCGGTCAACGAGCAGCTGTGGAAGCCTGTCCTTTTCCAGCTCCCCAATGCCGATCTGGTCACGCGCACCGATTTTCTGGGCTTCTCCGGCACCAACTTCTGGCAGATCATACAAAACAGCGAATACATCTGGGTCAAGGCCACTGGCAACGGCTATTACAGCGTATTGGATGCCGCGCAGTATATGCAGACGCCCTGGCTGATCCACCTGCAGCGCTTCCTGTATCAGTTCGCCTTCTGCAATCTGGGCATGTGCATCTTTAACCTGCTGCCCTTCCCGCCGCTGGACGGCTTCCACGTGGTCAACGACGTGCTGCTCAAGGGGCAGCTCAAGCTGAACCCGCAGGTTTTCAGGGCGTGCATGCTGGGCTTGCTGCTGGTGATGAATATGACCAATTTTATCTCCAGCTTTATCTCCAAGGTGGAGTACGCGGTGCAGGGCGGCGTGCTGCGCGGGGTGCTGGCGCTGTTTGGCCTGTTATAAAGGAGTCCCATGGAAATTACCTATCATCTCAGCCAGTTTGACGGCCCGCTGGATATGCTGCTGTTCATGCTGGATAAAGCCAAGATCGATATCCGAGATATTTTTATCTCGGAGATCACCGATCAGTATATCCAGGCGGTGCAGAATTCCCCCGAGCTGGATATGGAAGAGGCCAGCTCCTTCATA
Organism: uncultured Eubacteriales bacterium; assembly: GCA_902787835.1. GTDB lineage: Bacteria > Bacillota > Clostridia > Christensenellales > Aristaeellaceae > SFMI01. The sequence goes on from CADAHU010000016.1 coordinate 50,756, forward strand.
GCCGTGGCGGCGCGGCTGCTGGAGATCAAAAGCTATAAGCTGCTGCCCCGTCCTCCCGCAGAGGAGGAAGGCGATCCGGAAGCGGAATTCATCCGCCAGCTGGAGGAATACGCCGCCTTTAAGCAGATCGCCCAGGATATGCAGTCCTTTGAGAAAGCTGCGGCGCTGGTATACCATAAGCTGCCGGAGGAATACCCCTTGCCACCTCCCTCCTATGAGATTACAGGTCTTACGCTGGAGGGGCTGATCAACGCCTTTGCCCGGGTCATGGCCCGCACCCCCAAGGAGGATGAGGAGGAGCGCGGCAAGGTGCGCAGCATCATCCGCGACGAGCACACCGTTCCCCTTTGCATGGCGCATATCCTGCGCTATGTGCGGCACGGCTCCGTCCCCTTCCAATCGCTGCTCAGCGTAAACCCCACTCGGGAAGAGGTGGTCACGCTGTTCCTGGCCATGCTGGAATTGCTCAAGCTTGGCAAAATCACCTTTGCGCAGGAAGGCATATACGGCGATATCACCGTATCCTGCGCCTGATAGAAGGAGCGCTTTTATCATGACCGAACTGTCCAAGATCCTGGAAGCCATCCTGTTTGTGGCCGGCGAGCCGGTGCAGATCGCCGCTGTAGCCGCCGCCCTGGAGGTCACCGAGCTGGAGGTGTCCGCCGCCGCGGACGCACTGGCCAGCGAATACGATTATAACCGCCGGGGCATTTGCCTCAAGCGCTTCGGCTCCCATATCCAGCTGTCCACCCGGGCGGATTACGCCCCGCAGATCGAAAAGCTGCTGCAGCCCATCCAGAAGCAATCCCTGTCCCAGGCGGCGCTGGAGACGCTGGCGGTGGTGGCCTATAAGCAGCCCGTAACAAGGCTGGATATCGAGGCTGTCCGCGGCGTCAAATGCGATTATTCCGTCCAGTCGCTGGTCAACAAAGGGCTGATCGAGGAGGTGGGCCGCAAGGAAACGCTGGGCCGTCCCATCCTGTACGGCACCACCGATACCTTCCTGTCTCATTTCGGGCTGACCACGCTGGACGACCTGCCCAAGCCGCCCGAGGCGGAAAAGAGCGGAGAGGAGCCGCTGGTGACCTGATCCGATCTTAAATTCCTCCGGTTCCCGGCAGGAATTTTTATTTTTGCACAGAAACTTATATTGATACGTATTCAGCCCTTTCCAATGACTAAAAAAGAATAGAACGGAGGGATCGTCATGAGCAGTTCCGGAGAAAACAAAGGCATAATCAAAACGCTGATTCCCCTATTGATTGCGCTGGCCGCCATCTGCGCCCTGATCTTCTTCATCAGCGCGAACGGCACCCTGCGAAATGAGAAAAGCGCCCTGGAAGGCGAAGCCTCCGCGCTGCGCGGCCAGCTGACCGCGGCGCAGGACGATCTTTCCGCCAGCGCCGCCGCCTTGACCGAAGCGCAGCAAGCCTCGGCTTCCGCCGCTGAGGAGCTGACCGCTTCCCAGACCCGGATCGCCGCCCTGGAGGAAGAAAAAACAGCGCTGTCCGCCTCCATAGCCGAGCTGGAGGAACAGGCAGCGGCTGTCCAGAACGCTTCTGACGCGGCCAACGCCCAGCTGGAGACGCTGCGCGCGCAGATGGCTGCCGATACCGCTCAGGCAGCCCAGGCGCTGGCCGCAGCGCAAAATGAAGCGGACGCGCTGAGAGGGCAGCTGGATGCGCTGAACACGGAAGCCAACCGTCTGCGGGGCGAATTACAGGCCTCCGAGACCGCCCGGCAGACGCTGACCAGAGAAAAGAGCGCTGCAGAAGAGGCTTTATCCGCAGTCTCCGGCACGCTGACATCCAGGAACGCGCAGCTTCAGACGCTTCAATCGGAAAATGCGCAGCTCCGCTCCGATGCGGAGACAGCCGCCGCAACGCTGGCCGATCAGCAGGCCACCCTGCGGCAGAACGCCGCGGATATCGCCGCCCAAAACACCAAGATTGCAAGCCTGAACGATCAGATCAATCAGCTGAACAGCTCCCTGGCTAACCTGGAGTCGCAGGCAGCCGCCGCGGCCAGCGCTTTGGCCGATAAGGACAATCAAATCAATCGCCTTTCCGCTGATCTGGCCGCCGCCCAGGCCTTGAATGATGAGCAGGCCAATACCGCCGCGTCCCTGCAGGAAAAGGAAGCGCAGATCGCCCAATTGAACGCCGATCTGGATGCCGCCCGCGTTTTGAATGTTGATCAAACGAGCAGGGCAGCTGCCGCCATGCAGGAGAAGGAAGCGCAAATCGCCCAGCTAACTGCTGATCTGGCCGCTGCTCAGGCCTTGAACAACGAGCAGGCAAACACCGCCGCGTTATTGCAGGAGAAGGAAGCGCAGATCGCCCAAAGGACGCGCAGATCGCCCAACTGACCGCTGATCTGGACGCCGCCCGCGCTTTGAACAACGAGCAGGCAAACACCGCCGCGTTATTGCAGGAGAAAGACGCACAAATCGCCCAGCTAACTGCTGATCTGGCCGCTGCTCAGGCCTTGAACAACGAGCAGGCAAACACCGCCGCATCATTGCAGGAGAAGGACGCGCAGATCGCCCAACTGACCGCTGATCTGGATGCAGCACGCGCTTTGAATGTCGAGCAGGCAAACGCTGCCACATCCTTGCAGGAGAAGGACGCGCAGATCGCACAGCTGACCGCCGATCTGGATGCCGCCCGCGCTTTGAACAACGAGCAGGCAAACGCTGCCACAGCCCTTGTAGAAAAGGACAATCAAATTGCCCAGCTGACCGCCGATCTGGACGCCGCCCGGGCCTTGAACAACGAGCAGGCAAACGCTGCCACATCCTTGCAGGAGAAGGACGCGCAGATTGCTCAGCTGACCGCCGATCTGGACGCTGCCCGCGCTTTGAACGCTGAACAAACGAACAGCGCAGCCGCCGCCATCCAGGAGAAAGACGCGCAGATCGCGCTGCTGAATACCGATCTGAGCAGCGCGCAGGCAGCAGGCGGCCAATGAGGCCCTGCAGGCGCAGCTGCTCCAGCAGCAGGGCGCGGCAGAAGCCTTGGCGGCAAAGACCGCGGAGGCTGATCAGCTGGCCGTCAATCTGGCCGCTGCCCAGGCGCAGCTGTCCGAGCTGCAGGCCGCCGCCGCCACGCTGGCAGCGCAGCAGGAGCAGATCGAGCAGCTGAACGAGCAGCTTTCCACCCGGAACGCGGAAATCGCCCAGTTAAACGCCGATCTGTTCAATTTGCAAACGGCGCTGAACGAGCAGCAGCACCTGACGCCCGTGGCGCAGGATGACGAGATCCTCCGGCTGACCGCGGAGGTGGAGGCCCTGCAGGCGCAGCTGAACGGCCAGCAGGATTCCGCCGCGGCGCTCGCCGAAAAGGATGCGCAGCTTTCCGCCCTGAACAGCGCCCTGATCACACAGGCGCAGCAGACGGCCCTGAATCGGGAGCCGGAAGCAGCCGCCGCGATCCAAGCCGCCTGCGATGCGCTGAAAGCGAAGCCCAGCTCGCCTATGATACCGCGCTCGCCAGCCTGCTGCAGCTGTTGACCCAGTAATCCGCGCCCGTTTTCCCCTCCGTTTGCTTCCGGCAGGCGGAGGGGTTTTTATGATTCAAGCGAGCGGTTATTGGTATTGCGCCTGCCCGCCGGATTGTTTATAATGGTTCTATCCCCATAAAAAGCGAAAGAGGCGATCGTTTTGCCCTTAGAGATCATCCGGAACGATATAACCAAGATGCAGGTGGATGCCATCGTCAACGCGGCCAATCATTCCCTTTTGGGCGGCGGCGGAGTGG
>CADAHU010000017.1 GCA_902787835.1 uncultured Eubacteriales bacterium
CTTTGGGATTGTGCGGTATTGCTTAGGCTTCCGCGGGAGCGCCCACGGGGCAGGTGCCGGCGCAAGCGCCGCAGGAGATGCACTTATCGGCATCGATTTCGTACTTGCCGTCGCCTTCGCTGATGGCTTCCACGGGGCATTCCGCCGCGCAAGCGCCACACATGATGCATTCATCGCTGATCTGATAAGCCATATTCTTGTCCTCCGTTATATATATTACTTGCTAAGGTGTCTTGTCTTCCTTGCAGCACCATATTAGCACGCAGATATGCGGTAAGTCAACACAAACCAATGTGCAATATTGACTTAGCCGCGCCTAATCTTTATCATTCCAACGGGCGCAGCTTGTTCATATCCAGATGATAATAATGGGTGGCAGATTTAAGGCTTTCCCGGAAGGACATGAGCTGATCCACCGTCAGTACCTGATAGCCCTTTTCCACGATCTGGGGCAGAATATTGCGCAGCGCCTCCACGGTGGCGGAATGGGTATCATGGAAGAGGATGATGGCCCCGTTATGCAGCTGGCCCATGACCTCCTTCTCGATTTTTGCGGCGTTCTGGGTTTCCCAGTCCCGGCTGTCGATGGTCCAGGTGGCGATATACATACCCAGCGCGTTGCAGGCGCCGTAGGCCCCGGGACCAACCTTGCCATAGGGCGGCCGCAGCCAGCGGGCGGTGGTGCCGGTCTGCTCCAGCACGATATTCTGGCACAGCTGCAGATTGCGCACGATAGCATCGGCGTTCATCTGGGTCAGATCGTTATGCCGCCAGGTATGCAGCCCCACCTCGTTGCCGCTCTCATATACCGTTTTGACCATCTCGGGCATATTGTTCATATTGGTGCCCACCATAAAAAAGGTGGCGCGGCAATCGTACTCGGCCAGGATATCCAGCACCTGCTGGGTATACTCCGAGGGGCCGTCATCAAAGCTCAGGGCAATGGCCGGCTGTATACGGGGATCAACGGGCTCCGCCTCCTCCTCCGCCAGGGCCAGGGAGCCCAGCAGCAGCAGCGCCAGCAGCAAACAGATCAGCTTTCGTACCATCATTTTTCCTCCTCAATTTTGCGTAAATGCATACATGCCGATGGCCGCCGCCACAGACAGGTTGAGCGAATCGATCTCCCCGCTGTGGGGAATGCGCACGGGCTGGCCCAGGCGGGCAAACTCCGCCGGCAGGCCGCTGCCCTCGTTGCCCATGATCAGCGCGAAGGGCGCTTTTTTGTGCGCCACGCCCTCCGCCAGGGGCACGGAGGCATCCAGCATGAAGGGATAGCACATATGCCCGGGGAACTGCGCCCGGTACTCCGCAAAGGTATCGTAATAGCGCAGGTTCAATCCGAAAATCGCCCCCATGCTGGCCCGCACCACATGGGGATCAAAGGCGTCGGCAGCAGGGCGGATCACCGCAATATCCCGATAGCCGAAGCCCAGGGCCGTGCGCAGCATGGTGCCCAGGTTGCCCTTATCGCTGGGATTGTGCAGCACCAGATGATTGCCGCCGGTCAGCTCGCCCTGGAATTTATCGAATACCAGGGCGGCAAAGCAGTTCTCCTTGCCGGAAACGCGGCTGAGCGCCTTATCGGCGGTCTCCTCCCGCACGTGATGCTTTTCGCACAGCGCGCGCAGCGCCGAAAGGCCCTGGCTGTCCTCCGCCCTGCTGGATACCAGCAGCCGCCGGGCCAGCTCCGGCCTTTTTTTCATCAGCTCGCTGGCCGGGAAAAGCCCCAGGGCGTAGCTGTAATCCAGATCGCGGGAATAGGGTTGCAGGCTGGGCATGGATCAATCTCCTTTTTATCAGCAGCCAAAAAGCGCCGCCGCTTTTTCCATCCGCTGGGCGATGGGCACGCCGAAGGGGCAGCGCTCCTCGCAGCTCTGGCAGCCGATGCAGGCCGCCGCCGTATTGCCCAGCGCCTGATAATGGGCGCGCACGCTCTCCGGCACCTGGGGCTGCTGCACCGCCAGATCGTAAAATTTGTTTACCATGGCGATATCGATCTCCATGGGGCAGGGCTTGCAGTGGCCGCAATAGGTGCATTGGCCGCTGTACGCGTGCAGGGGCGCGCCGGCGATCACCGATGCGTAATCCCGCTGGTCCGCCGTGGCGGTCTCGTAGGCCACCGCCTGATCTACCTGCTCCGTCGTATCGTAGCCGCACAGGATGGAGGCCACCGCCGGGCGGGTCAGGGCGTAATGGATCAGCTGGGCCGGGGTGAAGGCCACGCCGAAGGGCGAGCGCTTTTCGTCAAACAGCGCGCCGCCGAAGAAGCCCTTCATCACCGTGATGCCCACGTCCTTCTCCTCGCACAGGCGGTACAGCTCCGCCCGTTCGGGATCGATGCCGTTGAACTGCTGCCCATCGTATCCCTCAAACATGGCGTACAGATCATCGCAGGCGGGCCGCATATCAAAGGCCGGGTTGATGCTGAACAGGATCATCTCCACAAAGCCGGTATTGATGGCCCGGATGGCCATGTGCGGGTTATGGGTGCTCAGACCGATATGGCGGATGATGCCCTTCCGATGCAGCTCGTGCACGTAATCGATGAATTCGGTGTTCATGCAGGCGTCCCAATCGGCCTCGGAATCCACATAATGGATCATGCCCAGGTCGATATACCCGCCGCCGATGCGGCGCAGCAAATCCTCAAAGGCGGGCTTCACCTGCTCCATGCGGCGGTCGCGCACATACTGGCCGTTCTGCCAGGTGGAGCCAAGGTGCCCCTGTACATACCACTTTTCCCGGCTGCCGGCGATGGCCTTGCCGATGATATCCCGGGATTTGGGATCGGGCATCCAGCAGTCGATGATGTTGATGCCCTGTTTCTCTGCGTATTGGATCAGCCGGATGGATTCCTCCTCCGGGTGCCGCTCCAGCCATTCGCCGCCGAAGCCCACCTCGCTGACCATCAGCCCCGTTCTTCCCAGTCTTCTTTTATTCATGGTTGTCTCCTTTCTCCAGCAGCAGATCGATCAGCCGCATGGCGGTCGCCTTTCCGTTCTCGCCTACCTCCCCCACCGGGCCGACGCAGCTGGGGCAGCCGTGCTCGCAGCCGCAGTCCCGGGCGATCATCCGGGCATGGGTCAGCAGGATATCGCGCATTTTATAGGCCTTTTCGGCCAGGCCCACCCCGCCGGGGCAGTTATCGTAGAGGATCAGCGTGGGCTTCTCGGTGAAGGGGCACTTTACCTGATAGCTCACCGCCACATCCCGGGGGGAGCACATCAGGTACAGCGGCGCCACGATGCGCAGCAGGTTTGCAATGCCCATCATGCCGTTCTGCAGCGTATCCTTATCGAACAGCGCTGCGTGCTCATCCCGCAGCGTCCACCAAACGGCGGTGGTGTGCATCTCACTCTCCGGCAGCATCACCGGACCGAAGCCCAGGTTTTCGCCGGTATCGAACTTCATCTTTTTGAACAGCTTGGTGATGGCCGTCACCTTGACCTCGCCCCAGGCGGCGTTCTCCTGCTCCTCGGCAATATCCAGCAGGCTCAGGCTCACGTTCAGATCGGCATCGGTGTAATAATCCACCTCCACCCGCCGCACAAAGGCCTTGCAGGCGTCCCAATCCAGCTTTTCCACCTGGTATTGCACGCCCTCGTGCAGGTAGATGGCGTTCTCGTGCAGCAGCATGGGCACGGTGAACCGGTCCATCTCGCCGATGATGCGCACATGGGCGGGATCGCTGATATCGTTGATCAGAAAGTTCTCCGTCATGGCGGTGCGCAGGCTGATCTCGCTGGCGGGGAAATCCTCCGCCTGCCAATGCCAGGTATCCCCCACATGGCGAACGATCTCGGCTTCCTCCAGGTATTCCCGCATCTCCTCCGCTCCCGGCGCGCCGCCCAGGGTTTCGCCGTCCTTAAAGGGCAGCTCGTAGGCCGCGCATTTGAAGTGGCTGAGCAGCACATAGAGGTTATCGGGGTTCAGCAGGGCGTTTTCCGGCGACTGGCTGAAGAAATACTGGGGATGGGTGACGATGAACTGGTCGATGGCAGCGCTGGACGCCACCATGACGGTGAGGCTGGTGCCCTGCCGTCTGCCGGCGCGGCCCGCCTGCTGCCAGGTGCTGGCGATGGTGCCGGGATAGCCGCAGAGCACGCAGGCGGTCAGGCTGCCGATATCGATGCCCAATTCCAGGGCGTTGGTGGATACCACCGTATCGATGCGCCCGGCGCGCAGCCCCTGCTCGATCTCCCGGCGCTCGCTGGGCAGATAGCCGCCCCGGTAGCCCCGCACACGGCCGCTGTTGCCCACCGGATCGCGCACCAGATCCTTAAGCCGCTTGGTAAGCACCTCCACCTGCACCCGGCTTTTGGCAAACACGATGGAGGAAATGTTATTGAGCAGCAGCATCTGCGCCACGCGCATGGTCTCGTTGAGCACGCTCTTGCGGATGCCCAGCTGCTCGTTGACCACCGGCGGATTATAAAAGATCACATGCCGCTCGCCCATGGGCGCGCCGTTATCATCGATCACCGTTACCGGGCGGCCGATCAATGTCTCCGCCAGTTCCTTGGGGTTGGCGATGGTGGCGCTGCACAGGATAAACTGCGGATGGCTGCCGTAAAATTCGCACAGCCGCAAAAGCCTTCGCAGCACGTTGGCCAGGTTGCTGCCAAACACGCCGCGGTAGGTGTGGATCTCATCAATGACGATATACTGCAGATTCTCGAACAGCTTGACCCATTTGGTATGATGGGGCAGGATGCCGCTGTGCAGCATATCCGGATTGGTGACCACCACATGCCCGGCCTGACGGATGGCCCGCCGCGCCGCCGCGGGGGTATCGCCGTCATAGGTAAAGGTCTTGATATCCACGCCCAGCAGGGTGATCAGCTCGTAAAGCTCGCTCACCTGGTCGGCGGAAAGCGCCTTGGTGGGGAACAGATACAGCGCCCGGGCGTTGGGATTTTTGAGGATCGCCGACAGCACCGGCAGATTATAGCACATGGTTTTGCCGGAGGCCGTGGGCGTCACCACCACGATATCCTCGCCCCGGGCGGACGCCTCGATGGCCGCCGCCTGATGGGTATACAGATTGCGCACGCCCCGCTTCTGCAGCATGGGCGGCAGCGTTTGATCCACGCAATACGGCCAGGGGGCATACCGCGCAGGCCGCGCCGGATCGGTATGCCAATGGGTGACGCAGGACATAAAATCGGGGGTTTGCTTGAGCACGCCCAGCAATTGATCAATGTTCATGATCTCTTCCTCATGAATAATCCATGGCGCTTGACACGCCGAGGGCATTTGCATATAATAAAGACAGGGAGATTGTGGATCCTGCGGCGCTTACCACCTACCGGTGGAAAGTACGCAAAGCCACCACGTATTGCAGTACGCGGTGGCTTTTCTTATGCTTATTGCTTCGTCGAATGGAATAGTTCGATGGCTTTAAGCAGAAGCGTCATGGCGGCCATGCAAATCATCACGATCTCATAAGCGCTCATGTACATCACCTGCCTTCATGGGTATTCCGGCAGGCACAAGCTCCGCGTATCGTCTCCCTGTCTGCCATTTGATGGATCAAATGGCATTTTTCATTATAAGGGAATTCTTACAGGCAGTCAAGAAAATCGGTTTATTTTCCGATCAGCGCCATGAACGCCGCCTCGTCCAGCACGGGGATACCCAACTGCCGCGCCTTATCCAGCTTGCTGCCGGCCTTTTCGCCCGCCAGCACATAGCTGGTCTTTTTGCTGACGCTGCCGCTGGCTGTGCCGCCCATTTTGCGGATCAGATCCTCCGCCTCATTGCGGCTGAGGGAGGGAAGCGTGCCGGTGACCACCACGGTCATGCCCGCCAGGGGCTGGGGCGCGCCCTCCTCGGGCTGGGCCGCTTCCGCGGGCGTCACGCCGGCGGAGAGCAGGCGCTCGATCATGCGCTGATTCTCCGGGAAACTGAAGAATTCCACCACGCTCTGGGCCACGATGCCGCCCACATCCGGGATGGCGGTCAGCGCGTCCAGATCGGCAGCCATCACCTTCTGCAGGCTGCCGAAATACCCGGCGATATCCCGGGCGGTGCCGCGGCCGATGTTGGGGATGCCAATGGCGAACAGGAACTCATCCAAAGCGCAATGGCGGCTCTTTTCCAGGGCGGAAAGCAGGTTATCGGCCTTCTTCTCCTTGAATCCATCCAGCGCCAGCAGCTGCTCCCGGGTCAGGTGGTACAGATCGGCGGGATCGCGGATCTCGCAGGTATCATAGAGCTGGCCGGCGGTTTTTTCGGAAAAGCCGGTGATATCCATGGCGTCCCGGCTGGCAAAGTGCGCCAGCCGCGCCACGGCCTGGGGCCGGCAGGAAAGGCGGTTGACGCAGTACAGGTTTGCACCCCGCTCCACCAGCGGCTGCCCGCAGGCGGGGCAAACCGCAGGCTTCTCGATCGCCTTTCCCTCGGTGCCGTCCTCCACGCGCCCCATGATCTCCGGGATCACATCGTTGCTGCGCCGGATCCATACCGTGCAGCCCAGCTGCAGGCGCTTGCGCTGGATATCGCCATAATTGTTCAGCGTGGCCTTGCGCACGGTAACGCCGGCAAAATCCACCGCCTCCACGTGGCCCAGGGGCGTCAGCTTGCCGGTGCGGCCCAGCTCCCAGGTGACCCGCTCCAGAATGGTGGTGTTTTCCTCCGCGGCAAACTTAAAGGCCACCTCCCACCGGGGGAATTTATCGGTAAAACCAAATACCCCGCGGATGGCTTCGTCCTGGATCTTGATCACCGCGCCGTCGATCAGGAAATCCAGCGTTTCCCGGCTCTCCTCGATCTCCCTCACGCAGGCGATGACCTCCTCCGCCGTGCGCGCCGTCTTAAAATACGGGCTCACCGGCAGCCCCAGGGAGCGGATAAAATCGATCATGCCGCGCTGATCGTGGTAAGGCGGATCGTCGATGGTGCCGATATCGTAAAAATACGCGCTGAGCCTGCGCTCCGCCGTCACCTTGGGATCCAGGTTGCGCAGCGCTCCCGCCGCGCCGTTTCGGGCGTTCTTCAGCGGGATGGCGGCAGTCTCATTGTATTTTTCCAGGGTGGAGAGCTTCATGATGCACTCGCCGTGCACCTCCAGCCGGCCAAGGTAGGGAATGGTCAGCGGGATATCCCGGATCGTCCGCGCCTGGGGCAATATGGCCTCGCCAACTTCGCCGTCGCCCCGGGTGGCGGCCTGCACCAGCATGCCGTTCTCATAGGTCAGGTTGATGGTCAGGCCGTCAAACTTATATTCTATACCGTAGTATAATTCCGGCAGACCGTTTTCCTGGTCATACAGCTTTTGGCAGCGGTCCAGCCACCCCCGCAGCGCCTCTTCGCTCTGCACCTTGTCCATGCTCCACAGCCGGGTGATGTGCCTGTGCTTTTGGAATTCGGAAAGGATCTCCCCGCCCACCCGATGGGTCGGCGAATCGGGCAGGATCGTGCCCGTCTCCTTCTCAAGCCCCAGCAGCTCATCGTACAGCTTATCATACTGCACGTCAGCCATGATGGGCTCGTCCAGCGTATAGTACGCCCTCGCCGCCTTATTCAGCAGCGCATTCAGTTCCCGCATCCGTTCCAGTTTTTGCTGCATGGTTTTCTTCCTTTTATATTATATGGTTTCTGCTGGAAATAAATGGTTTTCTATATCTCTGCAAACATCGTTGAAATTCTGATGGATCATTGTATTGGGATATCGCAGGATTTGACACCCAAGCTCCCGCAGTTCAAAATCCCGTTTGACATCTTTCAGATGCTGGAATCCTTCCCCATGCTGGCTTCCATCCAATTCGATCACAGTCGGGGGATCCGATACGTAAAAATCGACGATGTAATGACCGATGATTTTCTGTCTGCGTACATGAACAGGCAGGTTTTTCAGAAAATCATACCATAAATGCTTTTCTTCCGGCGTCATATTTCTGCGCAGTGTTTGAGAAAGATTGGTCAAATCTGAATTATGCTTTTTACGCATCTTTCTTTCTCCCTGCTTCAAGCGTATCCAAATTGGATGTATTCCGCTGTCCCGATTCCAGTGTCCCCTTCTTCTCTGCCGTCAAATCCCTCAGCAGGGTATTGTCCCTACTTTTAATATCGCGCGCAAAAAGTTTCCCGCAGTCGGTATTCCAACGCCGTCAATATCCCAGCGCCAACTGCTTTCTCTGTCGTCAATGCCCCGCGCGAAGCGCCTTTTCTACCGTCAACATCCCAACGCAAGGACCTCATCCGACCTCGCTGCGCTCGGCCACCTTCCCCGCTGCGGCGGGGAAGGCTACATCCGGGACCACTCTCCAAAAGCCTTCCCCGCCGCAGCGGGGAAGGGGGACCGCCGAACGGCGGTGGATGAGGTCCCTCCGCAACGTAGAAAATGCCCTCGCATCAGTCAGTTTTCTACTCCTCCACCTTCACAATCGGCGCGATACTCAGGGCAAACACCTTTTCCCCAAACACAGGGAACAGGATGGAGATCCGGGCGTTTTCTCCAGTGCCGGTCACCTCCCGCACGGTACCCTTGCCATACTTGCGGTGCATCACCTTATCCCCGGGCTTGAACAGCTGAATATCGATCCCCCGGGCCTGGGAGCCCACAAAGCCCCGCTGCACGCCGGGAATGCCCAGCGGATTGCCCGGCGTCGCAGCCGTTCTGCTTCCGCCCGCTCCGACAGCGCCTGCGCGGTTTCCGTATCCACCCGGAACCCGCCCCACGCCGCGCCGTTGGGGTACGCTGTCCCCAAATCCGTAATTCGGCCGAACCTGCCCGTATCCGCCCTGCGGCCGCATGCCGCTGCCGCCATAGCTGCCCCAGCCGCCGCCGGGGGCGCTGCGCTGCGCCGCGCCGTATTCCTCCCGCAGCAGCCGCTTGGGGATCTCCCGGATAAAGCAGCTGGGCGGATTGAACTGCATCTGGTTAAACAGCATCCTGCGCTGGGCATAGCTCAGATACAGATACTTTCGCGCCCTTGTCACGCCCACGTAGCACAGCCGCCGCTCCTCCTCCAGGCGGTTCTCCTCCTGGGTGGCGCGGGCGCTGGGGAAGATCCCCTCCTCCATGCCGCTGAGGAAAACCGCATCATATTCCAGGCCCTTGGCGGAGTGCAGCGTCATCAGCGTCACAAAATTGGGCGTATCCTCCTGGTTGTCCAGCTCAGTGACCAGCGCCACATTCTCCAGAAAAGCGAACAGCGTTTTATCTTCGCTCTTTTGTTCAAACTCTGTTACGGCGCTCATGAACTCCCGTATGTTTTCGATCCTGGCCTGGTTCTCCTCGTCCTGTTCGCCTTCCTTTTCATATTGGGCGATCAGGCCAGCCTCGTCGATCACCTTCTGCACCAGCTCGCCCAACGGCAGCATCTCCCGGGCGATCAGGAACTGCGCCATCATATTGGCAAAGCTCTGCACGCTTTTCTTTGCCCGCCCGCCCAGGGTATCGGGCGGCGCGGCCACGGTAGCGTAAAGGCTCATATCGTTCCGATGGGCAAACTCCGTCATCTGCTCCACCGTGCTGTCGCCAATGGCGCGCTTGGGCACGTTGATGATCCGGGAAAGCGACACATCGTCCGCGGGGTTCTCGATCACCCGCAGATAGGCCAGGATATCCCGCACCTCTTTGCGATCGTAAAACCTGGTGCCGCCGTATACGCGGTAGGCGATGCCCGCCCGCATCAGCGTTTCTTCCAATACACGGCTCAGAGCATGCATACGGTATAGGATGGCCATATGCCCCCAGCCCATGCCGGCGGCATGCAGGCGACCGATGTTCGCGGCGATCCAGGCCGCCTCGTCCCGCTCGTCCGCCGCGGCGTACAGGGCGATCTTCTCCCCCTCGCCGTCCTCGGTCCACAGCTCCTTTTCCTTGCGACCCTCGTTATGGGCAATGATCTGGTTGGCCGCGTCCAGGATATTGGCGGTGCTGCGGTAGTTCTGTTCCAGTTTGATCACAAAGGCGTCGGGATAATCCTTTTCAAAATCCAGGATATTGCGGATATCAGCCCCGCGCCAGCCATAAATGCTCTGGTCGTCATCGCCCACCACGCAAAGATTCCGGCTTTCTTTGGTCAGCAGCCGCACCAGCTGATACTGGGCGTAGTTGGTATCCTGGTATTCGTCCACATGCACATACTGGAACCGCTGCTGATAGTAATCCAGCACCGGCGGATGGTCCAGGAACAGCTGGATCGTTTTCATTAATAAATCGTCAAAATCCAGCGCGTTGGCCGCCCGCAGCCGCTGCTCGTAGCGGGTCATCACATCGTGGATCTTTTGACTTTTGTAATCGCCGTGTGCTTCCTTCAGCCATTCGTCTAGCGAAAGCAGCCGGTTCTTTGCATCGGATATAGCGGCGGATACAGTCTTGGGCGGCAGGTATTTATCGTCTATATCCAGCTCTTTGAGCAGCGCCTTGATCACCCGCTGCTGGTCATCATCATCATAGATGGTAAAATTGCGCTCATACCCCAGCTTTTCAATATCCCGGCGCAGTATGCGGCAGCAGATGCTGTGGAAGGTGCCGATCCAGGCGTCCCCCGCCCCGGCCCCGGCCAGCCGCTCGATGCGCTCCTGCATCTCCCGGGCCGCCTTATTGGTAAAGGTCAGCGCCAGGATACGCCAGGCCGGTACGCCGTGGCTCAGCAGGTTGGCCACCCGGTAGGTCAGCGTGCGCGTTTTGCCGCTGCCCGCCCCGGCCAATATCAGTACAGGCCCTTCCAGCTGCTCCGCAGCCCTTCGCTGCATGGGGTTCAAATCCTTTAAATCCATATCCTTTTCCTTTGCAAAGCTCTTTCTTGCCCAGTATATCACATCCCGAACCAAAAGAAAAGCATTCGTTTCTTCAATTATAATAATGCACTGTTTTGCATTCTTGAATAACCGCCGATATACAAAAAAAACAAAAAAATCGTTGCAATGCGTATTGACAATCTTTGTCATTGTGCTATAATGGCAATGTGATAACCATTCGGATATCATTCTGCATTCATGCAGAGGATAATCCGAGCACCCCCAGGCAGATCGCCTTCCGGCGCTGAACCAGGGCTTCAGCATCAGAGAGCATCCGTTCGGGAGTGAGAAAAATCATGGAGGGAAAGAACTATGAAAAACGCGAAACTCTTAGTCATCGCGCTGCTGGTCGCGCTGCTGGCGTGTCTGGCCGTGACCGCGGTGGCCGATGAATGCCCCAAGGGTGGCTATCATGTGATCGATTTCACTGTGCCGTCCGTGACCATCGCTTATCCCACCTGCACCACTGAGGGCAGCATTCAGTACACCTGCTCCAAGTGCGGCGGCATCTTCTATCAGAACGTGCCCAGCTACGGTGGCCATCAGCGCAGCGGCATCTTCGTTGCCGGCACCGGCACCAATCCCGATTGCCAGCCCCGCACCCTGTATGAGAAGTGCGTCCACTTCGGTGAGACCGCTCCCAACGGCCAGGTAATCTGCAATCATCTGTTCACCGACAACACCCAGATCCAGCCTGCCACCGGTTCCCATGAGTGGGAGACCATCGGCGAAGCCGTGGCTGCCACCTGCACCAAGGACGGCCTGACCGCCGCTCAGAAGTGCAAGAAGTGCGGCACTGTGAAGGCCTCCACCGTCGTCAAGGCTACTGGCCATGACTACACCGGCATGACCTGGTACAACATCACCAGCGCTACCTGCGCTTCCACCGGCAAGTCTGGTATCGATTGCGCCAAGTGCGGCGCTACCCAGACCAGGGTTGAGCCCAAGCTGACCTACCATGTGGACGCCAGCCTGACCCCCATCACCAACCTGGACTTCATCATGCTGCGCCCCGAGCGCCCCGCTACCTGCACCGAGGATGGCTGCAAGGCTATCTATGTGTGCCCCACCTGCGGCGCCCATGACCCCAACCGTGACGGCCAGCTGATCCCCAAGACCGGCCATCACATGGTAGTTGATACCAACAGCCAGGTGCTGCCCACCTGCACCACCCCCGGCATGACCATCCTGTACTGCGACAACGCTCCTGATCTGGGCAACGGCCCCGTCAAGTGCGGCCATATGCAGGTGATCAACGCTCCCGCCATCGGCCACAGCGCCACCTGGATCCCCGTTGCTAACAACGGCATCTACACCACCTATGCTCTGCGCTGCGGCAAGTGCGGCATGGATCTGGCCACCCAGCTGGTGAAGGCTGGCGACAAGGCTCCCTCTGGCACCGTGAACACTGCCAAGCAGAATGCTGATCTGGCCTATGAGGCTCAGCCCACCACTCTGAAGGAGACCGCCAAGACCACCACCACCAAGAAGACCTCCACCAAGACCGCCACCGCGAAGAAGACCACCACCACTGCCGCCACCACCGCTGCTGCTCCCGCTCCCGCCGCTACCACCACCGTGGCCGCCGCTGAAGAGGGCACCGCTCTGGTCGAGGGCATCAACACCCTGGAAGACAAGGCTGTCGTCATCGTGAAGGATGGCAAGGCTACCCTGGTTTATGTGGAAGATGGCTTCGCTGTTGTGATCGGTGAGACCACTCTGGAACTGAACGTTGCTGCCGATATCGATCTGGCCACCGCTCTGGCTAAGGTTGAGGCTGCTCCCGTTGAGGCCGCCAGCAAGTAATTCTCAAACCACAAACATAAAAGGACGGCTCGTAAGAGCCGTTCTTTTTTGCGTTATCATAAAAGCCCTTTCCTGTATCAAAGGAAAGGGCTTTTATACCGTTTTTCTTTTCTATATCAATCCTTTATAATTCTCTGAATCTGTTTATCAAGAAGCGGTATATCCTCGTTTATTGTATTCCATACGATGGACAAATCAACATTTTCATAATCGTGCGCATGAATATTTCTCATAGCACGTATTTCTCTCCAGGGGATATTTCTATAGAGCTGAGTTGTCTCCTCCGATAATCTACCTACAAGCTCACCAATTTGAATGATACACATATTAACCGAGTATTGAAAAGAAATATCATTCTGAAACACATCAAATCGTTTGTTGTACTTTTTCTTTAACGTTTCAATATCTTCGCAGTATTTAATAACCTTTTTAAGGATCATCACGTCCTTATTGTTCATACAGCATCACCATATCCTTCTGGATCGCGGTCAGGAACTCCTGATCCTGTATTCCTGTTGTAACCACATCCACATGACATCCAAGCGCATTCTCCAAATCATGCACGAAGGAAAAATATTGAATCAATCCACGGATTTTACCTTTATTAACACATAAATCCACATCACTGTTATCCGTCGCTTCATTGCGCGCATAGGAACCGAATAAAGCAACTGAGGAAACTCCATATTGTTTGGCAATCGGTATTGTTATTCTCTTGATATCATCGATTGTATACTTTTTGCCATTCATCCGGATCACCCCCGCTTTTATTATAATGGTTTTTATCCTGTGAAGCAACTCCTTTATTCAGATGAACATGATCAGATTGGTTTAACACTATATGTTTCAATATACGATTCTCCCCTGTCCGATTTTGCATACATAGAAAGATGACAAAACGATAAAAATATGATATGATATATATTCAGGAACGAAAGGAGGAAGGCTATGCTTCGCGTATCGGGCATCAAGATTGCGCCGCAGGAAAACGCCGATGAAAAGGCATACGCGGCCGCGCTCAAGAAGCTGCGCCTGTCCCCCGCACAGGTGGAGTCCTGGCACGTTTCCAAGCGCAGCGTGGATGCCCGCGATAAGGGCGATATCCACCTGGTTTATGTGATTGATGTTTCCCCGCGCGGCAATGAGAGCGCTGTGCTCTCTTCCATCAAGCCAGGGATCGCAGTGCAGGTTTCCGCTCCCTCTCCCCTCTCCCCCGCCCCGCAAGCCCCCCGTACCCCCGCGCCCATCGTGGTGGGCATGGGACCCTGCGGATTGTTTGCGGCGCTGTATCTGGCGCGGGCCGGGCTGCGGCCCATCTGTCTGGAGCGCGGGGAAAGCGTGGATCAGCGCACGCAGACCGTGCAGACCTTTTTTGACGGCGGCCCCCTGCACCCAAGCAGCAACGTGCAGTTTGGCGAGGGCGGAGCAGGCGCTTTTTCCGATGGCAAATTGACCACCGGGATCAAGGATCCCCGCTGCCAGCAGGTTTTGCAGGAGCTGCACCGTCACGGCGGTCCGGAAGCCATCCTGTATCAGGCCCATCCCCATGTTGGGACCGACCGTCTGCCCCAGGTGGTGGCCAGCATCCGAAGGGAAATTCTTTCTCTGGGCGGGCTGGTTCTGTTTAACAGCCAGCTGACCCGGCTGATCACCCGGGATGGAACGCTGACCGCCATCCGCTTTTTGCAGGATGGGCAGGAGAAAGAGCTCCCTGCCCGGCAGCTGATCCTCTCCATCGGCCACAGCGCCCGGGATACCTTTGAAATGCTCCACACTGCGGGCGTCGCCATGGAACAAAAGCCTTTCTCCGTGGGCGTTCGCATCGAGCACCGGCAAAGCCTGATCGATCGGGCCCAATACGGCAAATTTGCCGGCCATCCCGCCCTGGGCGCGGCCGAATACCACCTGAACTGCCGGCTGCCTGATGGCCGCGGCGCGTACACCTTTTGCATGTGTCCCGGCGGTCAGGTGATCGCGGCTGCCAGCGAGCCGGGCGGCGTATGCACCAACGGCATGAGCGTGTACGCCCGGGATGGGGAAAACGCCAATGCCGCCCTGCTGGTGGATGTGCGCACGGCGGATTTTCCAGATAGCAATCCGCTCAGCGGCATGCGCATGCAGCGCGGCTGGGAGCAGCGGGCCTTTGCGGCGGGCGGCGGCAATTATTGCGCCCCGGCGCAGCGCTCCGAGGACTTTTTGCTGGGCCGCGCCTCCGCCCATGTGGGCGATGTGCAGCCCACCTATCGGCCTGGCATAACGCTTTGCGATCTGGCGGACGTGCTGCCCGCCTTCGCGCTGGATGGCATCCGCGCTGCGATCCCGATGTTTGCCCGCAGGCTGCGGGGCTTTGATCATCCGGACGCCATGCTGACCGCCATCGAGGCGCGTTCTTCCAGCCCGGTGCGCATCCCCCGGAACGCCAGCTATCAGAGCAATATACAGGGTTTATACCCCGCCGGGGAAGGCGCGGGCTACGCGGGCGGCATCATGAGCGCCGCCGTGGATGGCCTGCGCGTGGCGGAGGCCGTAAGCCAAACCGCGGCAAATAAAAAATATACGCGAGAGGAGGTATTGCATGCAGACTCCGGGCAATAACGAACCCAATAATCCCTACGCGCTGCAGGGCTTTACCGCTGTCTCCTCGGGCTATAACGCCCCCGAGCAGCCCATCTTTGATATGCCCCAGCAGCCGCAGATTCCTGTACAGCAGCAGGTTGGCCCCGGCATGCCGCCCCCCTATTCCCCTGTGCAGGGCGACGCCCCCTATAACGGCTATCAACAGCCTCCCCAGCCGCCCTCTCCGCCCAACGAATACGCCCAGGCGGCGTACCAGCCCCAGGGCCCCGCGCCCTTCCAGAGCACGCAAATGCCCTACCGCGCCCCCCGCAGCAGCAATTATAACCGGATCAATCTGATCCTGGGCCTGATCATCGGCGGGCTGGTGATCGTGCTGGGCGTGATTGCCGCCTCCCAGCTGCTGGGCTCCGGCAAGACCCGCACGGCCATCGTGGCGGCCGGCACCCTGGGCAGCAATTATACCGGCGACGCTGTGGTGGTGCGCAACGAGGTCATGTATACCCAGGAGGGCATCAGCCAGATCGATTACATCGCCAACGAGGGAACTGTGGTCAACCGCGGCGATAAGGTATGCGTGGTATACACCAGCGGCTTCAGCAACAAGGAATGGACCACGCTGAACAACTACCGCACCCAGATCAAGGAATACCAAAAGACGCTGCTGGCCGCCACCAATATAGAGACCGATAACCAGCTCAAGCGCCTGAACAGCGCCGTGCTCTCCCGCGCCCTGGAGACGCAGAACATCGTGCAGCGTCAGGCCGGCAATATGCTGAACCAGGAGGAACTGCTGGCCCACGATATCACCGAGCGCGCCTACTATCTGCGTCAGAAATACGCCGATGATCAAAAGCTGAACCGCCTCTACGACGATGAAAAAACCCAGAGCCAGCGCATTGAAACCTGGACCAAGCCCTTTGCCGCCGGCGATACCGGCGTGGTCAGCTTCTACACCGATGGATTTGAGCGCGTGCTGAACGAGAACAGCTATGAAAGCTATTCCCCCACCGAGGTGCGGCAGATGTACCGCGGCGTGCTGCCCGAGGCGGCCGCCCTGGGCCGCAACGAGGTGGCGGTGTACCGCATCGTGCGGCAGGGCACTTATCACGTGCTGATGCTCTGCGATGATCCCAGCTGGACGCCCACGGTGGGCGCATCCTACGAGCTGCTGCTGGAGAGCTTCGATAACACCCGGGTATCCGCCACCGTGGAATCGCTGACCCGCGCGGAGGGCGAGCTGCTGCTGCGGCTGACCATCCGCGGCGACGTGCAGCCGGTGCTGTATATCCGCTCCTGCCATGTGCAGCTGTCCGAGAGCATTTACAGCCTGACTGTGCCCGCCAATGCCCTGACCGATGATAACGGCGATATCGGCGTGGTGGTGGTGCAGCCGGACGGCAACTACTTCCTGCCGGTGGATGTGATCAGCCAGGATGCCAGGGAGGCGCATATCGTGCCCAAGCTCAACAACATCCTGTCGGAAGGTTCGGTTGTATTGTTATTCTAAACCAAAGTTTATTATTAAAACTCTTTTTCAGGGTTTGGGAAATTTCTGTTGCAATTCAAGTGTTTTTTGTATATAATATTTAAGAATATGACGTATTTTAAGGATTTGGCTGCGGAAAACCGCGGCTGAAGTGGAGGATTGCATGGCTTTCGGCAATTTTTTGCAGGGGTTTAAAAACTTCTTTGGGCCCAATAACCGTTTCTTCAACGGCGCCCGGGAGGAGGCTCCCAGCACCGGTGATTATTACGCGGAGCAGCCCGCCCCCGCATATCCCCAGGAATCCACCTTCTCGGCGCAGGCGCAGCAAAACGCGTATTATCAGCCCGTTCAGCAGGGTGGCTATTATGGCCAGCAGCCCGCACAGCAGGGCGGTTATTATGGCCAGCAGCCCGCGCAGCCGGGCTATCAGCAGCCGGCTTATCAGCAGCAGCAAGCCGCCTATCAGCAGCCTGCGCAGCCCGCTTATACCGGCGAGTTTCAGCAGCAGACCGTAAACCAGGCCTATGTGCCGCCCCGCAATCGCCGCTCCGCCCAGCGGGAAGCGCGTGAAAACGTGGTTCCCTTCCCCGGCATGACCCAGGCGCAGCAGCAGCCTCAGCTCCAGCCCCAGCCCATCCCGGAGCAGCCCGCGGCTGAGGAGAAAAAGCTTTCCGCCTGCGTGATCAATGTGCGCAACATCGGCGATTGCCGCAGCGCCATCGGGATCCTGCGCACCGGCGACTGCGTGGTGGCCGTGATCGACAGCATTGCCGATCAATCCGAGGTGCGCCGCTACGTGGATACGCTCAACGGCGCGTGCTTCTCCCTGGGCTGCACCATGACCCGCACCTCTTCCCGGGTGGGCGTGTATTTCCTGGCCCCTGCCGGCATGCAGGTGCTGACCGACCAGACCACCACCCAGATGAACAGCCAGTCCCGTGCGCCCCAGCGCGCGCGCAGCGCCTTTACTCCCCCGCAGTATACCGCTGCCAGGCCGCAGCCGTCCCAGCAGCCCCTCTACCAGGCCCCGCAGGCAGGCTATGCGCCGGTGCAGCAGCCCGTTTATCCCCAGCAGCCCCAGGCCGGCTTTGCCGCCCAGGAGCCTGCCCAGGGTTACAGCCCGGATCAGAACGCCATGGCCTATCAGCAGGACGCTGTGATCTGACCTTGACGACCGATTGAAAGGAGTCCAGAGCATGCCTATCACCGTGCCGATGATCGAGGAAAAAGAATTCAAAACCAAGATCCACGGGTATGACCCGGTGGAAGTGGACGAATTTCTGGATGAAATCTGCGATGAGATGATCGTGATGCAGGAGGAAATCGCCCGTCTGCAGGCCCTGTTGGCCCAAACGCAGCGCGATCTTGCCCACGTGCAGCCCGTCGCCGCGCCCCGTCCCGTGGCCGTCCCCACCCCCGCGCCGGTGGTGCAGGATGCCTCCGAAAGCGCCCAGAAGCTGATGGCCAACGCCCAGCGCCTGTACGATGAAACCGTCGCCCAGGCCAAGGAGGAGGCCGCCGCCATCATTGCCCGCGCCCAGGACAGCGTCAGCGGCCAGCTGACCGAGGAAAAAGCCCAGCTGGAGCAGCAGGTAAACGCCCTGCATGCCGACGCCAAGGCCTACAGGGAGCGCATCCTGAGCCTGATGGACGAGCTGCGCGCCAAGCTGGACGAAGCGGAGCTGGACTGATCCATATTGTTCTTTAACGGCTGTTTCCATCAGGGAAGTGGCCGTTTTTAATTATGAGAGGGATACGTTACTTTCTTCCAGAAGAAAGTAACAAAGAAGCAGCCGGCGAACCAGATTGAACAGTCGAACAAACTTGTTTCCGCCAGTTTGGATACAGTCGCCCAGCAAGTTCCCGGACAAAAAGAACAAAGGGAAAATCCCTGAAAAATGAGCTTGTTCATTTTTCAGGGATTTTCTCTTTGTTCAGCGGTGCGCTTTGCGCACCGCGGGGCCAGCGAAGCTGGCCTTGTCCGGGGCCTTCCGACCCGCCCTCCGCTGAAAACCGGCCCAAGGGCAGGTTTTCCGGGCGCTGCGGGCCCAGGAACGGTGGCAGGCGTAAAGCCTGTTGGCGGAAAACCCGCAACATTTACGGCGACAAACGCAGCCTCTTTCGGTTCCTTTCTGGGCGGCAGAAAGGAACGCCCCCGTAAAACCCGTTGGCGTAAAATCCAGCAACATTTACGGCGACAAACGCAGCCTCTTTCGGTTCCTTTCTGGGCGGCAGAAAGGAACGCCCCCGTAAATTCCCGTCAGCGGAACCCCCGCAGCATTTACGCCGTTTTTTCCTCCTCCGGCAGCCCTGCGCGCTTGCGGCAGCGCTTCATCCAGCCGCCCGCGAGATAATAGGCAATAAACAGCCCCGAGGTCAGCACCCAGCTGATGGGATAGCAGGCCAGCATAAAGAGGAAACTTTCCGGCTGGGTGGGCGCGATCAGCTTGACCCAAATCACCCGCAGCACGCACACGCCCAGCATGGTCATCACCATGGGCACAAAGGAATCGCCCGCGCCGCGCAGCGCGCCGCTAAATACCTCGATGCATACATAAGTGATAAAGGTGGGCACCAGGAAACGCTGCACGATCAGCCCCTGCTCAATGACCACCTGCTCATCGGTAAACAGCCCCAGCAGCGGGCGGCCCAGCAGCAGCAGAAAGCCGCTGAGCGCCAGGGTGCCCCCGGCAGCCATCAGCAGGCATACCCGCACGCTTTTGCGCACCCGATCATACCGCGCCGCGCCGAAATTCATGCCCACAAAGGTGGTGATGGCCACGCCGAAGGCGTTAATGGTCATCCAGAACAGTCCGTCCATTTTGCTGTATGCGGTATAACCGGCCATCAGATCGGTGCCAAAGCCGTTGATAGCGGTCTGGATCACCAGATTGCTCAGCGAATACATCACCGATTGCAGGCCGGCGGGCAGGCCAATGCGCACCACGCGGCCCAGCAGATCGCGGTGCAGG
>CADAHU010000018.1 GCA_902787835.1 uncultured Eubacteriales bacterium
TGTTTGCTTTACGCTTTTTTTAGACTTCTTGTCTTTTGGTTTATAAGAAAGGGGCTGTCCCTTCCGCCAAAGATTTATTTGGCGTTTTGAGACAGCCCCAGCGGTGCGCTTTGCGCACCGCGCGCACGGCGTAGCCGTGCTGCCCGTGAACGGTGGTAGGCGTTAAAGCCTGTTGGCGTATATCCTGCAGCATTTACGGCGACAAACGCAGCCTTCTTCGGTTCCTTCTTGGGCTCCAAGAAGGAACGCCCCCGTTCGTCCCCCTTCTCGCCAAATCCCAATTTGCCAGTTGTAGGTTATTGCCATTGATTGTTGCCGTCGTAGGAGAACAGCTCCTGCCGTCCGTCCTTCAGCGTGACCGCGATGTCAAACTGCGCGTTCGCCCATGCGATGGAAGCCACGTCAGCGGCGGGGAACATGCGCCCGCAGGCATACCAGAGCTCCTCGGAGCCTTCATGCAGATAGTACACGCTGAAGGAGAGAAAGGTCTGCACGCCCGATTTATAGGTGACTGTGCGCAGGGAGAAAGGGCCCTGCACGATGCCCTCCGGCGTCTCGTTCGAGACAGTTTGCGCGCTGGCGGAGGCGGTGCCGCTGCCGATGGCGTTGATGGAGCCGTTCAGACGGTTCCTGTAGATATGAACGACGATCAGCACGGCGGCGATGAGCAGCGCAACCGTGATCAGCGCAGCGATCCGCGTCAGCAAACGGCTTTTCATAGCAACCTCCATAGTTTGGATGCGGCGTCCGCCTCGGGCCATTCCCGCGCCCGGGACAGGCATTCGGCAATGAGAGCGATCAATTCGCCGTTGGATGGCTTATCAAGCTGGGATACCATGCGGCAGCCCAGCAGCTGATTGCTGTTTTCCACGTGCCCGCGCCGCCAGGTTACGTCGATGGCGTGGCGGATATCCCGTTCCACCTTGCTGGGCGTCGCGCCAAAGTGCTCCGCCACCGCGGGATACAGCTCCTTCATGATGGCGCCGAAGCAGGCCGGCATTTCCAGCGCAAGCTTGACGGCCTCCCGAAGATAGGCGAAGCCCTTGATGTGCGCGGGCATCCCCATGGACAGGAGGACGCTCCCGATCCGATCGTGCTGATCATCCCCGGCATTTTGCGCCGGGATCAGCTTGCGCAGGAATGTATCCGCCAGACCGGTATCCAGCACCGGCATGGCGCCGTTCTCATCATCTGTGATTACGATTTGAATGCGCTTCACAAACTGCCCTCCTCTCTATCTGCGTAGATCCTTACATAAATTATAAAAAGAATGCATATACGCAGGAACAGGAAAGTGACAATGAGAAGCTTTTGCGCGTCAGACAAACATAACAGACATGGAATACACGCCAAACTATCCGACCAATATGCGCAGCACCAGCTTTTCGCTGTACAGCAGGGGAATCAGCTGACTGCCGTCGATGTACTGGGTCACCAGCTCGAAGGGGACCACGGTGCGCACCATGGGCAGGATGGCGAGCAGCACGTATACGGTTATGCCGCCGCGGATGACGCCCATCACCGCCGCGCAGACGCCCTCCAGATGCCGCAGCACCGGAAAATAGAACACGTGGGAGATCAGGTTGATTAACATGTGCAGCGCCAGGAAGCACAAAAAATAGCACAGCAAAAAACAAAGGGTATTCAGCGTGACCGTTACAATGGTGGTGGAAACGTAATCGTTGATGGTGTACAGCTGCTGATCCTGGAAGGCCTGGGTCTGCATATTTTGGCGCAGCACGTTCTGCACCACCTCGGGCAGCGATACGCTGCGCAGGATGTTTTCGATGGTATCACTGCCGATACCCAGCACTACTGTGTTGGCCAGGTCATAATCACCGATCAGTGATTCGGCGTCGGTATAGGTGGAGAGCATGCTGGTCAGCCCCTGGTTTCCCGCCAGCGCCTGGGAAAGGCGCGGGCCGGCGGCCAGGGCCACCACCAGGGAGACCGCGCAGGCCAGCGTCCCCAGCAGGGAGGCCAGAAAGCCCCGGTAGATGGCGAACACCGTGCTGATCAGCACGATCAGGATCAATGCAAAATCAATGATATTCATAGGCTTGGATCAGGGCAGGGACACGGCCCATACATCTCTGCCGCCGCATACCAGCAGCGCCGTGCCGTTGCTGGTGATGCCCAGATAATCGGTGACGGTGCCGTCCACCGGCAGCCGCAGGGCGGAGAAGCGCTGCTCGCCGGTATCGGCGCGGTACAGGCTGTTTTCGGAGAAGGCGTACAGCCTGCGGTTGCGGATGGCCGCGCCCACGCAGGCGTTGGGCAGGGAGTACCGGGAATCGGTTTTGCCGTGCAGCAGGCGCAGCTCGCTGAAGGTGCCGCTGTTATCGGTCTGCATCACCGGCGCCAGTAGCAGATAGGGGTAGGAATTGGTTGGCGTGCTGCCGATCAGCTTCCAGCCATATACCAGCACGGCGTCCGACGCGCTTTCGGTGCCGCGGTAATCGTACAGGCGCAGCTGCCGGGTGCTGAGCACGTTCAGATAGCTGCCGGAGTATACCACCGCGTAGGTGATGGGCTCGCCCAGGGAGACGTTGCCCGTGTTCATGGCGCCCACGCGGTAGATGTGCATGGTGATCTCCGGCGCGGAGCCGTATACATCCAGGGCGGTGGTCCACAGGTATTCGCCGTCGCCAAAGAAGCCGCAGTCCAGCATCATCAGATCCGCATAGTTGATGACTTCCTGATCCACCTGGGTGCCGTTCATATCCTTGACGGTCAGCGTGGGGCTCACGCCGTCTCCGGTGACCACGGCCAGGTATTTGCTGCCCGCCCGGGCAAACTGCACAGGCTCGCTGAGCCGGTCGCTGTAGGTGGGACGGCCGCTGCGGTCATACACCATCAGCTGGCTGCCGTTCCATACCGCCACCTGACGCTCGCCGGCGGAAAACTGCGCGCCCTCGCCCACGGTGGCTTTCCAAAGCTCGCTGCCGGAGGTGGAAAGGCAAAAGAGCGTGCTGCCATCCAGATAAAGCACCCGGTCGTCGAAGGGCGTTACGCTCTGATCGGCGACGCAGCGAAGCTTGGTGCCGCTGATGGTGCCGCGCCGGCTGCTGAGCAGCCCCAGCAGGTAGGCGATCAGCACCAGCAGCACCAGGATGGCAAGCACCAGGATATATCGTTTGACCATGCGCCGTTTGGACGCGGTATCTTGACTTGGCATAGGTACCTCCTGTCACGCTCCTATTATACGCATATCGGCGCGGCGCGTCAAATGGAAGAAAAGGGCGCTTTTTCAGCCTTCAAACAGGCGCAGCAGATCCTCCTCGGTGAGCCGCGCGGGCATGCTTTCGCCCGGGGTGATCAGCTTATCGAACAGCGCGCGCTTGGCCTGGCTCATGCCCACCACCTGCTCCTCGATGGAATCGTGCATCAGCAGGCGGATGACCTCCACCTTTCGGGTCTGGCCGATGCGGTGGGCGCGGTCCACGGCCTGCTCCTCGGCGGCGGGGTTCCACCAGGGATCGTAATGGATCACCATATCCGCGCCCGTCAGGTTGAGCCCCGTGCCGCCGGCCTTGAGCGACAGCAGGAAAACGCTGCCGTCGCCGGCGTTAAAGTGCTCGCACATCTGCACCCGCTCGTCGGCCGGGGTATCGCCATCCAGGTACAGGCAGGGGATCCCCTCCTGCCGCAGCCGGGCCTCAATCAGCCGCAGCATGCGGGTAAACTGGCTGAACACCAGCGCCCGGCGTCCGTTCTGCAGGGCGGGCAGCAGGATATCCACCAGCATTTCCAGCTTGCCGGAGGTGCCGGCATAATCGGGCAGGCACAGCTGGGGATGGCAGCAGATCTGCCGGAGCTCCGTGATGGCGGAGAGCACCTCGGCCCTTCCCCGGGCCAGGCCGCGGGTGGAGAGCAGCTGCTGCACGTTTTCCCGGCGGCGCAGCAGGCCCGCCTGGTATACCTTGCGCTGCTCGGGCGTCATCTCGGCCATCATGGTCAGATCCAGCTTGTCGGGCAGCTCGGTCAGCACATCCTTTTTGAGCCTGCGCATCAGGAAGGGGCGGATGCGGCGCATCAGCTCCTCGCTGTGCTCACCCTCGCCGTAGCGGTGCATGAAAGCGCCGGCCTTGGGCAGATACCCGGGCAGGATAAAATCAAATATGCTCCATAATTCGCCCGCGTGGTTCTCCATGGGCGTACCGGTCAGGGCGATGCGGGTCTGGGCCTGCAGCTGCTTTACGGCGTGTGCGCCCACGCTGGCGGAGTTCTTGATCTGCTGGGCCTCGTCCAGCACGGCGAAGCGGAAGGGGATGGCGCTGAGCAGCGCCGCGTCCCGGCGGATCAGCGGATAGCTGGTCACCAGGATGTCCGGCGCCTGGTCGGAGTTGAGCGTGTCGATCTGATCCGCCCGCATCTGCTGGGTGCCGCTGAGCAGCATTACGGAAAGCTCTGGGGCAAAGCGCTTGAACTCGCTGAGCCAGTTGTACGTAAGCGACGTGGGGGCCACCACCACCGAGGGCATTTTTTCCTTTTCGGTGCGGGTAAAATACAGCAGCGCGGCGATGGTCTGCACCGTTTTGCCCAGGCCCATATCATCGGCCAGGATGCCGCCCATGCGAAGCGTGCGCAGGGCGCAGAGCCACTGGAAGCCCCGCAGCTGGTAGGGACGCAGGCAGTCGATGGGGCAATCGGGCGCGGGCACATCCAGGGACGCCGCCTGGCGGGCTTCCTCATCCATGGTGACGGGCAAATTGCCGCCGCGGATCAGGGTATCAAAATAGGCGGCGCGGTACATGCCAAGATCGCTTATATCGTTGCTGTCGGCAGCCTCGCAGACCGCCTCGGCCAGGGGCTGCCAATCCTCGGTATCCTCCAGGGATACAAAGGTGCCGTCCTTGAAGCGGAAATAGGCCGCCCGGTCCCGCAGGGCGCGCATCAGGGGCAAAAGATCGTCGACGGGCTGCCCGTCATCGTCAATATCGATGCAGAGCTTGCCGCCGCTGCCGCGCAGCACGCCGCTGAGCAGGGGCTTGCGCGGGGTGAAGCGGCGGAATTCCTTGCTGAAGAATACCTCCGCGTGCCGGGTCAGCTCTGCCGCGCCTTCGGTGACAAAGCGATAGATTTCCTCCGAGCCGCTAAGGTACACCCTGCCCTTGGATACGCGGAAGCCCGCGCCGGCCAGCAGCTCCGTGATCTCCTGCTCCCGGGCGGCGTCGCGCAGCAGCAGCTGGCTGTCCTCGTACTCCACCGGCAAAAAGGGATCGATCACCCGGTCGCCGTACACAAAATCGGTATGGGCGGTCACGTCCCGGCCATCCCGATCCAGATAGACGCGGGCATGGAAGGGCGCGCGGGTCAGCTGGCCCTCCAGCTCGGCGGAGAAGCGCAGATCGCCCACGCGGGCCAGCCAGAGCAGCAGCTCGCTCATAACCTTCTGCGTCTGGTTGGGCTCGAAAAGGAACTGCGTCCGTCCGTCCGCCCGCTCCTGGGTGCAGATGCGCGCCGCTGCCCGCTGATGACGGGAAACGCGGGTCACCACGCCGTCCACCACCGCGTAGGCCCAATCCTCCGTCAGCGGACGGATATCCGCGTCGAAGGCCGCAGTGATGCACAGCCTGTGCGTTCCTGATCCGGCCCGCGCCCGGTCGCTCAGTGTAAAGGACAGGGGCAGCGGATCCTCGGCGATGCCGGTCTGGTCGATGGCGGCGGTCTCCGTGGCCAGATGATAGCGCATGCCGCCCAGAATATCCCAAACCTCCCGGGCCACCGGGCTGGGCAGCGGCAGCATGCGGGCTTCCTGGATGCCCGGATGAGCGCCCGCGCTTTCCAGCGAGGCGCAGTGCCTGCGCAGCAGCCCCAGCAGCCGCTCGGCGTGGGCGTCAAACTTCATCCAGGCAGGGAAATAGGTAAACCCCTTGCCGAAGGACAGCGGCGCGGTATCCTCCATCCGGTTCAAAAAATCGGGGATGGAGCGGATCACATACAGCCTCTCCTGGCCGATGCGCAGCCCCAGCTGCATTTCGGTGCCGCGCATGCGCAGATCGGGCTCCAGCCGCAGGATGGTGGATTCGGGCAGCGCGCCCTCCATGGCGTCCAGCAGCAATCCGGCGCGGCTCTTTGCCCGCAGCTCCTGCATGGCGCGCATGGCTCCGGATTCGCCGGCGGCGATCAGCGCCGCGCCCACATGGCGGCACAGGGGAGCCTTTTCGCAGCCGCATTCATAGGGGCCGTTGGCGTTGATTTTGACGTACTGGTGCAGGCCCGCCACGGAAAAAATCAAAAAATCGGGGGTGCGGCGGATCTCCCGTACGCCGCCGCGGCGATAAAGCGCCCGCGCGGCGTCAAATTCTTCTGCGCCCAGTCTTTCCTGAAGCTTGAGCATGTTCATCACAAAAGGAACCTCCATACGGAAAATGCGCAACGGCGCATCTTCTAATAATACGACGTTTCTCCTGCTTTTCCTGCCGGGAACAGAAAGTGCGGGATGCGTTTTTTACATCTGCGGCGTCCGCCGGCGGATAATTTGGATCATTTTTGCCGCAGCCCTTGACGGATGGGGTAAAAACATTTACAATATTAATGTATATGCCGCAGGCAACAAAAAGCATATATAAAAGGGGAGGTCGTTTCTTTTTATGGATTTTTCTGGACGTATCGTACTATCATTTGTGGAAGAGGACAATATTCAGCGCGCATATTTTCGGGTTCGTCCGCTGCTGACGGCGGAAGGCGCGGTCACCCAGGCGGATTGGGATCAGCTGCCTGACGACGGCTATCTGCGGGTGGTGCCCGATAAAAACGAGCAGCATACCTTTAAGGATCGCATGCGCTCCCTGGGCATGCTGTGCGTGCTGGATCTGTACAACCTGCCTTCGGACGCCATCAAGATCCGCACCAACAAAAATTATTCCCCCCAGCGCGGCGAAAACAACCAGTTTATCGTCTATTCCGACGCCGTGCAGGCCATCCCGCAGCAGGAATTCTACGAGGTGATCAGCGCCGAGCCCGGCGAAAAGGAAAAGATCGGCCAGGCGGCCACGCCCCTGTGCTACCTGCGCAGCGGCGGCAGAATCTACGGCCCGGTCAGCCGCGCCACCGGCCTGGAGCAGGAGGGCGCCGCTCAATTGGCGCCGGACAGCGAGGGCATTTACGCCGTGACGCTGCCCGACGGCGCTGAAAAGCTGTTCTACTGGCCCCGGCGGGAGCATCCCGCGGAGCGGCAGATATCCAGGCCCGAGATGATGGATGAGGAGAAGGCCGAGCAGCCCGCTCCCGCGCCCATGCAGAAGCTGAACGGCATGCCCCTGTATCAAACCGTGGCGCGCCGCTCCGCCGCGCCCCAACGCGCGCATAACGCCCTGGTGGACGCCGTGGGCCAGCAGCTGCGGGCCGGACGGGTGGAGGCCCCCGGTGCGGTGATTGCCGCCGGCACCGCCATGCGCCCGGTGGAGAACCCCATGGATACCTTCCGCCACAGCCTGGATAAGCTGTGGGCCATGCCCGATATGCAGCGCCAGGCTGCCGCGCATTTCCTCAGCATGACCGGCGTGCAGAATATCCTGAACCAGCAGCTTTGCTCCCGCGGCTCTGATGCCGTATCCCGGGCCATGAACAGCCAGATCCAGGATCTGGAGGCCGAGCGGCTGGCGCTGCTGATGCAGATCGAGGCCGCCCGCAAGAATATGAGCGCCCTGCGCCAGGACGCGGTGTCCCAGGCTTCCGCCGCCGATAAGGAAACGCTGCAGCACGTGCTCAAGCAGATTGCCGAGGCCCGGCAGGATCTGGAAAAGATCGAAACCGACCGCAGCAGGCTGCTGGAGGAGCGGGACAGCGTGCTGGCCGAAATGGAAAAGGCCGATCCGGATACCCTGCGCATCAAGGCGGAGATCGGCGGCTATGCCGATCTGGATACGCTGTGCGGCCGCGTGGAGCGCAGCCTGCAGGCGGCGGGGGCGGACTGCGACCGCAATATGGCCATCCATCTGCTGACTCTGCTCTGCGTGGATCCCTGCCGCATTGAATTTGCCATGGATTCCCGCGCGGACGCGCTGGCGGCAGCCAAGGCCTTTGCCGCCGCCCTGGGCGCGGAGGCGGGCTCGCCCGATAACGCCCTGGCCGTCCGGGTGCAGACCGGCGGCGACAGCTTCCGCATGGCGGTGGCGCTCTATGATATCGCCCCCGCGAAGGATTACACCAAGCTGATCGTTTCTGTGCCCGATACCGACGTGGAGCATACGGAGTACGCCCTGCAGCCCTGGCCCGTGGTGACGCTGCAGGCGGCGGAGGGCTGGAAGTTTGCCAACGCGCCCGCCTGCTCGCCCGTGAAGGCCGAGGCCGTGCGGGACGCCCTGCTCAAGGAGAAGATCGATCTGCCCGATTCCGCGCTGGAGCTGCTGGACGAGCTTTGCGCCGCGCTGAAAAAGGCGGGCTATCCGCTGCCCCATCAGGTACGGCGCAAGATGTACAGCTATATTGCCTGCGCATCATCTCACCTCCGGGGCGGCATTGCCGATGCCCTGGATTACGCAGTGTGCGCCTGGGTGATTCCCCATGCGCAGCGCGGCGGCGTCCATGCGGATACGCTGCGCGGCCTGGTGCAGGAGCTGCCCCGGGCAACGGCGCTGCTTGGAAAGGAAGCTGAATGACGGATCCTGTAATCAGCAGCTTGCAGAATCAGCAGGTAAAGGCGTGGCGTGCCCTGAAGGAAACCAAAGGGCGCGCCGCGCAGCGCCTTTTTTTGGCGGAGGGCGATCATCTGGCCGGCGAGGCGCTGGCCAGCCATGCCGCCCGGACGCTGCTGGTGGGGGAGAGTGCTTGGGAGCGCTTTTCCGCCCATGCGGAGGCTGCCCGGCAGCAGCGCATCAGCGTTTATCGGCTGGCCGATCATGTAATGGAGGCGCTCTGCGACGCCCGCACGCCCCAGGGGGTTATCGCCGTATGCAGTTTGCCTGAGCCCGGCGCGCAGGCGCCGCTGCATTGCAAAAAGCTGGCCGCCCTGGATGGGGTGCAGGACCCGGGCAATGTGGGCACGGTGCTGCGCACGCTGGACGCGGCGGGGTTTGACGCCCTGCTGATCGACCGGCGCACCGCCGATCCCTACGGCCCCAAAGCCCTGCGCGCCTCCATGGGCGCGGTGTTCCGCATCCCGGTATACTCCGGCGATCTGCCGGAGATGCTGACGGCGCTCAGCGGCACCCATGATCTGTACGCCGGCGCGCTGGACGGCAGGCCCTATTTTGAGGAGCGCAGCCGCAGCCATCCCGGGGTGTGCGTGATCATCGGCAACGAGGGCGCGGGTATCTCCCCGGCGGTATACGCCGTGCCGGGCATACAAAGGGTCAAGCTGCCCATGGTGGGCGGCGCGGAATCGCTCAACGCCTCCGTTGCCGGGGCGATCATGATATACGATATCGTCAGGCGTGGAGAATAACAAAGGAGAAAAACGATGCAATTACTGTATTTTTTTGAAAAGCTGCGTATGCCATGGCTGGATTCCGTCATGCTGGTGATCACCCAGTTTGGCGGGGAGATTTTGTTTATGGCGCTGGCCGTGGGCGCTTTCTGGTGCGTCAGCAAGCGGCTGGGCTATTATATGCTGACCGTGGGCTTTATAGGTACCCTGCTGAATCAGGCGCTCAAGCTCATCTTCCGCATTTCCCGTCCCTGGATCCAGGATCCCAATTTTACCATCGTGGATGGCGCGCGGGCGGACGCCACGGGCTACTCCTTCCCCAGCGGGCATACCCAGAACGCCGCTACGGTGATGCTGTGCCCGGCGCTGATGACCAAGCATAAATGGCTCAAGGGCGTGCTGTGGACGCTGTATTTCCTGGTGGCCATCTCCCGCATGTACCTGGGCGTGCATACGCCGCTGGACGTGGGCGTCAGCCTGGCGCTGGGCCTGGTGCTGGTGTTTGCCCTGCGGCCGCTGTTCTCTGATCCCGATCTGCCGCCGCGCCGCATGGTGCCGCTGATGGCGGTAATGATCGGCATCGCGGTGGCCTATGTGCTCTATGCACAGTGCTGGAAATTCCCGGCGGATATCGAAACGGATAACCTGCAGCACGGCATCAAGAACGGCTATACCCTGCTGGGCGCGGTGCTGGGCATGCCCCTGGGCTACTGGCTGGACCGCAAGTATATCCATTTCAAAACCGAGGGCTCCCTTCCCGCGCAGATCGTCAAGCTGGTGCTTGGCCTGGCGCTGGTCATGGGCGTGCGCATCGGGGTCAAGGCGATCATCGGCGATTCCAACATCGCCAATATGGTGCGCTATTTCCTGATCGTGATCTTCGCCATGGTCATCTGGCCGCTCTGCTTCCCCTTTATCAATAAAATCCTGCCGCGCGGGTAACGCGCGCCTGTCACCCGTCATAGGATGCAGTGAACCGGGATCCGGTTCATAAAACCATCAAGACGGGTGATTTTTTATGGCAAATTGCTGCTGCAATCATTCGCAGTTTGCGGGCTGCGGTTCTATCTTTGGCTGCAACGGGGGCTGGCGTCCTGTGTATGGTCCCACCGGCCCCACCGGTCCCATGGGCCCCATGGGCCCTGCGGGCGCAATCGGCCCCACCGGTCCCACCGGTCCTGAAGGCGCTACGGGCGCAATCGGCCCCACCGGCCCCACCGGTCCTGAAGGCGCTGCGGGCGCAATCGGCCCCACCGGTCCCACCGGTCCTGAAGGCGCTGCAGGCGCAATCGGCCCCACCGGCCCCACCGGTCCTGAAGGCGCTGCGGGTGAGATCGGCCCCACCGGTCCCACCGGCCCTGAAGGCGCTGCGGGTGAGATCGGTCCCACCGGTCCCACCGGCCCTATGGGTCCCACCGGCCCTGCCGCTCCCGTGCTGGAGCAGGCCTTCGCCCAAATGGCCCAGAGCCAGGCGGTGTCCAATGGTGATCTGTACGCCATGACGCCCCAGGCCACCCGCGCCATGCAGCGGGATATCGTGCCCGGCGCCAATGAGGTCAGCCTGCAGCCCGGCACCTATATGATCTCCTATGCGGTGGGCGCCGACGGCACCCAGGCGGGCAGCTATCGCGTAACCCCGCTGCTGAACGGCACGTCGCTGCCGCTGTACAGCGCGGGCGAGACCGCTGCCGCCGGCGAGCAGAGCGGCGTATCGGTCACCTTTATCATCAATGTGATCCTGCCCTCCGTGTTCCAGCTGCAGGCGTCCATGTCGGCGGCCTCCATGAACCAGAGCGTCAGCGTAAGCATCCTCAAAATCGCATAAATCCACCCAGGAGCCGGATTTCCCGGCTCCTGTTCCTTTTCCCTGTATTGACCCTGTTTTTTCTTCATGGTATAATTCAGAAAAAAACAGGAGCGGAAAAGCTATGCTGCGGTTGGAATATGTACATCAAAACGGGGATTTTGTGCTCCACGACGCGGATCGCGCGCCGGAGATGGTTTTTCCTTTGGTCAATGCGGCGGGGATGATGAGCAGCGTTACCTCCCGCCTGGCCGGGGACTGCAAAACGGGGCAGAACAGCTTTCTGATGCCGCCTGCCAGCGTGGAAACGCTGCATGAAAGCCGGGCCAGCCGGAACTTTTTTGTGCAGCTGGCGGACGGTACGCTGTGGAGCGCCGCGGGCAATTCCGCCGCTCAGCAGGCGCGGCGCTTTTCCGATGCGGGGGAGGAGGCCGAGGTGCGCGGCGGCCTCTTGTGGTTTGAGACCCGCCGGCGCAGCGACAGCCTCCATCTGGCGTCCTCCGCGCTGGTCTTTGTGCCTGCGGAGGAGGCTGCGGTGGAGCTGCTGCGCTTTACCCTGCGCAATACCGGCGACGCCCCGCTGCATTTAACGCCCACGGCGGCCTTCCCGCTCTATGGCCGCAGCGCTGATAATATCCGCGATCACCGGCATGTGACCAGCCTGCTGAACCGGCTGACCGTAACCGAATACGGCGTGCTGCTGAAGCCCTCCATGACCTTTGACGAGCGCGGCCATAAGCCGGGCGTGACCACCTACAGCGTATGCGGCCGGCAGGAGGATGGACAGGCCCCTGTCCGCTTCCTGGGGCCTGTGCAGGATTATGTGGGCAGCGGCAGCTATGATTGGCCCCAGGCGCTGATTTCGGATGCGCCCTGGCTGGCTCCGGGTGACCGCGCGGAGGGCTATGAGATGGCCGCCGTGCTGCAGTTTGCCCCCTGCGAATTGCAGCCCGGGGAGGAGCGCGGCTGGTATATCGCCCTGGGCGTCAACGATGAGGGGCTGCGCTATCTGACGCCGGACGCCTTCAATCAGGCGCTGGAAAAGACCCGGCAGCACTGGCGGCATGTGGGCGCGGCGGCCTTTGAGACCGGCAACGCGGCCACCGACGGCTGGCTGCGCTGGGTGGCGGTGCAGCCGGAGATCCGCCGCATCTGCGGGTGCAGCTTCCTGCCCCACCATGATTACGGCCGGGGCGGCCGGGGCTGGCGCGATCTGTGGCAGGATTCCCTGGCGCTGATCCTGCGCGATCCGGACGCCGTGCGGCAGCACCTGGTGCGCTATTTTGCCGGCGTGCGGGCAGACGGCACCAATGCAACGATCATCGGCAACCATCCGGGAGAGTTCATCGCCGACCGCAACAACATCGTGCGTGTCTGGATGGATCACGGCTATTGGCCGCTGGTGACGGTGAACGCCTATATCCAGCAGACCGGCGATCTGTCCATCCTAATGGAGCGGCAGCCCTGGTTCTGCGACCGCCGCAAGCAGCACGGCGAGGTGCTGGCCGAGCAGGAACCCGCCGATACCGCCCTGGGCAGCAGCACGGTACTGGAGCACCTGCTGGTGCAGCATGTGACTGCCTGCTGCGATGTGGGGGAGCACGGCTGCATTCGCCTGCGGGGCGCGGACTGGAACGACGCCCTGGATATGGCGGCGGAGCGCGGCGAGAGCGTGGCCTTCACCGCCGCTTACGCGGGCAATCTGCCGCTGCTGGCCGATCTGTGCGACAGCCTGGCGGACAGCGGCGTTAAAAGCGTGGAGCTCAACGCCTTCTTCTGCATGCTGCTGGAGACGCCCTGGGAGCAGCGGAACGACGCCCGGCGGCAGTATGAAGCCCTGTGCGAGGATCGCAGCCCGGTGCGGCAGGCCGATTGCCGGTGGATCGCCAAGTGCCTGCGCCGTCTGGGCGGCCAAATGATCGGCCATCTGCGGACGCAGGAGTTTGTGCCCGGCGGCTGGATGAACAGCTATTATGATAACGACGCGCAGCCGGTAAAGCCCATGATGCTCACCGGCCAGGTGTTTGCCCTGATGAGCGGCACGGCGGATGAAAAGCAGGCCGATGCCATCCAGCGCAGCGCCGATCGGCTGCTGTACGATGAAAAGCGGGGCGGTTATTGCCTTAATGAGAATTTTGGCGCTCATATCCCGCCCCTGGGCCGCCAGTTCGGCTTTGCCTACGGGCATAAGGAGAACGGCGCGGTGTTCTGCCATATGGCGGTGATGTACGCCTATGCCCTGCTGGCTCGGGGGTACCGGGACGCGGGGCTGAAAGCGCTGCAGGGTCTGATCCGCCAGAGCCTGGATGTAGAAATCAGCCGCGTGTATCCCGGCATTCCGGAGTATTTTGATCCCCGGGGCCGGGGCATGTATCCCTATCTCACCGGGGCGGGCAGCTGGCTGATGCTGTGCCTGATCACCCAGGTATGGGGCGTAAAAGGGCAGAACGGTGATCTGCTGCTGGATCCGCAGCTGCTGCCGGGCATGTTCTCCGAATCGGATATCGCCATGATCCGGTGCCATTTTGCCGGTCGTCCCATTACCGTGCGCTATCATAAGCCCGCGGCGGAAAGCTGGGATTCCCTGCGGGTGGCGCGGGTGCAGCTGGAAAATAAAACGCTGGAGGAGCCGCTGATCCCGCGGGAAATGCTGCTGGCGTCTGATCATCCCACCCTGGATGTGGAACTGGAAGGGAGCGACGGAAGATGAAACAGGATACCTTTATCCAGGAGCGCTACGGCATGCAGCCGCCATTCGCCAGCTTTCTTCCCGGCATTGCCGGGGAAGAGGGCATTCCCCTGTGGTGCTATTACTGCAATCGGGGACAGGCGGTGAGCAGCTTCGGCCTGCGCGATAAGGATCACGCTATCATGGAGTTTTCGCCCGCCCACGTGGCCTGGGAGAATACGCGGTACAAGGGCTTCCGCACCTTCCTGCGGTATAAAAAGGAAGACGGCGAGTTTTCCGTTGTGGAAGCCTTCACCGATGACGCCGGCACCCTGCGCATCCGCCCCAATGAGCTGGAGCTCCACTGGGAGAACGGCGTTTTTGCTGTGAATGTGGTCTATTTTGTGGTGCCGGGCTGCCGGGTAGGCGCGCTGGCCCGCCAGGTGTGCGTCACCAATGTGAGCGATCAATTTCATGCGGTGGAGCTGGTGGACGGTATGCCCGCCATCGTATGCGCCGGGGTCAATCAGGATTCCCTCAAGAACATGACCCAGCTTTCCAAGGCCTGGATGCAGGTGGAGCTGGATACCGACAGCACGGGCACCCTGCCCTATTACCGGGTGCGCTACAGCATGGCCGATACCGCCACAGTGCATGAAATCCAGGAGGGCAATTTTGCCCTGACCATGGATGAGCAGGGCACGCGCAAGGCGCCCTTTGTGGATCCGGAAACGATCTTCGGCTGGGATACCTCCCTGACCCGTCCCTTGGGAATGGAAATGGGAATGGGGGAAATGAACGAGCGCAGGATGCGGGAGGCCACATCCAATCTGTTCCCCTGCGCCATGTTCCGGCGCATCGGCGGCTTGCAGCCCGGGGAAAGCCTGACGCTGAACGAGCTGTATGGCCATGCGGACAGCAAGGAGACGCTGCTTTCCCAGCTTGGCCTGCAAACGGTGCTGGACGCGGCCTGGTTTGATAAAAAGCGTCGGGAGGCAAGCGCCCTGGCCGAGCGCCTGACCGCCGTGATCGCAGGCAAAACCGCCGATCCGACCTTCGATGCCTACAGCCGCCAGAGCTATCTGGATAACCTGCTGCGGGGCGGCGAGCCCATCCGCTTTGCCGATGGCGAAAAGCAAAATATTTATTACCTCTATTCCCGCAAGCACGGGGATATGGAGCGGGAATACAACTATTTTGTCATGTCGCCGGAGTTTTACAGCCAGGGCAACGGCAACTTCCGCGATGTATGCCAGAATCGCCGCTGCGATGTGCTATTCCATCCCTGGGTGGGGGACGCCAACATCCGCACCTTCTTCAGCCTCTTCCAGTCGGATGGCTATAATCCCCTGGTCATCGACCGCATGACCTTCCGCGTGCCGGAGGAGGAGCGGGAGGGCTGGCTGCAAAAAGCGCCGGGGAATGAAGCGCTGCGGCAGCTGCTGCAGGAGGATTTTACGCCCGGTCAGCTGGCGCTGGCTTTGGGCGAAGGGGGACGGGAATTGCTCCGGCCCATCCTGGCTTCGGCGCAGTCCGAGCCCAATGCGGACTTTGGCGAGGGCTACTGGTGCGATCATTGGACGTACAGTCTGGATCTGATCGAGAGCTATCTGGCGGTCTGGCCGGAGAAAAAGCGGGAGCTGCTTTTTGGCGAAGCGGATTATCCCTGGTATGAGACCCGGGCGCTGATCCTGCCCTATGAACAACGCTGCGAAAAGCGGGAAAACGGCCTGCGCCAGGTGCGCTTCCTGGATATGGAGCGCAAGGCAAACAGGACTGAAAAATGGATGCGCGAGCAATACGGCGACGGCGAGATTGCTTGCAGCACGCTGATGGAAAAGCTGGTGGTGCTCTGCGCGCTTAAGTACGCAACCCTGGATCGCGTCGGCATCGGCATCGAAATGGAGGGCGGCAAGCCCGGCTGGTACGACGCCCTCAACGGTCTGCCCGGGCTCAGCGGCTCCTCTGTGGCGGAAACCTGCGAGCTGAAGCGGCTGCTATCCTTCACCGCAGCTGCGCTGGAGGAGCAGGACGGTGAGATCGTGCTCTATGATGAGATGGCCGATCTGCTGCTGGCCCTGGCTGGTCTCACGGGCGATGCGGAAGCCCGCTGGCGGCAGACCTGCGCGCTGCGGGCGGATTACCGCCAGCGTACGGCGGACGGCGTATCCGGCGATCAGACGGTGATGCCTGCCCGGGACGCGGCGGCCCTGCTGCGCGGCTTTGAGGATGTGGTAAACGACGGCCTGCGCCGGGCCGTGGAGATGGGCGGCGGGATTTGCCCCACCTATCTGATGTTCCCGCAGGAGAAGGCGGAGGTGCTGCCCCTGTTCCTGGAAGGTCAGGTGCGTTGGCTCAAGCTGGATCTGCCGCTGGAAGAGAAGCGGCAGATGGCTGAGCGGGTGCGCTCCAGCGGTCTTTATGATGACAAGCTCGGCATGTACAAGGTCAATGAGAGCCTGAAGCCCCTGACCTTTGAGGCGGGCCGCTGCAAGGCCTTTACCCCCGGCTGGTTGGAAAACGAATCCATCTGGCTGCATATGGAGTACAAATACCTGCTGGAGCTGCTGCGCTCCGGCCTGTATGAAGAATATGAACGGGCTTTTGATACGGCGCTGGTGCCCTTTATGGATCCGGCGGTGTATGGCCGATCTGTGTATGAAAACGTGTCCTTCATCGTCAGCAGCGCCAATCCCAACCCGGCGCTCCATGGCCGCGGCTTTGTGGCGCGGCTCTCCGGCTCCACGGTGGAATTCCTTTCCATGTGGCAGCTGATGATGTTTGGCCCCGCGCCCTTCACTCTGGAGGAAGGCTGTCTGGCCCTGCGCTTCCAGCCCATGCTTCCCGCCCGGCTGATCCCGGAGGACGGGGTGGTGGAAGCCACGTTCCTGGGCCAGTGCACTGTGCGCTATCATATCCTTTGCGCGGGAAGCCTGATCCCCGGCGCGTATACGGTGGAGGAGATCACGGCGGATGGCACGGCTTATCCCGGCGATACGCTGCCCGAGGCGGCAGCCCGGGATGTGCGCGAAGGAAGGATACAGACGATCGATGTCAGGATCCGCCGGTAAACTTTTCCCGGGAAAAAACGAAAGATAAAACCTGTGATGGAGGAGGAAGAACTATGTCTGAACGTTGGCAGCGGCTGCGGTTTATGCCCTTGATCCCTCTGGGGGAGGACGGCAGAAGGGTGACAGCCGGAAAGAAGCATATTGATTTGGCCCGCCGGGCCGCCACGGAGGGCATGGTGCTGCTGAAAAATGACCAGCGCC
Source organism: uncultured Eubacteriales bacterium (assembly GCA_902787835.1). GTDB lineage: Bacteria > Bacillota > Clostridia > Christensenellales > Aristaeellaceae > SFMI01. The sequence goes on from CADAHU010000018.1 coordinate 17,118, forward strand.
TGCTGCCGTTTGCGAAGGGAACGAAGCTGGCGGTATTTGGCAAGGCCCAGGCGGATTATGTCAAAGGCGGCGGCGGCAGCGGCGATGTGACGGTGCCCTATGTGCGCACCCTGCTGGATGGCCTGGCGGAAAAGGAAAAAGAGGGCAAGCTGTCCGTTTTTGCGCCGCTCAGCGATTACTATACCCAGTATGTAAATGCGCGCTATGCGGCCGGCGAGGAGCCCGGCAGGCTGGCGGAAGCGCCCTTCCCGCAGGAGCTGCTGGCCCAGGCCCAGGCCTTTGCCGATGCCGCGGTCATCGTGTTGTGCCGCTATTCCGGCGAGGGCTGGGATCGCTCCGCCGCGCCCCAGGGCGGCGATTATTACCTGAGCCAGGCGGAGGAGCAGCTGGTGCAGGCGGTTACGGCAGCGTTCTCCCGGGTGGCTGTGGTGCTGAACATCGGCGGCATGATGGACTGCCGGTGGCTGAAGGATAAGCCGAAGATCCAGGCGGCGCTGCTGGCCTGGCAGGGCGGCATCGAGGGCGGGCTGGCCACAGCTGATCTGCTGTGCGGCGACGCCGTGCCTTCCGGCCATCTGACCGATACCTTTGCCGGGGATTATAACGCCTATCCGTCCTCCGATACCTTTAACGAATCGGAGAATTATGTGACCTACCACGAGGATATCTTTGTGGGCTACCGGTATTTTGAGACGATGGCCGGGGCGGCGCAGCAGGTGGTATATCCCTTTGGCTATGGCCTGAGCTACACTGCCTTTGCCCTGAAAAACGCCGCGTGCGCCTTGGAGGATCAGCGGATCATCGCCACGGCGCAGGTGGAAAACACCGGCGATTATCCGGGAAAGCAGGTGGTGCAGGTCTATGCCCAGCCGCCCCAGGGCAAGCTGGGAAAGGCCCGTCGGGTGCTGATCGGTTTTGCCAAGACAGATCTGCTGCAGCCGGGAGGGCAGCAGGCGATTGAGATCGGGATCCCCCTGGAGCGCCTGGCCAGCTATGATGATACCGGCGCGGTGCAGCGCTCCGCCTGGGTGATCGAGCAGGGCGCATATCGCTTCTTTATCGGCGATAACGTGCGGGATGCCGCGGCTGTGGATTTTGTCTGGAATCAAAAAGAGGATGCTGTGCTGTGCCAGTGCGCGCCCCATTGCCTGCCGCGCCAGCTGGACTGGCGGCTGACGGCTGACGGCAGCCATGCCGCGGTGGAAAACGCGGAGCCGCTGCCCTTCCCGGCCATGGACAAGGAAAAATTCCTGCGGGGAGCGGCCCCGGAGAACAGCTGCAACGCCCGGATGGATACCGGCCACGGGGAGCCTTCCCTGCTGGATGTGGCGCAGGGCAAAGCCTCGCTGGAGGCGCTGCTGGATGACCTGAGCCTGGAGGAGATGATCTCCATGCTGGGCGGGCAGCCCAACCGCGGCGTGGCCAATACTTATGGCCTGGGCGGGCTGAACCGGCATGAGATCCCCAATGTGATGACCGCCGACGGCCCCGCGGGCCTGCGCATCGAAAAGCGCTGCGGCGTGACCACTACGGCCTTCCCCTGCGCCACCCTGCTGGCCTGCAGCTGGGATGAGGCGCTGGTGGAGCAGGTGGGCGCGGCAGCGGCGCTGGAGGTCAAGGAGAACGGCATCGGCGTATGGCTGGCTCCGGGCATGAACATCCACCGCAATCCGCTGTGCGGGCGCAACTTTGAGTATTATTCCGAGGATCCGCTGCTGACCGGCAAGATGGCCGCAGCCATGGTGCGCGGCGTGCAGAGCCAGGGCATATCGGCCTGCGTGAAGCACTTTGCCTGCAACGATAAGGAGGTCAACCGCGCCGACAGCGATTCCCGTGTATCCGAGCGCGCCCTGCGGGAAATCTACCTGAAGGGCTTTGAGATCGCCGTCAAGGAGGCCCAGCCCTGGACGCTGATGACCTCCTACAACATCGTCAACGGCGTCCGCGCATCGGAAAACAAGGAGCTCCTTACCGATATCCTCCGGGGAGAGTGGGGCTACCAGGGCCTGGTGATTACCGACTGGTGGAATCATTCCACCCGCCATGACCGGGAGGTTGCCGCCGGGAACGATATCAAGATGCCCCGGGGTATGCCGGAGGAGGTGCTGGACGCCGTAAAGGCGGGCACGTTGGATCCGGCCTGCATCCGCGCCAGCGTACAGCGCTTGCTGGAGCTGATCCTGAAGCTTGATTGACAGATTCGCCAGGCAAACAAATTGGAATTTGGCGGGGAGGGGTACGAACGGGAGCCTTCTCTTTCCGCGCCGGAAAGAGAAGCAGAAAGGGCAGTTTGAGTCTGCTCCTGTTGCTTGAGAGAGCGTTGGGAGTATTGTTTGTGTTTGTTGACGTGGCAGCGGCTGACAATTCAACAAACAAGGATCAGCCTACTCACCGCTGTCATTCAGAGCCGGCCCCATACGGATGGGCC
>CADAHU010000019.1 GCA_902787835.1 uncultured Eubacteriales bacterium
TCCGTTTGCCCCATCGCCCGCCGAGGTCCAGGAGATGAAATCTCCTGGCGCAGGTTTTAGGGCCGCGGAGGCCCTAACGTCTTCCTTTTGCCAATTTCAGTTTGATAGTGTATTATTCTAAAGGCAACAGTATTTCAGCCGTTCTCCGGCAGCCTGAGCATCAGGTTGTTGAGGTTCATGGAGTAGGTATAGTTGACCTCCTCCGCCAGCGCCATGACCAGGCGGATGCCCAGGCCATCCTCGGCGTTTCCGGGCACGTATTGCACCGGGTCGAAGGCGCGGCAGTCATCCCGGAAGCGCAGCACCCAGCGGTCGTCCTTGTCGAGCACGCGGATGGAGAGATGATGGGGCTTCTGATCGGCGGCAAAGCCATGCTGCACGATATTGGCGCCCATCTCCTCGATGCACAGGCTGATATGGCTGCTGATCTGGTCGCTCTGCCCATGCCGCCGGCAGAAATCCCCGGCCTCCCGGGCAAAATCCACCACCTCGGGCACGGTGGTCAGGGAACGCTCCAGCAGGTTTTCCGGCGTGACGCCAAAATCCCGCCGCAGCAGCAGGAAGGCGTCCCCCTGCCAGGGCATGCGCCGCGTGCGCAGGAAGATCATCAGCCCAATGCAGATCAGCGCCAGCAGCTCGCCCAGGGCATAGAACATCCATACGCCATCCAGCCCCAGGAAGGAGCGGAACACCAGCGCCACCAGCACCGGCAGCGCCGCGCCCTCCGCCAGGGATATGACCGCCATCAGCCCCACCCGGTCGGTGGCCTGATAGGCGCTGCGCAGCGCCGCGTTGACGGCGCAGGGGATCAGGCCGGCGGCAAAGATGCGCAGCCCGCGGATGGCAAAATCCTGCGCCGCGCCGGCCTCGGGGATGAACAGCGATACGCAGGCCGGGGCAAAGATCAGCAGCAGCACGCCCGCCGCCGCGCCCAGGATCACCGCGTAGCGACACAGCAGGGCCACCACTTCCTTCAGGCTGGTGCGGTCCTCCTCGTTATAAAAGATGCCCGCCAGGGTAAGCGATACGCCGCCCACGCCGGTATTGATGCCGCCGGCGGTATTGCCCAGGGTGGTGATCACCGTATAGGCGGCCAGGGCGCTGTTGCCGCCCGCGGCCCGGACGATGCGGTTCATGAAGAAGATCAGCAGCACCGAGGCGATCATGGTAAAGCCCGCCGGGATGCCCGCCTGGAACAGCTCGGTGATCTTGCGCATTGTGACCAGCTTAAAGGAGAAGCGGAACACGCACTTTTTGGATAAAAAGTACCAACCGCCGATGAGCATGGCAATGTAATAGCTCAGGGAGGAGGCCAGCCCCATGCCGAACATGCCGCCATGGAACACCAGCACGTTAAGCAGATCCAGCACCACATCGGCCACGGTCATGCTGAGCACCGATACGATCAGCAGCCCGCTCTTGCCCGCCATCTGCATAAAGGGCACCAGCACCAGCGCGCCCATGGAGCCCGGCGCGCCCAGGCTGAAGCCCGCCAGGTAATCACGGGTCATATCAAAGATCACGCCCTCCCGGCCCGCGCCCATGATGGTGGCGATGGGCGTGCGCAGCAGCAGCACCACCACCAGGAAGGCCAGGGAGATGCCGCCGGCCAGGGCGATGGCGGAGGAATAGCCGGCGTTTGTCTCCTCCTGGGAGCCGCGGCCCAGGGATTTTCCGCAGGCCGTCTGGATGCCCACGGACAGCATCATGCCGATGCCGCCGATGGCCAGCAGGATGGGGTTTGCCAGGCTGTACGCGCTCAGCGCGTCCTCCTTGAGGAAGCGGCCAATCATGATATTATCGATCAGCAGGCACAGGGAGACCGTCATGGCCGATATGATCTGCGCCGAAAGCATCTGTCGCACCAGTTTGCGGATCATGGGGTTGCACTCCTTTTTACACAGCGAATCTTATTTACATGTCCCGGGTCAGATCCTTTACCCATTTATAGCGGCGGAAATGCGCCAGCACCCAGGGGATCTTGCCCACCTCGTCCAGGCAGGTGCAGGCGTACACCACCAGCACCGGCCAGTGCAGCACAAAGGCGCCGATGGCCGCCAGCGGGATGGCCAGACCCCACATGCACACCGCCAGGCTGTACACATCAAACAGCGTATCGCCGCCGGCGGCAAACACGCCGTTGATGATCACCGTGTTGGCGGAGCGGCCGATCATGTACACCGCCATGATGACCATCATGCCGGTCAGGTAATCCCGGGCGGTATCGGTCAGGCTCATGAAACGCACCACCAGCGGCGTTGCGGCCAGCATCACCAGGGTGGAGAACGCGCCGATCACAAAGGAGATCTTGGCCAGGCGGATGCCGTAGCGCTTGCCGCGCTCCAGCTGGCCCGCGCCCAGCTCGTTGCCCACCATGATGCCGCCGGCGCTGCCGATGCCGTTGCACAGGCAGCAGATCAGATCGCGCACCACCGCCGCCACCGAGTTGGCCGCCGCAGCGTCCGCGCCCATATGCCCCATGATGGCGGTGTAGGAGGTGAAGCCCACGCCCCAGAACAGGCCGCCGCCCAGCAGCGGCAGGCAGCACTTGCGGAAATCCTTGGCCAGCAGCCTGTTCCGCTGGAAAAAGCGCTTCCAGGCCGGGCGGATATAATCCTTTCCCCGGGAGAGGATCAGACACATGGCCAGCTCCAGCGCGCGGGCGATCAGCGTGGCCACCGCCGCGCCCTGGGCGTCCATGGCTGGCACGCCCAGAAGGCCGAAGATAAAGATGGCGTTCAGGATGATATTGATCACCACCGCGCCGGAGGAGATCCAGGCGCTGGCCGATACATGATCGCTGACCTTCATCACGGTCAGGTAGCACTGGGAAATGCCGGTGAGCAGGTAGGACCAGCCCGCAATGCGCAGATAATCCGCACCGATTTCGATCAGCACCGGGTCATGGGTGAAGGCCAGCATCAGATACTGCGGGAAAAACACGCAGCCGATAAAAAACACCAGCGAGATCAGCCCGGACAGGCGCAGCATCATGCAAAAGATATCGGCAATGGTGCGCGTATCCTTTTTGCCCCAGTACTGCGCGCCCAGGATGGCGCCCGCCGCCGTCATGGCGGAGATCATCATGTTCTGCACAAACTGTATCTGCGTAGCCAGGGACACGGCGGCCATGGAGTTCTGGGCGATGCGGCCCAGCATGATGGCGTCACCCGCCGCCACCGCGGCCAGCATCAGGCTCTGCAGGGCGATGGGCAGCGCCAGGTGGATCAGCTTGCTGTAAAAGGCAGGATCCTTCGTGCGTATGCGCATGGAGAAAAATCATCCTTTCCTCAAAAATGACCATGTTGATGCCAGGCACCAGCATGGTCATTCAGGACGCGATCCAATTGCTGTCAGATGCGCTTGGCCAGCGTATCCGGATTGGCGGCGTACAGCAGCGCGATCTCCCGGGTGATGCGGCCGGAGCGCACCAGGCGCTGCAGCTCGGCATCCATGGAGAGCATGGATTTATCGCTGCCGCCGTAGATCACGTTATCGATCTGATGGGTGCGGCCATCACGGATCATGTTCTGGATGGCGGCGTTGACCGTCATGACCTCAAACACGGGCACGCGCGCGCCGTCCACCGTGGGCACCAGGCGCTGGGATACCACAGCCTTTAATACCATGGACATCTGCATGCGGATCTGGGCCTGCTGATCGGCGGGGAAGGTATCGATCACGCGGTCCACCGTTTTGGCCGCGCCAATGGTATGCAGGGAGGACAGGAGCAGATGGCCGGTCTCCGCCGCGGTGATGGCCGTGCGGATGGTATCCAGATCGCGCATCTCGCCCAGCAGGATCACATCGGGCGCCTCGCGCAGGGAGGCGCGCAGGGCGCGGGAGAAGGTGGCCGCGTCGTTGGGCACCTCGCGCTGGCTGACCAGCGATTTTTTATGCCGGTGCAGGTACTCGATGGGATCCTCGATGGTAACGATATGCGCCTCGCGCTCGGCGTTGATCTTATCCACGATACAGGCCAGGGTGGTGCTCTTGCCGCTGCCCGCCGGGCCGGTGACCAGGATCATGCCGTTGCGCTGGGAGGCCAGATCCAGCACGATCTGGGGAATGCCCATGGCGGCGGGATCGGGCAATTCAAAATTGACGATGCGGCAGATGGCCGCCACGGTGCCGCGCTGCCGGTAGGCGTTGCAGCGGAAACGGCTTACGTTGGGGATGGCAAAGGAGAAATCGTCGTCGCCCTCCTGGGCCAGCAGGCCGTAATCGCGGCGGGCCAGCTGATACATCGCCTGCACCAGCTGCTCGCAATCCGGAGGCATCAGCCGGTCCTCGGACAGCTTGACAAAGTTGTTGTTGACCTTGACCATGGGGCTGGAGCCGGGAATGATGAACACGTCGGAGCCGCCCATGGACTCAGCCTTGCTGAGCATATTGCTGATGCTATCCATAATTACATGAACTCCTCCTCTGCTGTCTGCGCGGACAGATCGTGCCGGATCCAGGCCGTGCGCCCCTCGCCGCCCGCGGGCAGCAGGGCCAGCGCGCAGTCCAGCACGCGGGTGCCGTCGGTTTCCTCCCAGCACAGCGCGCCATCCTCCAGCGTTACGCCCTCGGGCAGCAGCAGCTCCAGCGCGGAGGCAAACTCCTCGCCGTTACGCGTTCCCCCGGTGATGCGCTCCAGCGCCACCAGGATGCGGTCCAGCTCCGCGCGGCGCGCCTCGGCCCGCTCGTTCAGCTGATAGACCGATTCGATCACCTGCAGGCTGCGGGTGCTGAGCCGGCTGTCATTGCGGCCGTTGATCAGCGCCAGCATGCCCAATACGCTCATGCTGAGCACCACAAAAATCAAAATCAGCGAAGAGGCGCCGGGGCCAAAGCTCACGCTGCTTTTCTTCCTCATGGCTGTCCCTCCTCATAGCGGGAGCAGGGCAGGGTCAGCAGCCGCTCCCCCGCCACGTTTACGCGCACCTCCTGGGCATGCCAGATACCCGCGCCGCGCTCCTGTTGCTCGGTTACCGCTTCCAGGATAAACTCCCCGTCATCCCGGGTCCATACGCCCCCGTCCTCGGCAAAGCCCATCTCCCGCAGGCAGGCTTCGGGCTCCCCGGCGGCGTAAAGGCGCTCGGCGGCGTTCTGGGCGGCGTTCAGCGCATGGATGCCGCGGCCCGCCTGGCTGCCCTGATCGGATGCGCCGGAAAACACCTGCAGCAGCACGGTGGCTGCCAGCATGAAAAACAGCACCACGATCAAAAGCTCTACCAGCAGGGCATTGCTTCGATTGCCAGTTTTCATCTGATCACCTCACCGTAAAGCGTGCAGGGCGATATCGACCTGCCTCCAGGTATCCCCGTTGCGGAGATTGATCGTCAGCAGCCCGGGGGCCTTCTGGGCGGTGATCTCATCGCAGGCGCAGACGATCTCGCCGTCCGCCGGGTCAAATTCTCTTTCGGCGCTGCTGAACAGCTCGCGCAGGCTGCCCTCATAGCAGTATACGCGGGTCAGGTACAGCTCCTCATCGTATTCGTTTTGCAGCGTCACCACGGTGACGCCCGCTTCCTCCCCGATCGTGATGCCGCCGTCCTCGTCATCGGCGCGGATCATGCTGCGCACATAGGAGGGGGCGATGCGCTCGGCGTTATGCTCGCCCAGGCGCTCCACCGTGCCCTTGTACACCCGGGCGCCGAGCAGCACCATCACGGTGGAGAACACCGCAAAGATGCCCAGCAGCAGGAACACGAATACGCCGGAAATATCGTGGGAAGAGGGCGTGGTTTTTTTCATGCTCACTTCTGCCCCCTCTCCGTCACCCAGATATCGGGGATCACGTTCGGGGCGAAGGCCTCGTAGGTGACAAAGTACTGATCCTCGTTATAGGACAGGCGATAGTTTTCCTTGAGATACTCCAGATCCTCCGGGTACGCGCCTTCCACGGCGTAGCAGGTGATGGCGGCGTTTTTGACGGCCTCCCGGACCATCTCGGTTTCCTCGCGCCCCTGGGCGCTTTCGATGCGGCTGACCAGCAACACGGCCAGTACCAGCACGGCGGCGATCGCCGCGATTTTAATCAGATCCCGTTTGTTCACCGGTCCAGCTCCTTTCCCTTAAACTGCGTCCAGGGCTTACAGGCTGGACAGGATGCCCGCCATGGGCAGCATGACCGCCAGCAGCACGGCGCCGATCACGATGGAAAGCAGCGCCACCAGGCTGGGCTCGATGATGGCCACCAGGCGGGTGATGCCATCCTCCACCTGCTCCTCGTAGATGGTGGCCAGGGTGCCCAGCACCTGATCCTCGCGGCCGGTGGCGGTGCCCATCTTGAGCATGCGCTCGTGCAGCTCGTCAAACAGGTTGGTATCGGATACGGCGTCGGCAAAGCCCTTGCCCGCCTCCAGGCCCTTGCGGATATCGGCTACCTTGGCGGCGGCCTCCTTATCGGAGAGCACGTGGGAGGTCATCTCCAGCGCCTCGTCGGTGGGGAAGCCGGAGGAGAGCATCATGGACAGCACGCTGGCCACGCGGGAGGCGGACAGCTTTTTGTTCAGCCTGCGGTAGGGCGGGAAAACCTTTTGAATCAGGCCGATCACCTTATCGCGGTGCTTGGTGCGCAGCAGCACCAGGCCGGTGATCACGGCGATGACCACCACGGCCACCAGCGCCAGCACGATCCAGCCCACAGCCACGCCCAGCCGCATCATCACGCTGCCGGATTCGCTCATCCCGCCGCCCATGCTGCTCAGCACGCGGCGGAAAACGGGCAGCACACGCCACAGGAGCACCAGCACGATGACCACCAGCATGGCGCCCAGCACCAGCGGGTAGGTGATGGCGTTGCTCACGGAGGAGCGGATACGGTCCTCCCGGGCGTAATAGGCCTCCAGTCCGCGCATGACCTTATCCAGTTGGCCGCTGCGCTCGCCGATGGCCACCATCTCCACCAGGTAATCGGGCCAGTTTTTATCGTTTTTGAGCGCCTCGTACAGGGAGCCCGTCTCGGTTACGCCCTTGCTGGCGGAGGCGTAAATGGCGCTGTTGGCGCTGCCGCTCTCGTTGCCGGCCAGCGTTTCCATGCCGTCGTACAGCGGGAGGCCCGCCTCCAGGATCAGCGCCACCTGGCCGCAGAAGGTGCTCAGCTCAGCGGCGGTCAAAGTCCTTGTTTCTTTCTTGCTCATATGGCTACCCTCCGTCAATAAAATCTTTCAAGGGTGTATTCTTTTACTTTGGATATGGCGTTCAGCGCCGCCGTGGGGTCGTAGAAGACCTCCTCGCCGTTGATGATCGATACCGTCCAGGCGTGGTACTGCTTGTCCGCGTATCCGATCATCAATTTGCATGGGATGCCCTGTGTTCGCAGCATGCAGGCCATGATGGCCGACAGGTCCTGGCAGACGCCCATTTTTTTCTTGTATGTGCCCTCTATATCGGGCAGCGTGCCGGGCTTGACCGTTACGGCCTTTACATAGTCATACACAAAATTGCCCTTCAGGAAGGCGCACACCGCGTCGAAGGCCTCCCGGGCGCTCTTGCCGCCGCACAGCTCCGCCGCCTTGGCCACGGCGTCGGTGTTGACGGTATACCATACATACTGGTTGGGCCCCAGGAAGGGCGCGCTGCCGGAGCTCAGCGTCACGTTGATGCTCACCTTGCCCTCCTGGGAATACTTTTTGCCCGATACGTTCTCGTACAGGGCGATCTCATACTTGCCGTTCCCCAGCTGCAGGGGAAACACCTCGTAATCTCCGCGGCCGTTCAGATCGTAGGTCAGCGTTTCTCCGTCCTTGACCACGCGCAGCTTCAGCTTGTGCTTGTTTGCGCTCTGGACGGCGGCCATAAAGTAGCCGCTGCTGACGTTGCTGACATCCACCTTGACCTTGCCGCTCTTTTTGACCTCCGAGCCTGCCTGGGGCCAGATGGCGGCGTCAGCCTGGGCTGTACAGCACAGCACCGCCAGCAGCGCGGCCAGCGCCAGGGCCAGCAGCAGCAGTTTTGGGAGCCGTTTCATGGGACACCTGCTTTCCGTTGTATTGATCAGTTTTCGGGGGATTCGGGAGGAAACGCTTCCTCCAAGGGGATCTCTACCAGGGAGCTGATCCGGTGGCGCATGACCACCGTATGGTTGGCATATTCCTGATAAAAAGCATTCTCGATGCGTTCGATAACCAGGCTGCCGGTGGTGTAATCCACTGTGGGCAGCAGCACGGCGAAGCTGTCCGCCGCGTAGCGGGTGACGATATCGCCCTTGCGCAGGCCGCGGCGCAGGATCTCCTGCAGGCCGGCCATGGCGCTCTCCCGGCTGACGGAGCTCAGCTCCTGATCCCGGCCGGCCACCATGATCACCCCCAGGAACAGGCTGGAGCCCAGCCGCTCCAGGTTATTCATCTGGATGGTGCAGATCTGGCGGAAGGCCTCAAAATCACAGAAGAAGGGGCCCTTGCGCTCCCGATCCCAGGCGGTCAGGGCGGAGCGGATTTCATCCACATAGCCCTGCAGAACGATGCCGGTATCCGCCATGCGCTGATAGACGGCGGGAGGCGATTCCTCGGCCTCCGTCTGGCCGGATGCGTTTTCGGCTTCCGCCCGGATCAGCTCAATGCGGAAAAAATCATCCAGCTCGTCCACCTGCAGGCCCTGGCGGCAAACCCGGCAGAGCTCCTCGGTTTGCCCGTTCTTTTGCAGCCAGCGCACGTAGGCGTAGGCGGCCTCCAGGTATTCGCGGTGCAGCCAGCTGCTCTGGATCACGCCGTTTACCAGATCGCCGGTCTGGGTCAGATCGCCGCGGTAAACCTCCATGATCCTGCGGTACAGCAGCAGCCGCTCCTCCTCCCCCGGGGTTCCCCGCAGGGCGGCGGTCAGACGCAGGAAGGTGATCACATCCACCTCCGCGCCCGGGACGTTTACCCAGCTGTAGCCGCCCTGCTGCGCCTGGATGCAGTTGCCCAGGCCGGGCGAGGCCTCGTTCAGGATCGCCCGCAGACGGCTCACCATGGTTTTAATGGCGTTCTCCGGGTTGCTGCTGACGCGGGAATTCCATATCTCGCGGATCAGCCGCTGGATGGATACCGGCTTGCCGTTTTGCAGCACCAGGCAGATCATCAGGCTGGTGCCCTTGCGCGAGCGGGAAAACAGGCTGTCCCGGCGCACGCCGTTTACGGTGACCGAAAAGCCGCCCAGCAGCCGGATCGATACCCTGTCCATGGCCCGTTTTCCTCCCTTCCGCAATTATGCGGCGCCGTTTGATCCGCTCAGTCCGCCATCGCCCGCAGGGCCTCGAAGGCCGCCAGCAGGCGGGGCAGCAGATCACCGGTGTCCACCGGGCCCGCGGCGCCGCGCAGGCGCTCGGCCAGCTCCGCCGCCGGCTCATAGGCGGGCGTCAGCGAAAGGTTGCCCAGCGCGCCCTTGAGGGCGTGGGCGGCCTCGAAGGCGGCCTTGCTGTCGCCGGCCTTCAGCGCCTCCTGCAGCCGGCCCACGTTGGCGTCGCCCAATTCCATATTGACCAGCCGCAAATAAAAGGCCTCGTTGTTCATGCAGCGGCTCATGCCGGCGGCGGTATCGGCCCCGTAGGCCGCCAGCCCTTCAAGCGTGATCATAAAAGTATCTCCTTCGCCAAAATGGATGGCATAAAAACAATATTTTATCTTTAATATTGTATGATGAATACACGCCGGTGTCAAGCATGAAACGCGAAAAAAACGGGCGTTCCTTTTCCCGAACGCCCGGATCCTGCGGGAAGCGCGCCACGTCCATTTTTGCGCACGGCAAAGCGGCCCTCCCTGTTCTGTTCTGTTTTTCGACCCCCGCTTACCGTTTGAACAGCATTTTGATATGCCCGCGCAGGGTGAAGCCCACCACCACATGGTTGCTGGCGCAGCAGCAGGGGCAAAGATTGACGCGCTGATAGCGGCAGTCCTTGGGCGTCATATGCACGCGGTATTCGCGGCTCAGGCAGCGGCGGCACAGATAGCCCCTAAAACGCTTGTAAACGGGCTTTGTCGTAAGCATGCGGTTTCCTCCTTCCGCACATCCGTATCAGGCAAAGCGGCCCGGGTTTACAGGATCTTTTCCATTCCGATCTTCTGCGGCTTGAGGCCGCGTTTTTCATAGAACCGCAGGGCGCTTTGGTTCAGCGTCCATACGTTGAGGGTCACGTTGTAGCAGCCGATGGCGCGGGCGTAATCCAGCACGTGCTCATACAACGCAGTGCCCACGCGCCGGCCCCGGGCCGCTTCCTCCACGCACAGGTCGTCGATGTACAGCGTTTTGATATCGGTCATCAGCTGGCTGCCCACATGCTGCTGCAAGATGCAGAAGGCGTAGCCCAGCACGCCGCCGTCCTCCCCTTCGTATACGAACACGGGCCGCCGGTCGTCGGCAAAAATCTCCTGCAATTCCTCCGGCGTATACTTGGTGGCCGGGCCGCGGAAAAGATCAGGCCGTCCGTTGTGGTGCACCATGTTCACCTGCAGCAGCAGGCGCATAACATCCGGGATATCCCGGTTTTCCGCCCTGCGGATCACAGCCATACAGCACCTCTTTCGTTCAGTCCAGCGCCGCGCCCGTCAGCGACATATCGATGCGGGTCACGGTCTCGTTTTCCAGGTAATAGATCAGGTTGGTCTGGGCGTTGTCCTCCCGGAAGCTGACGTATTCCAGCCGGCCGGCGGTATCGCCGTCCTTCCAGTATCTACCGTAGCCCGCGCTCTCGTTGTAATACAGGCTGCGGTTGCCCTTGGCGTTGGCGGCCTGCCCGCGGTCGCGGAAGAGGGCTGTGACCTCCTCGGTCTTCATGCCCACCCGGCTGCCCCGGGGGCCCACCATGGCGGCGTTGCCGGTGCTGACGGCGTAGAGCGTCTGCTCCGCCTCGGTAAAGTAGGCCGCGCCCCATTCATAGGTTACCCGCAGCGCATGGCCGGAGCGGGTATCGGGGGTATCCACGGTCTCCTCCGCGCCCATGCCGTACACGCGCTTGAAGGCATCGTAGGTGGTGCTGCCCAGGGTAAAGCTCTTGAACTGGTCCTTGCTGTCCTGGAACACCGTGGCATAAGGGATATTGATCTTGTAGGTGCCCACATACTCGTTGGAAACCTTGCCGTACTGGTTGACCGCCACCGCCCGCAGGGTGGTGGAGCCGCCGGGCAGCATAAAGCCCTCGTCGGTATAGGTGGGCGAATCGATGTTGGGGGCGGTGCCGTCGATGGTGTAATAGATGGTGATGATCTGGCCCTCGGTATCGCCGGTGATGGAGGTATCCTCCATATACAAATATATGCGCTTGGGCCTGTCATATTCGCCGGTCAGCAGGCGGGATTTGGGAGCGCTTGGCGTGGGGAACCACACGGTATAGCGCAGGCTCACCTCGTCGCTGATCAATTCGCTGGATACGCACACCGCGCGGATATCGTGGGTGCCTTCCCCCAGCACGATGGGCTCGGTATACAGGGTGCCGCTCTCCGGCAGCTCGCTCTCGGCGTCGTTGAGCAGATAATACACATCATAGCCCTGGGGCGAGGCCAGCGACACGCTGCACACCTTCATATAGCGGCCCGTCTGGGGCTCCGAGGTGGGGCTCTGCGGCACGAGCTGCTCCCGCTGGGATTTGAAGCTCAGCTCGCCGGTGTGATCGTAGGCCAGCTGCATCAGATCGGTGGCCTCAAAGAGCCTTCCCTCGTCCACCATGATCTGGATGGCAAAGCGGTAGGCCAGGGCGTTGGCCGGGTCCACCTCGGTATACAGCTTGCGGTACAGCTCCTCGGCCTCCTCCAGCCGGCCCACCGCCTCGTAGGCGTCCGCCAGGCTCAGCAGGCGGTCGTACAATCCGTCGATATCGGGGTCCAGGCTGTACGCCAGGTTATAGGTATCGATGCAGCGGGAAATATACCCCTGGTCGATCTGCTCCCGGCCGATGGTCCACAGGGCCACGGCGGATTCCTCCTCGCCCACCAGGGAGATCACGCGGTCCAGATTCTCCGGATCATCGGAGGCGGCGCGCAGCAGGAGCAGCTGCCCCTGGGGCAGCTTGATGGCCAGCACAAACAGCACCACCGCCGAAACCAGCAGCAGCCCGGCCAGGATGGTCAGCAGCAGCGCGCGGTTGACCCCGTGCCGCCGGATCTTTCGGCTGGCGGCCTCCTTGGCCCGCGCCTTATCGGCGCGGCGCTCCTGGGAACGCGCGCCGTGGGAAGCTTCCTCCTCGCGGCCCGTGCGGAACGCGCGCTCATCGGTATAGCCGATCACCCGGGGCGGCTCATGCATTTGTCCCTGCCGGATCCCGGCCACCCCGCCCGCTCCGACGCCGCCCCGCAGGGCCGCGCCGCATTTGGGGCAGATCCGGGCGCCGTTCTCCGCCTGGGTGCCGCAGTGCTCGCAGATCATTGCAGATAGTCTCCATCCAGCGGCGTATCCTCCGCCGCGTCCTGATCGCCGGAACTGCCGTAGGCCATCTGCAGCCGGGCCATGGCCTCGTACTCCGGATCGTGCTCGTCAAACTCGCGCTCCGGGGCGTCGCCGCCCAGCTGCTCGATGGCGGAGCGCAGCTCGATATAGTTCAGATACCCCAGATCCTCCTCCAGGGCCAGGTCGATCAGCGTCTCCAGCGCGCCTTCCTCGCCCAGGCGGCCCAGATAGCCCGCCAGCACGGCGATATTGGCCTCAGGCAGGCGGATCAGCCGCAAAAGCTCCGGCAGCACCTTGCCGGTGGTATCGGGATAATGGGAGAGCACGCCGCACAGCGCCTCCTTGCCCGCGTCGTTGGCGTCGGCCAGGAAGGCCAGCATGGGCTCGATGGCGTCCTCGCCCATATGGGTCAGGCTCTCGCAGGCGGCGTCGCACAGCTCGTCCTCCGCCTCCCGGTTCAGCTGCCAGCTGATGTACAGCTGCATGGGCAGGGCGCTGCCCATCTCGTCCAGCAGGGAGACCGCCGTCATGCGCGCCTCCTGGGGCATACGCTCCTTCTGCAGCAGGGCGTAAAGCCGCTTCTCCGCGGGCTCGCCCAGCTCGGTGATGCGGTTGAGCAGCATATCGGGCACGGGCACCCGCTGCTTGAAGTAATCCTCCATCCAGTCCACCAGCACCTTGGCGTCGTCCCACTGGGCAAAATACTCGCCGGGCTTGAAATGGGCCAGGAAATCCGCCGGGGTATCCAGGAAGCGGGCATACACATCGGGCATGGCGGCTTCCATCTCGTCGTAATTCTTGTACTCCTTGCCGTGCTCCCGGAACCACTGGGTGGCGAAGCGGGAAAAGGCTTTATCAAAATCGATGCACTTCATAGGGCTGTTTGCTCCTCCGAATCAATTGCATAAAAGCGCGGCCTGTGCGGCGGGGGCAGGCGTTCTTTTGGATCTCCTCCCGCGCCGCCGCGGAATCGCCGCAGCGCAGAATCAAATAGGCGGCAAAGGCGTCGGGCCATACCTCGTCCCGGCTCTGGGCGCAGTGCCGCCGGGCGCTGATGGGCAGCTGCCGCCACAGCGGCGGCACCTCCCGGGTCACCCGGTCCAATTCCACCTGCTCGGGCAGGCGGCGCAGCAGCGCGTGGATCAGCTCCTGCAGATCGGGATCATAAGGCGGCCTCGTCCGGGGCGGCACCTGCATCAGCCGCCCCTCCACCCGGGCCAGGCAGGGCATGGGCTCTCCCATCTCCTGCAGGGTGCTGATCGCCAGGCCGTACAGCATGGGCGGCAGTCCGCCCTCCAGCAGCACCAGCCGCAGTCCCAGGGCGTCCCCGGCCTGCATAAACAGGTGCAGCGCGGCCTCGGTCAGCCCGGGCACCGGCAGGCGCATGGCGCGGAGCACCTCGCCGCGCAGCGCGTCGCTCATATCGCCGTCCGTCTCGGCCTCCGCCGCCCGCTCGCCGATGCGGCGCAGCTGCTGCAGCAAGCGGGTCAGGGGATCGCTTCCCGGATCCTCCAGCAGCATCTGGATGGCGGGGTTCTCTTCATCCAGGGCGGCGGCGCTCTCTGCCAGCTGCCGCGCCCGCTCCTCCTGCCCCGGCATATCCCGCAGGGCGACGGCCAGCAGCAGCATCAGATCGGCGCTGTCGGGGAAGCGTTCCAGCATTTCCTCGGTTTTTTGCACTGCCAGATCGCTTTGCCCCAGGCTGACGGCGCAGGCGCAGTAGCCGGGCAGCTGATCCATGGTGCGGCACATATCCGCCGCCCGGAGCATGGCCTGCCGGCAGGCGTGATCAAGCCCGGCGCCATGCAGCGCCGCGGCCAGCAGCTGGCGGGCGGTCAGATCCTCCGGGGCCATGCGGCAGGCCTCGCCGGCATACTGCATCGCCTTGCCGTATTGGCCCAATTGCAGGTACAGCTGGGAGAGCAGGCGGGCGTTCTCCGGCAGGCGTCCCCGCCGCCAGGACTGCCGCGCCCGGCGCAGGCTCTCCCGGGGCTGGGACTGCACGTCGGCGGCCTGGCGGAACCGCGCCTGCGCCCGGTGCAGCCGCCGGGGCGTATTGCCCTCCCGGGGCAGCTGCCACAGAATATCCCGGGCGCGGTCGGCCTGCTCCCCGCAGGGGGCCATGCGCAGGTACAGATCCAGCAGATCAGCCATGGTGCGCTCGTCCCCCGCCAGGGAGCGGTTGCGGGCCAGGCCGAACACGCTGTCCGCGTCCCCGGCGTCCCGGGCCAGGTTTTCAAGATACAGGCGGTCGCTGGCCGAAAGGCAGCGCATATCGGCGTATACCTCGGCCAGCTCCCGGCGGATGGCGTTTTCCCCGTGCTTGCGCAGGGCGGCCCGGTACAGGCGCACGGCCTCCCGCGGGCTGCCGGCGCGGCGCGCCTGCTGCGCTTTTCCCCGCCAGTAGGCGGCGGGCATATCCAGGGGGATGATTTCGGGCATGGAGCCTCCTTCCAGGTGCGTCAGTTCATATCGCTGCCCAGCAGCGCCTTGATATCATTCTCTGTAAAGGTATGCCGGGTATGGCAAAAATGACACGTCATTTCCGCGCCGTGATCCTGCTCCAGGATCTCCAGCAGCTGCTCCCGGCCCACCGATTTGAGCATCTGCCGGGCCTTCTCCCAGCTGCAGCCGCAGTAATAGCGGATGGGCTGGCGGCCCAGCGCCACCGGATCCAGATCATGGAACCAGCGGCGGGCCAGTTCGTCCAGGGGATCCTCAAACAGATCGCGGCTGATGCCGGAAAACAGCATGGCCCGCAGATCCAGCGTCTCCAGGGTCTTGGCGCTGCAGCCCGGCATGGCCTGCACCAGCACGCCGCCGGCGGAGAGCACCGCGCCTTCGTGCACGATGGCGCCCAGGGATACGATGGAAGGCGTCTGCTCGCTGTGGGTGTAATAGGCGGCAAAATCCTCGCCCAGCTCGCCGGAGACCAGCTCCGTTTTGCCGATGTAGGGCTCGCCCACGCCGTAATCGCGGATCACGGTGAGGGTGCCGTTCCTGCCGATCAGCCCGGCCACGTCCGGCGCGCCGTCCGCCCGGGGCGGCAGGGCGATCTGCGGGTTGTGCATGCTGATCTTCAGATCGCCGCCGTGGGCCACGCAGGTCATGCGCCCGCCGGGGCCGCCGCCATCCACGATGGTGGTGATATTGGCTTCCTGCTCCTTCATCATCACGCCCAGCATGGCGGTGCCGGTCATCAGCCGGCTCATGGCGGCAATGGCCACGTCGGAGGCGTTATGGATATCGCCGGCCTGCTGAGCGGTATGGGTGGTGCGCAGCAGGGCCACGCGGGCCTCGCCGCCGCACACCGTCAGCCGCAGCAGGGCGTCGTTTTCATCATAGGGGGTCTGGTTCATCATTTTCGGTTTACTCCTTTGGTTTGCAGGCGGTCACATGCCAGCGCAGGGCCCTGGACCCGGGGGCGCGCAGCGTTTGATCGCCGTAAAAGCGGATGTGCGCAAAGCCCGCCTCGGCCAGGTACGCCGTCAGCTCCTCCCGGCTGTGAGCGCGCTGGCGCTGCCTTTCCTCCAGCCGGGCATAGCGGCCGTCCTGCCCGCGTTCAAAAATGGACAGGCGCATCTCCACCGTATGGGTGCGGGGATGCCAGGCGTTCTGCCACACGTAGGGCAGGTCCTCCTCCTGGCTGCCCAGGGTATTGCTGCCCAGGATATGCTCCAGCTTATAGGGCGTGGAGACGTCGAATACCAGCGCGCCGCCGGGGCGCAGCGCAGCGTGCGCCGCCCGGAAGAACCGCCGGACGCGGTCCGGCGTGGTCAGGTAGTTGATCCCGTCGCAGGTGCACAGGATGGCGTGCTGGCGCTTATGCAGTGTCAGCTTGCACATATCCTGGCAGACGAAGGGGATCGTCAGCCCCCGCTCCCGCGCCTTTTGCTGGGCCACGGAGAGCATCTCCTGGCTCAGGTCCACGCCGGTCATGGCGTAGCCCAGCCGCTGCAGCTCCGATGTAAGGCTGCCCGTGCCGCAGGCGCACTCGCATACGCTGCCGCGCGTCACCCCGCAGCGGCCCAGCAGCTGGGCGTAATACCGCGCCCAGGCCGGATAATCCACCTCGCGCATCAGGCGATCATACACCGATGCAAAGGCTGTATACATGGTTGGTTACTGTTCCTTTCCGCGCTGCCGTTTCAGGGCGCTGATCCGCCCGCCGATGCGGCCGGTCTCCTGGGCGCTCAGCCCGGCCCAGCCCACCGCGAGCAGCTTTTCGGTCAGCCCCAGATCGGCCGCGGCGCGATACTTGAGGGCGCGCTCGTCCTGCATCCTTCTCACCTCCGCGAACAGTATGCGCGCGGAGGGGGCGGCTTATTTACTGGACGGTGATATCGTCGTCGGGCTCGTCGGCGTCCACGTAATCATCGTCCTCTTCCTTGGCCAGGCCGCGGTTGATCTCGACGCCCTCGATGCGGCTGTTGATGTATTTATCGAACACCGCGTTGGTGAAGGAGGCGTGCACGAAGCGCACAAAGGCGAAGCCCAGCACGATATAATAGATGGCCAGGCCCAGCATGGCGTAGATCCAGCCGGTGGTGAACAGCATCACCAGCGCCGCGATGGCCAGGGGGATCAGCGTGGCCAGGCGGACGCCCACGGTCATGGGCAGGCGGGCCACCGCCAGCATCAGGCCGTTGCGGAGCAGCTGGCGGAAGGAGAGCTTATAGGTGACCATCAGCGGGTACATGAACACCAGGCCCAGCGACCATACCACGCCCAGGGCGATGGTCAGCATCTGCGGCACCATATAGAACACGCTCTGGTTCATCATCTGCCCGTAGAAACGGTAGCAGGTGAACATCAGGTACGGGATCACCGACGTGATGGCGGAGATGCCCAGGCCCTGCTTCCAGTTTTCCTTGACCGCGTCGCGGAAATCCGCCCAGGCAAAGGCGTGCTCGTCCCGGGCCCAGTTGCGCGTCACATAGGCCAGGCCGGCCTGCACCGGGCCGGTGATCAGGATGCAGGGAATCAGCAGCAGGAAGGTCATCTGCAGCACGCCGTCCACCGCGGCGCTGCTGGCCGGGGCGATCTCCGTGCCGGCGTCGTCCACCTGCGCGGCGTAGATAAAGGCGCTGTAGCTGACGCCCGTGGCCTCGTCCTTGAGCACCTGGATATCCGACGCGCTCAGCACGGCGTTGAATAGCAGCAGGATCACGATCATGGCGGGCAGCCAGGCGGCGAACACCGTCAGGTTCAGCCGGCAAAGGCCCGAAAAGCGAATGCGCAGCATTTCCCAGAAAAGCTGCCAGCGGTTCTTGGGCAGATCATCCTTGCGGTAGTCGCCCTTGCCGCTTTTGCCGTAATAATAGCTGTTCATCAGGCGAGAAAACATACAGAAGCTCCTTCCAGGCATTTGATTCTGATTATTATAACATAAAACGCCGCAAAAGAAAACCTTTGCGGCAAAATGCGTAAAAATTGGCTTTGGCGGCGGTCAGAGCCCCAGCCACTGCTGTGCGTTTTTATACAGTACTCGCTCCAGCTCGTCCGCTTTCAGGCCCAGGCCGCGCACGTGGCGCAGCTCCTCGCCGGGATCCCACATGGGAAAATCGCTGCCGAACATCACCCGATCGGCGCCGAAAAAGCGGATGCCATCCAGCATCCCCTGATCCCCCAGGCTGAAGTAGCTGCTGGAGCAATCCACCAGCACATCCTCATGGGCCAGCCAGCGCCGGGCCTCCGCCCACTCGGTATAGCCGCCCATATGGGCGCAGATCAGCCGCAGCCGCGGGAACCGGCGCAATATGCCCGGCACCTGGCCCGGGTTATCGTAATGGTAGCGGTCGTCGCCCATATGCAGCAGCAGCGGGCAGGTATCCTGGCACAGGTCGTATATTTTATCCATGCGCGGGTCGTCAATGGCGATCTTCTGCATATCGTTATGCAGTTTGACGCCCAGCAGCCCCAGGTCCAGCGCGCGGCGCAGCTCGTCCCCCGCCTCGTTTTCGGTCATGTCGGGATGCAGGGTGGCGTAGCCCCGAAGCCGGTCCGGATGCTCCCGCACCTGGCCTGAAATGAAATCGTTGATGGTCTGCACCCGGCTGGGCGACAGCGCCACGGAATGGATCAGCGCCCGGTCGACGCCGCCCCGGTCCATGCTGCCGATCAGCTCCGGCACGCTGCCGGGATGGCACATGGGCACATCATAAAACGCGCCGATGCTCTGGGCGGCGCGCAGGGCGATCTTTTCGGGATACACGTGACAATGC
This sequence comes from uncultured Eubacteriales bacterium, assembly GCA_902787835.1. Lineage (GTDB taxonomy): Bacteria > Bacillota > Clostridia > Christensenellales > Aristaeellaceae > SFMI01. The sequence goes on from CADAHU010000019.1 coordinate 18,573, forward strand.
ATGTCGATAACCATAGCATACCTGCCTTTCACGTGCGTATTGTAGCACGGCGCAGGCGGCGGCGCAACAAAAATCCCTTGAAAATACAAAGCCCCTCTGCTATACTCAAGGCACGCAGGAGGCGGAAAAGATGAAGAAAACGGAAGAAAAAACCAACGCGCTGCGGCTGCTGGACGCCCAGGGCATTCCCCACGCCGTGCACCTGTACGACGCCGAGGCCACCGACGGCCAGGCCGTGGCGGCGCTGCTGGGGCAATCCCCGGATCAGGTGTTCAAAACGCTGGTCACCCAGGCGCCCTCCCGCAAATATTACGTGTTTGTGGTGCCCGTCAACTGCACCCTGCACCTCAAGAAAGCCGCCGCCGCCGTGGGCGAAAAGAGCATCGCCATGATCCCGCAGAAGGAGCTGCTGCCCCTGACCGGCTACATCCACGGCGGCTGCTCCCCCATCGGGATGAAAAAGCTTTTTCCCACCCTGATCCACGAGACAGCCCAGCTCTTTGACACCATCTGTGTCAGCGCCGGCCGCCGCGGCTGCCAGGTGGAGATCGCCCCGGACGCCCTGTGCGGGGCCGTACAGGCCAGGTACGCCGATTTGACGGAGTGATTTCCATCTTCAAAAGCGCAGGGAATCAGCAAATTGGGATTTGCAGGGGGAGATACGTTGGGCTTCCGCAGCCCAAACCTGCGCCAAAGGACCTTCGGCCCTCTGGACTCCCAACGAGCGAATCAGCTTGAATTGAA
>CADAHU010000020.1 GCA_902787835.1 uncultured Eubacteriales bacterium
GAAAAATGAACGAGCTCATTTTTCCGGATTCCTCTCTTTGTTCAGCGGTGCGCTTTGCGCACCGCGCGCACGGCGGAGCCGTGCTGCCAGGGAACGGTGGCAGGCGTAAAACCAGTTGGCGGAAATACCCGCAACAGCAATGGCGACAAATGCAGCCCTCTTCGGTTCCTTCTCGGGCTCCGAGAAGGAACGCCCCCGTAAACCCCGTTAGCGGAAAACCCAGCAGCATCAGCGGCGACAAACGCAGCCTCTTTCGCTTCCTTTCTGGGCTCCAGAAAGGAACGCCCCCGTTCGTCCCCCTCACGCCTCCCCGCCCGCGATCAGATCCCGGATCACCTCGGAGGCGAGCACCAGCCCGGCGGCGGAGGGGACGAAGGCCACGGAGCCGGGGGTGTCCCGCCGGGGGGAGCCGGGCTCATCGGCCTTTTCCAGGGGGCGGAGGGGCGGCTCGGTGGAATAGACCACCTTGAGCCGCTCGATACCGCGCCTGCGGCACTCGGTGCGCATCACCCGTGCCAGGGGGCAGACGGAGGTTTCGTAGATATCGGCCACCCGAAAGGCGGTGGGGTCCAGCTTGTTGCCCGCGCCCATGGAGCAGATGATGGGCACGCCCGCGGATCGGGCCTGCTCCACCAGCGCCAGCTTGCCCTTGACGGTATCGATGGCGTCCACCACGTAATCATAGGCCGAAAAATCAAACTGCGCCTGGGTCTCGGGCAAAAAGAACACCCGGTGAGCGGTCACCCGGCAATCCGGGTTGATATCCCGCACCCGGGCCGCCGCCACATCCACCTTGTACTGGCCGATGGTGGAGTGCAGGGCAATGATCTGGCGGTTCAGGTTGCTCTCCGCCACGGTATCGTTATCGATCAGATCCAGCGCGCCGATGCCGCTGCGGGCCAGGGCCTCCACCACGTAGCCGCCCACGCCGCCCACGCCGAACACCGCCACCCGGCACACGGCCAGGCGGGCCAGGGCCTCCGCCCCCAGCAGCAGCCGGGTGCGGGCAAACTCATTCCCCATGGGGCGCCTCCTCATCGTACCCATCCAGGAAGGAAACGCTCTTGCCCTTGTGCTTCCAGCCCACCATGGTATCCAGCTGGCAGGTGTGGATGCTGGCAAAGATGTTATCCTCAATGGTGGGATTGGTCTTTTTAAGCTCCTTGATCAGGTTTTTGATCTCCAGGCGCTTGCTGCCGCCCTCGTGCTTGGCGCTGTTCTCGGTAAAACGGCAGGCGCACTGGATAAAGTTCAGCCCGTTGGCGTTTTTCCAGGCGATGATATCCTCCTCGTGCACCAGGTACAGCGGGCGGATCAGCTGCATGCCGGGAAAATTCTTGGCCCACAGCTTGGGGATCATGGCCTGCAGCTGGCCGCCGTAGAACATGCCCATCACCGTGGTGCCGATCACATCGTCAAAATGATGGCCCAGGGCGATCTTGTTGCAGCCCAGCTCCCGGGCCTTTTTATACAGGACGCCCCGGCGCATCCGCGCGCAGAGGAAGCAGGGGTTCTTCTCCTGAGCGTTGGCGATCTCGAAGATATCGCTTTCAAAAATCGTATAGGGGATCTCCAGGAACCGGGCGTTGTACTCCACCTGGCGGCGATTTTCCGCATTATAGCCCGGGTCCATGATCAAGTATTCGGCCTCGAAGGGGATCTCCGTGTGCCGGGAGAGCATCTGCATCATCTTGGCCATCAGCATGCTGTCCTTGCCGCCGGAGATGCACACGGCGATCCTGTCGCCGGGCTTGATCAGCTCGTAGCGCTTGATGGCCTTGCAGAAGGGGCTCCACAGCTCCTCATGGTAGCGGCGCACGATGGTCTGCTCGATCTGCTGCACGGGGGTAAAGGTCCGGCTCATGCTTGCCCTCCCTGAATGTGATGGCAGGCCGCCTGGTGCCCCGGGGTGATCTCCCGCAGCTCCGGCCGCTGCTGCCGGCATTCCGCCGTGCAGTGCGGGCAGCGCCCCGCGAAGGGGCAGCCCGCGATCTCCGCCGAGGGGTTGGGCGGATCACCCGCCAGGTGCACCCGCTGCTGCTCCCGGGCCAGCCTGGGATTGGGAATGGGGATGGCGGAGAGCAGCGCCTGGGTATAGGGATGCAGCGGCCGGCGGTACAGCTCCTCCGCCGGGGAGATCTCCACAATGTACCCCAGGTACATCACCGCGATGCGGTGGGAAATATGCCGCACCATGGAAAGATCATGGGCCACAAAGATATAGGTGAGCCCCATCTCCCGCTGCAGGTCCTCCAGCAGGTTGACCACCTGCGCCTGGATGGAAACATCCAGGGCGGAGATCGGCTCATCGCACAGCACAAAATCCGGGTGCGTCACCAGCGCCCGGGCGATACCGATGCGCTGGCGCTGGCCGCCGCTGAACTCGTGCGGGTATTTTTCCAGATCGTCGGCCTCCATGCCCACCCGGCGCAGCATATCCAATATGCGCTCCCGGCGCTGGTCCCGGGGCAGCCTTTCCGCCAGGTCCAGGGGCTCGCCGATCAGCTCCTCCACGTTCATATAGGGGTTCAGCGAGGAATAGGGATCCTGAAAGATGGTCTGCATCCGGCGCTTGTAGGGGGAGAGCGCCTTGCCGCGCAGCCGGGCGATATCCACGCCCTCAAAGAGGATCTCCCCGGCGCTGGGATCGTACAGCCGGGTGACGGTGCGGCCCAGGGTGGTTTTGCCGCAGCCGCTCTCGCCCACCAGGCCGAAGGTCTGGCCCTTTTCCACGGTAAAGGAAACGTCGTTCACCGCGCGCACCGTGCCCGCCTTGCCGTAAAGGCCGCGGGCGGCAAAATCCTTGGAAAGATGCCGGACTTCAATCAGCGTGCTCACGGCGTCACCTCCTGAAAGCGGAACGGACAGCGGGTGGTATGGGTATCGGTCAGGCGCGCAAAGCCCGGGACGCCCGCCTGGCATTCCGCCGCGGCGTAGGGGCAGCGCGGGGCAAAGGGGCAGCCCGGCGGCGGGGAAATCAGCGAGGGCGCGTGGCCCTCGATAGGCTGCAGGCGCTGGCCCTCCGCCTCGTCAATGGAGGGGATGGAGCGCAGCAGCGCCTGGGTGTAGGGATGGGCCGGGGCTTCAAAGATCTCGTCGGTGGTGCCCTCCTCCAGGATCAGCCCGCCGTACATCACTGCGATGCGGTGGCACAGCTGGGCCACCACGCCCAGATCGTGGGTGATCAGGATTACGGACATGTTGTCCTGCCGCTGCAGATCGCGGATCAGATCCAATATCTGCGCCTGGATGGTCACATCCAGGGCGGTGGTGGGCTCGTCGGCGATCAGCAGCTTGGGATGGCAGGCCAGGGCCATGGCGATCAGCACCCGCTGGCGCATGCCGCCGCTGAACTCATGGGGATACTGATCCACCCGGGTCTCCGGGGAGGGCACGCCCACCTTGCGCAGAAGGGAAACGGCCTCCTCCCGCGCCTGGGCCTTTGTCATATTCAGATGGCGGCGCAGCACCTCGCCGATGTGCGCGCCCACGCGCTTCAGCGGGTCCAGGGAGGTCATGGGGTCCTGGAAGATCATGGATACGCTGCCGCCGCGGACGTCACGCATCTGCTTTTCGCTGAGCTTTGTCAGCTCCACCCCGTCCAGCAGGATGGAATCGGCCTCTATTTTGGCCGAGGGCGGCACCAGGCGGATCACCGATTTCATGGATACGCTCTTGCCGCTGCCGCTCTCGCCCACGATGCCCAATATCTCGCCCTCATGCACCGTCAGATCCACGCCGCGCACCGCCTGCACGGTGTGCCCCCGGCTGTGGAAGGAGGTGCGCAGGGCTTTTACCTCCAGCAATGGCTTGCTCATACGCTCCTCCTTTCTACCGCTCGATGGCCTTGGGCTCCACAAACACGCGGATCAGATCGCCCAGCTTGTTAAAGGAAAACACCGTCAGGATGATCATCACGCCGGGCACGATGGCCATATACGGCGCGCGGTCCAGCAGGCTTTGGGCGCGGTTGAGCATGCTGCCCCAGGAGGACATGGGCTGCTGCACGCCCAGGCCCAGGAAGCTCAGGGAGGATTCGATCATGATGGCGCTGGCGATATCGCCGGTGGCGGAAATGATGATGGTGGGCAGCACCGAGGGGATCACGTGCCGCAGGATGATAAACAGCGGCTTTTGATCCATGGCCTTGGCGTAGAGCACGTACTCCCGCTCCTTGACGCTGAGCGTTTCGGCGCGCACCAGGCGGGCCACGCCCATCCAGGTAAACAGGCCGATGACCAGGATAATGGCCTGCAGGCCTGGCTTCAGGAAAATGCTGACCACCGTGACCAGCACCATCCAGGGGATGGAGGACAATATATCCACCAGGCGCATCAGCACGTTATCGATCCAGCCGCCAAAGTACCCGGCCACCGTGCCGATGGTAACGCCGATCAGGGTGGAAATCAGCATGGACACCACGCCCACCAGCAGAGATATGCGCCCGCCGTAGAGGATGCGCGTCAGGTAATCCCGCCCCAGATCGTCGGTGCCGAACCAGTGGGAGCCGGAGGGGCCCTCCAGCCGGTGCAGCATATCGATGGCGTCCGGATCATAGGGCGAGAGGAACGCGAAGATGGACAGCAGCGCGATCACCAGCAAAAAGGCCAGCGCCACAAAGATGCCCTTGTTGTATTTCAGCTCCGCCAGCAGCTGCTGCCGCCGGCGCTTCGTCATCATGCCCATATTTCACCCCATCGATTTGATCCGCGGGTCCACCAGCGCGTAGGCCAGATCGGCCAGCAGGTTGCCCAGGATCACCATTACGGAAGAGAAGAACATCACCGTCATCACCACCGGGTAATCGAAGCCCTGGATGGCGGTGAGGAAATAGGTGCCCACCCCGGGCCAGCTGAAGATGGACTCGGTGACAAAGGCGCCGGTCACCAGCGTGGGCAGGGACATGCCCACCAGGGTGATCACCGGCAGCAGCACATTTTTGACCACGTGGCGGAAGAGGATCTGCGCCCGGCTGGCGCCGAAGGCCTTCTGCACGGTCACGTAATCCTCGCTGTACTGGCTGATGGCGGAGGAGCGCACAAAGCGGATGGTGGAGGGCAGGTTGCCCAGCGTCAGCACGGTGACCGGCAATATCATGTGCCGGATCAGGTCGGAGGTGCTGCTGTCCATGCCCATGGTGTGCATGCCCAGGATGGGCAGCAGCCGCAGCTTGTACCCAAACAGGTACACCAGCATCATGCCCACCCAGAAGGTGGGGGTGGCCATGCCGATGGAGCACAGGGTATCGATGATCTTATCGGCGACGCCGCCGCGCTTGGAGCCGGCCACCAGCCCCAGCACGATGGCGATCAGCAGGGCGATGGCGTAGCTGGGCAGCACCAGCAGCACGGTATTGGGCAGGCGGGAGAAAAAGCCCTGGGATACCGACAGGTGCGTGACGATGGAATAGCCCAGATCGCCCCGCAGCATGCGGCCCAGCCAGCGGATATACTGCACCGGCACGGGCTGATCCAGCCCCACCCGGGCCTTCATGGCCTCCACCACCTCCGGCGCCATATCGGGCGTGGTCAGCGCGTCGATGGCATCAAAGGGGGCCAGCTGCATCAGGCCAAAGCAGATCACGCTGATCAGCAGCAGCAGCGGCACGGCCTGCAATATGCGTTTTACGGTGTAGCGCAGCAAAACGGGATCCCTCCCTACGGTGTAAAATGGGCCAAAATGACCCGGCCATAACTATACCATGAAAAACATGGATCCGTAAAGAATCAAAAAGGGGCCCGCGCCGCCCATCGGCGGCGCAGGCTCGCTTGCTTAAAGGGGCAGCTTACTTGAAGTACAGCTGATCCAGGTTGGAGAAGAAGTAGATGGGGATCAGGCGGGCTTCCTCCACGCCGGCCACGTCGTTGGTCAGCACCAGCAGGCGCTGATCGGTGGCGAAGGGGAACTGCACGGCCAGATCGGCCAGGCGGCGCTGGGCGTTGTAGTAGATCTCCTTGCGGGCCTGCTGATCCTGCTCCACGGAACCGGCGGCAAAGTAGCCGTCCAGCTCCTCATCGGCCACGTGGCTGAAGTTGGCGGAGCCGGTGGAGACAAACAGCGAGCTGTAGCTGGAGGGATCATCGCCCATGATGTAGCCGGTCAGGTACAGATCGGCGTCGTCGTTCTCGGCGTAGAGCAGGTTGGTCATGGCGTTGTTCTCAAAGGCGACCAGCTCCAGGTTGATGCCCACGGCCTTCAGCTCCTGCTGCATGATCAGGCCGATGGTCTCCTGGGTAACGTTGTTGGCGGTGTAGGCCAGGCGCAGGGTGGGGATATCGCCCTCCACCTTGGCCAGGTACTCCTTGGCCAGGGCGATGTTCTGCTCGTACTTTTCCAGATCCTCGGTGCCAAAGGCGTTGCCCGCCGGCAGGAAGGAATAGGCGTTCAGGAAGTAATCCTCGGAGCCATAGGAGCCCAGGTTGATCTCCTCGCGGTTCAGGGCGAAGAACACGGCCTTGCGCAGGTTGATATCCTGGGTGCGAGAGGAGGAGAGGTTGAACACAGCGTAGGATACGCGCCCCTCGGGATAGGCGTAGATCGATACGTCGCTGCCGTCATAGCTGCTGGCCTCGGTGGTGGAGGTGAACAGGGCATTGATCTCGCCGGTCTTGACGGCCAGGGAGGCGGTGTTGGTATCGGTGACGATCTGGAAGATCACGTTTTCGATCTTGGGCGCGCCCAGGAAGTAGTTGGGGTTGGCCTTGAAGCGCAGATACTCGCCGGGCTTGTACTCCTCCAGGATGTAGGGGCCGGTGCCCACGGGGGTGGCGTTCTTGGAGTTGTTGTCCAGGGTCTCGTCGCCCTCGTAGATGTGCTTGGCCATGATGTAGTGCTCGGCGGCCAGGTCGCTCACCAGGGTGGGCGTATAGATGGGCGCGGTGAATTTGACGGTGTAATCGTCGATCTTTTCCACGGTGACCTTTTGATCGCCGTAGACGAAGGTATCATGGCCGTTGGCGTAATCGGTGTTGATGATGAACTCGTAGGTGAACACCACGTCGTCAGCGGTGAAGGGCTCGCCGTCGCTCCACACCACGCCCTGGCGCAGGTGCACGGTCAGCTCCTGGCCGTTTTCGCTCAGCTCAAAGCTCTCGGCCAGACGATACTCGATGTCATCGGCGCTGTAATAGTTGTACAGCGGGCTGTACAGGATGCGCTCGGTGGTCAGGTCGTAGCGGCTGGAGGTGGATATGGTGTTGATGTCGTTGCCGGGATCGCCGGCGATGCCGTAGATAAAGGTGTTGTTGGCGGCGTCGGCCAGCGCCACGGCCGACAGGGACAGCGCCAGCGCCAGCGCGAGAACGGCGGCAATCAGTCGTTTCATGAGGGTGATTCTCCTTTTCTTTATTTCCTCCATATAAAAACGGGGCATCCCATACGAATGCCCCGCGGAGTGCCTTTTTTTGAATCGGGCCGCTACCTGGCATGCGCATGGCAAACAGGGTGTTTGCAACACCAACAGCTCAGCATGCCCATCCGCTTGCTCATGCCCGCAGCCCCTTTCCCTTGGATTTGCCTTATCGTATCCCATCCGCCGCCTTTTGTCCAATACCCAACTTCTATTATGAGGTATAGGCGGAAGCTATAGATAACGGCGTATCATACAGGAGAACGAACGGGGGCGCCGCCAACAGGGTTTTACGGAGGCGTTCCTTTCTGGAGCCCAGAAAGGAACCGAAAGAGGCTGCGCTGTCGGCACTGCTGTTGCGGTTCTTTCCGCCAACTGGTTTTACGGGAGCGTTCCTTCTTGGAGCCCAAGAAGGAACCGAAGAAGGCTGCGTTTGTAGCCACTGCTGTTGCTGGATTTTCCGCCAACTGGGTTTTGCGCCGATCACCGTTCCCTGGCAGCACGGCTCCGCCGTGCGCGCGTTGCGCAAAGCGCACCGCTGAACAAAGAGAGAAATCCGGAAAAATGAACGAGCTCATTTTTCGGATTTCTCTCTTTGTTCTTTTTGCCAGGGAACTCGCTTGGCGACCATGCGCCAAACTGGCGGAAGCAAGTTTGTTCTTCCACCCAACCCGGTTCGCCGGCTGCTTCTTTGTTCCTTTCTTCCGGAAGAAAGGAACGTACTCCCCCTTTACTTCACCGTCAGGAAGTACACGTCGTTGACGCCCAGGGCCACGCGGATGCGCGCCTGGCCGTTCTCCCAGGCAAACTCCCAGGGCTCCTCGCGCACGGCGCTTTCCTCCCGCAGGCTGGCCACCTGCTGGCGGGTGAGCTGCTCCGGGCTGCCCATCTGCTGCCAGAGCGCCAGGGGGTTGCCGTGGGTCTCGTCCACCCGGCGCAGGGTGACGGACTGGGGCGCTTTGGGCAGCTCCAGGGTGATCTCCGCCTGCTCAGCGGGCAGATCCAGGTTTTTCATCTTCTGGCGGAAGAGCAGGATCTGGGTCTCCTCGCCCTTGCGGAAGGCAGCGTAGCCGATCTCGCCCATGGTGGCCTGCTCGCCCAGATCGATGCGGGTATCGCCGGCGTCGGCCAGCATTTTCAGGGCGTAGAACACCGGCTTGGGGATTCCGTGCTGGCTCAGCATGCCAAAGCCGCCATGGAACTCCTGGGGGAAGGGATGCAGCTCCTCAAAGATATCGGAGAAGCACCAGATGGAGGAGCCGTCCACATTATCCGCCACCTCCAAGGCGGCCTTCACATCATAGGCCGCCACCTTGCGGGTATCGTTGGTCCAGGCGGAAAAGATGGCGTTCTCGTTCCACTCGGTATAAAAGAGCGGCAGATCGCCGGCCTGGCGGCGCACCTTGGCGGAGTTGATGCGGAACCCGTTATTGGGCAGATCCTCGGTTTCCGATTTGTCGGGCATCAGCACCCGGAAGCCGTTCAGGAAGGTTTTGTCCTCCACGTTTTTAAGGCTCAGGGCAGCCTTGGCCATGCGCTCCTCCCAGGATTCGCCAAACATGGACGGCTTCTCCTCGTCGCCCTGGTCCTCCACGCCGCCCAGCGGGTCGCCGGCGTACTGGTGGGTGGTAACAAAATCCACCGGCACGCTGTTTTCCCGGCAGAAGCGCAGGAAGCTCTCCACCCATTTGCTGCCGCTGGTGGCGGGGCCGCCCACGGGGATCAGCGCGTCCACATCCTTGATGGCGCGGGCGGTCTCGGCGTACAGGCGGAAATACTCATCCCGGGTGCCGTTCCAGAAGGCGAAGGGCAGATCGGGCTCGTTCCATACCTCAAAATACCAGGTGCGGATCTCCTCTGCGCCGTAGCGGGTAATCAGGAAGCGCACGAAGGCCTGGATGTATTCCCGCCAGGCCTGGTAATCGGCGGGGGGCACGATGATGGGGCGGTAGAAGAACATGCCGTGCAGCGTGCGGCCCTCCTCCTTGAGCGCCAGGCGCTCAGGCATAAAGGAAAGCTCCACAAAGGGCTTCATGCCGGCGTCCAGCACGTTATCATAGGCCAGGGCGCAGGCGTTAAAGTTGTACTCGGTAAACTGCTCCGCCCCGGGCACGGGATTCTGCATGGAAAGATCGTTGCAGGTGCGCATATCATCGCAGAAAATGCCGTGGAAGCGCACGCGCTCGATGCCCAGCTCATCATGGATGAACCGGAGCTGCTTTGCGTAATCGGTGCGCAGCGCCAGCAGCGCGTGGCCGCTGCCTACGCAAAACTGCCAGTGTCGCTTGTGGGGCAGGGTGGGCGCGTTTTGGGGGATCCTGATTTCCATGGGGTTGCCTCCTTATTCTGTAGCTTACATTATTTTTTGATCAGTTTTTTCCAGAAGGGCGCACGCTTGGGCTTGGCGGCGGCGGGGCTGTGGAAGCGCGCGTTGTAGCGCTCCAGCAGGTCGTCCCGGCCATGGCGGCGCAGGCCCTCCCGGGTCAGCTGGCGGATCACATCGTAGATCAGGGCCATCAGCGGCACGCCCACGATCATGCCGGGCACGCCCCACAGCCCGCCAAACAGCAGGATGCCGAACATGACCCACAGGGCGGAAAGGCCGGTGGAATCGCCCAGGATCTTGGGGCCGATCACGTTGCCGTCCAGCTGCTGCAGCACGATGATAAAGATGACGAACATCAGCGCGTGCATGGGCTCCTCCAGCAGCAGCAGCATCGTGCAGGGGATGGCGCCGATGAAGGGGCCGAAGAAGGGGATGATATTGGTAACGCCCACGATCACGGCGATCAGCAGCGGGGAGGAGAAGCCCATGGCCACGCAGCCGGCAAAGCACAGCACGCCGATGATGGCGGAATCCAGCAGCTTGCCCACAAAGAAGCCGTTGAACATGCGGTCGGCAAAGTGCACTTCGCGCTCCACCCAGTCCGCCCACGCGGGCTTGAGCGTGCCGCGCAGCATCAGCACCGCCTGGGCCGCCAGCTGGGCGCGCCGGGGCAAAAGATACAGGGTGACGAACAGGCCCAGCAGGAGATCCTTGAGCACGCCCATGGTGCTGCCCACCTGGGAGGCCGCGCCGGTCAGGATGGGCAGCAGACGGTTCATGGAGCCCTCCGCGCTGCCGAAGGTTTCCTTCCAGAATTTGTCCACCGCCTCGGTGATCCGGGTCACCGCGGTGTTCACCGTTTCGGCGTACTGGGGATGATCGGCGTTAAAGGTCCTGATAAAATCCCAGAATTTGGCCTTGAGCGATTCAAACTGTCCGGGCGCGGCCTGGATGATGCCGATCAGGCTGTTGATCAGCTGGGGAATGATCAGCGTAAGCACCGCCGATACGATCAGCACGCCGATCACCACCGCCAGCACGTTGGCCAGGGTATCATGCCTGCCATGGAAGCGCTTGCCCAGCCAGTTGGCCAGGGGCGTGATCACATAGGCCATCACCGCGCCGTAGGAGAAGGGCCTGAGGATGCCCAGCAGCAGGCTTTTGACCGCGCTGGAAATGCCGCCGCGATAAATAACGAAAAAGAACGCAATGCCAAAGGCGGCGATGGCAGCGCCGGTGATCCCGATCTTCAAATATCGTTCGTTTTCTTTGTTTTTCATGCTTTCTCCCTCTTCCGCGCGGTCAGGGGTATCGGAATTTTCGTTTTTTCCGCTGATACCATTATACTATCATCCGCCGCGGATCACAAGAAGAGCCTTCGTTTTTTTTGCGATTTTCCCCATGCCCGCCGAAACCGTGGTATAATGCCTTCAGAAAAAAATTCCAAACGCTGTAACCTTTTGCCCCGTCCATGGATGTTGCTGATGCAAATGACGCGCGACGCAAGCCGAGGGATGAATTACAGAAAGAGAGGAACCCCCATGAAAAAGATCCTGATCGCGCTGATGACCCTGATTCTGTGCCTGGCCTGCTGTGCCGGCGCCGAGAGCGCCTTTACCCTGCGGGGCGGCATCCAGATGGGCGACCCCATGAGCACCGTGGCGGAGAAGGAAAGCTGGACGCGCATCGACGGCTGGCACATCTACCGCTATGCCGGGAAGCTGACGGGCCGCGACAGCATGGTGGTCTATGCCAACGAAGAGAACGGCGATTTATCGTTCTCGGATAACAGCCCCATCAACCGCGTGCTGTATACCGTGGGCACCGTATACGCCGAGGACGGCACCACGCGCTACAGCAGCGAATCCAACTTCGCCGCGCTGCTGAACGCGCTGCTGTCCAAGTATGGCTCGCCCGCCGTGCCCGGGGTGGACCCGATGCCCGTGGATCCGAAGCTGGAATCCTATGTGGCTAATCTGGCCAGCAATGCGGCGGCGGGCAAGACCGATTTCGAGTCCCTGTCCCCCTCCAGCAAATCCCAGGCCGTCTGGGTGCTGCGCCAGGATAAAGAGGCCATGGTGATCGACCTGCGCGAGTACAGCGTGCGCCAGCAGGGCGAGGACCGCTATTACCTGATGCTGGAGTACCGCGGCATGACCACCGCGGAGCTGAATGCGGTGATCAGCAGCATGGCCGACCGGTAAGCCGCGTCCGCGCCGGGCGTCTCCCCTGCCCGGCCTTTTTTCAACGCTTTTCATTCCGGCCAAAACATGCTATAATGCAGGCAAGCGCCGGGCAAGCCCGCCCGGCCATCCCGATCACCTGCTACATACGTTGGGAGTGCTTGCGATGAACGGCGTCCGGATGACCGACCAGGAGCTGACCCTGGCCTATGAGACCTACCGGGACATGGTGTTCCGCGTGGCCTATGTGCAGACCAAGAGCCGCGCCCAGGCGGAGGATATCCAGCAGGAGGTCTTCCTGGCCCTGGTGCGGTATTCGGACCGCGTCCGGGATGAAAAGCACCTGAAGGCCTGGCTGATCCGCGTGACCCAAAACGCCTGCAAAAAGCATTTCCGCAGCCTGTGGGTCAAGCTCTCCGTGCGCTACGACGATGGGATCTACAAGGATCAGGAGGAGGAAGGGAGCGTTTCCGGGATCCTGGACGAGGCCGCCTGGGAGGCCGGGCTGGTGAGCGAGCTGGTGGAGCGGCTGCCCGAAAAGAGCCGCATCGTGGTGCACCTGTTCTATTACGAGCGGCTTTCCATCCGGGAGATCGCCAGATCCCTGGGGCTGACGGAGCAAACCGTAAAAACCCGGCTTTCCCGGGCCCGGGACAGGCTTCGGCAATTGTGGGAGGAGCAAAACCATGAGCGATAAAAACCGGAGCTACCGGCAGGAGATGGACGCCCTGCGCGTTTCGGAGCAAAAGGCGCAGGAAACGCTGGACGCGCTGCTGTCGGAAAACGAACGGCTGGAAAATAAAAAGACCCGTCCCATCTATCTGCATCCCGCGCTGTACGCCGTGGCGGCGGCCTGCCTGGCGCTGGCCGTGCTGGCGGCCAATCTGCTGCGCGGCGGCTTTCCCGGCGTGCGCATCGGCGATCTGCCCGCGGTGACCGTGGCCCGGGGCGACGAGGAAACCGCCCTGGAATTCTCCCAGGCCTTCGGGCTGCGCGCCGCGGCCCTTTTCCCCGGGGCGCAGGTGCGGGAGGATAAAACCGTATCGTTTACGCTGAACGGCCAGACGCTGCACCGGGGCGAATTGACCCTGCTGGCGGAGGGGCGTCCCTGGGCCGCTCAGGTGACCGATTACGAGCCGCCGCTGTACACCGCGCTGACCGGCGGGGACCCGCGCTTTGCCCGGGGCAGCGATACCGGCCTGCTCTACGCCCTCTGGCGGCAGGAGGGGCGCTATATCCTGATCTCCGCCCAGGGGATGGAGGAAAAGGATTTTGAAGCCGCTGTCCGGGGGATCATGGCAAAGTAATATGAAGAAACGCCTTTTGCGATGGCTGCTGCCTCTGCTGATCCTGGCCTGCGCCGGGGCGGTCCTGGCCCTGCGGGGGATCCCCGGCGGCGCGCCCTGGACGGTGATGGTCTATATGATCGGCGCCGATCTGGAGGACGGCAGCGGCCTGGCCACCCGCGATATTGAGGAAATGCAAAGCGCGCTGCGCGCCGATACCACCCTGCTGATCATGACCGGCGGGGCGGAGAGCGGCGCGTTTTTTTCTGCCTCGGAGTGCCGGCTGTACCGGGTGGAGCGCGATGGCAGCACCTTGCTTTCCGCCGCGCCCGGCAGCATGACGGACCCGGAGCCCCTGCGGGCGCTGCTGGCCGCCGGCGGGGAGCAGCCCCGGGGACGGCGCGCCCTGATCCTGTGGGATCACGGCTACGGGGCGCTGGAGGGCTTCGGCGCGGCGGAGCGCCCCCTGCGGCTGACCCTGGACAGCCTGGCCCGGGCCCTGCAGGATACCGGCGCGGCGGAGCGCCCCCTGGAGCTGATCGGCTTTGACGCCTGCCTGATGGCGGGATGCGAGGCCGGGGCGGCGCTGCAGCCCTACGCCCGGTATCTGGTGGCCTCCCAGGAGACCGAGCCGCCCCAGGGCTGGGATTACGGCTTTCTGCGCGGCCTGAGCGCCCATACCGACGGCGCGGCGGCGGGCCGCGGCATCATAAACGCCTACTGCAAAAGCTATGCGGAGCTGTACGCCCGCTTCCCCCAGCTGCGCCAGCCCTACACCCTGTCCTGCGTGGCGCTGGGGGAGCTGCCGGCGCTGACGGAGGCCGCGGGCGCGCTGTTTACAAGTCTGGAAAAGAGCGCCGCGGCGGGCGGGTATAGCGATGTGATGCGCCTGCGCCGGGACGCCTGGCCGCTGGGCCGCTGCGTCACCACCGCCGAGTACGATCTGGTGGATCTGGGCTCCCTGGCCCGGGCCTGCCAGGCGGCGTATCCCGAGGCAGCGGGCGTGCTGCGGGCGCTGGACCGCTGCGTGCTGGCCCGGGACGGCAGCGAGGCCGGGATCGCCGGGCTGTCTGTCTATTTTCCCTGCCTGGCCCGGGCGCAGGATCGCGCCGTCTGGCGGGAACGGTTGGAGTCGCTGCCCCTGGGCGAAGGCTGGATCTCGCTGATGGCCGCCTGCGACGACGCCCTGGACGGCGCGCCGGCGCTCGGGCCGCTGCGGCAGGCCGGGGAGCGCTCCGCTTATCTGACCGGGGAGCAGCTGGCCGCCTTTGCCCGGGCCAAGTATTACATCCTGGCCGGGAACGACCGGGAGGGCTATTACTGCGTATACGCCAGCGGCGCGTGCGAGCTGACGGGCGATACCCTCACCGCCCAATGGGACGGCCAGGCGCTGGCGGCGCTGGCGGGGGAGCGGCAGATCCCCCTGGCCGCCTTCCTCCGCCAGGAGGACAGCCGGACCGCCTATTATTACACCCCGCTGATCCTGCTGGAAAACGGGGAGCGCCCGCGCAATCTGACCCTGCGGCTGGCATGCGATACCGCCGCGCGGCAGTGGAGCCTGTTCTCCGCCATGGAGCAGACCGACGGCCTGATGACCGGGCGCCAGGAGCTGCCGCTGGATACTCTGGCCCGGCAGGAGAACGCCGAGCTCTGGGCCTTCCGCCCCATCTATCGCCCGCGCAGCGATCAGGAGCGGGACACCCTGTCCTGGACCGCCTGGGAGAGCACCGGTTATTTCGATTACGATACCCTGCCCCTGGGCGACGTGACCGCCGTGGAGGAGGTCCCCCTGCCCCGGGCCGACGGCCAGCAGTACTGGCTTCAGCTGGTGGTATGCGACACCTACGGCCGCGAATACGCCGCCCCGCTGTTCCCGCTGTGAGGGACAAGGCGGAGGGAGTGGACGGGGGCCTTCGGGGGACGGAGGAAACGGACGGGGGCCTTCCTTTCTGGAGCCCAGAAAGGAAGCGAAAGAGGCAACGACCGTGGAAGGTACGCTGCCTCTTGATTATTGTATTGGGCCGCTGATGCGGAGGGGGAATGGAGAATGTAGAACGCAGAACGCAGAATGGGCGGACTTGGGCGCACCCCTGCACCATTTTCGCCAACTGGGAGATTCTTCGCACGGCCCATCCGTATGGGGCCGGCTCTGAATGACAGCGTTTGGTGGGTTGATCCTTGTTTGTTGTTGGGTGGCGGGATGAATGACATACAGTGGGGAGGATCTTGCTGTCGGGCTTGATTCAAGTCTTTTAACGTCACCCTGCCCGCCCTACGTGTGTCATCCTGACGCCCGCAGGCGGTTCGCTTGCGCCTGCCAACGGCAGGGAGGATCTCCCCCCGCAGGCGGGAACGCCAACAAACGCACATAGCCCCCCCGTGTGTCATCCCGACGCCCGCAGGCGGTTCGCTTGCGCCTGCCAATGGCAGGGAGGATCTCCCCCCCGCAGGCGAATAAAGGCTCTTCGCATTGTCGGCGCACTCCTGCACCATTTCCGCCCACAGGGAGATTCTTCGCACGGCCCATCCGTATGGGGCCGGCTCTGAATGACAGCGTTTGGTGGGCTGATCCTTGTTTGCTGTTGGGTGGCGTGATGAATGACATACAGTGGGGAGGATATTGCTGCCGGGTTTGATTCAAGTCTTTTAACGTCACCCTGCCCGCCCTACGTGTGTCATCCTGACGCCCGCAGGCGGTTCGCTTGCGCCTGCCAAAGGCAGGGAGGATCTCCCCCCGCAGGCGGGAACGCCAACAAATGCACATAGCACCCCCGCGTGTCATCCTGACGCCCGCAGGCGGTTCGCTTGCGCCTGCCAAAGGCAGGGAGGATCTCCCCCTCGAGGGCGGACACGTCAACAAACACCGGCGACATACCCCCGCACCCTTCCCGCCCACAGGGAGATTCTTCGCACGGCCCATCCGTATGGGGCCGGCTCTGAATGACAGTGTTTGATGGGCGGATTTTTGTTTGTTGGCTTTTCAGCCGCTTGCCTGCCTTCACCCAAGCAACAGCAGCGGTCTCAAAGCAGCCCTTTCTGCTTCTCTTTCCGGCGCGGAAAGAGAAGGCCCCCGTCCGTTTCCTGCCCCGTCGTCCTTCGTCGTTCTCCCCGTTCGTTTCCTGCCTGCGCCGTCACTCCTCCAGCTCCGGCAGCACGCCGCTGTAGCCGCTCTCATAGGCATGGGCCTTGTTGGATTGCTTTTTGACCTTTTCCACCTCTGCGGCGGATTTGGGGATGGGCTGCACGGTGCCCGCGCCGCCGATGCAGCCGCCGGGGCAGGCCATGCCCTCCAGCAGGTAGCCGTTCAGCTTGCCGGCCTTGGCGCGCATCAGCATCTTGCGGCATTCGTTCAGCCCCTCGGCGTGCTCCACCAGGATCTCCCGATCGGGATGCAGCTGGCGGATGGCGCTGACCACGGCCCCGGCCACGCCGCTGCTGATGGCAAAGCCGCGGCCATCGGCGCTGGCCTCGCTGGGCACGGGGGCCTCCTCCAGGTCGTTAAAGTCCACCTCTTTGGCGGCAAACATGCCCTGAACCTCCTCGAAGGTGAGCACAAAATCGATATCGCTGCGGATGGAATGGCGCATGGCCTCCAGCTTTTTGGCGGCGCAGGGGCCGATAAAAGCCACCTTGCAGCCGGGGTGCTCCTTTTTGATCAGCCGGCCGGTGAGCACCATGGGCGTCAGCGCCATGCTGATGCAATCGGCGTGCTGGGGGAACTCCCGCTTGGCCATCACGGACCAGGCCGGGCAGCAGCTTGTGCCCATGAAGGGCAGCTTTTCCGGCACCTCGTTTACAAAATCCTCCGCCTCCTGCAGGGTGCAAAGATCCGCGCCGATGGCCACCTCCACCACGTCGGCGAAGCCCAGCCTGCGCAGGGCGGCGCGCATCTTGCCCGGCGTGAGCCCGCCGCCAAACTGCCCGGCGATGGCCGGGGCGATGGCGGCGTACACCGGCGCCTCGCCGCGGATGGCCTGGATGCACTGGAAGATCTGCGCCTTATCGGCAATGGCGCCGAAGGGGCAGTTGGCCAGGCACATGCCGCAGCTTACGCATTTATCCTGGTCGATTTCCGCCCGGCCGTAGGCGTCGCTGCGGATGGCCTTCATGCCGCAGGCCACGGCGCAGGGCCGCTCCAGGCGCAATATCACCCCATACTGGCAAACGCCCATGCACTTGCCGCACTTGATGCACTTGTTCTGGTCGATATGGCAGCGCCCGTTTTCAAAATAAATGGCCTCCCTGGGGCACACCTGCCGGCAGGGCTGGGCCAGGCAGCCCTGGCACTGATCGGTGATCACCACCCGGTTATCCGGGCATTTATGGCAGGCAAACTTGATAATATTGATCAGCGGCGGCTGATAATAGGTATCCGGGTGCACGCACTCCAGCGCCCCCTGGGATACCGGGGCGTGCTCGGTCACATCGCGCAGCGGCAGCCCCATGGCCAGGCGCATGCGCTCCTTCACGATGGCGCGCTCCAGAAAAACGCTCTCCCGGTAGGTGGATACCTCCCCCGGAATGATCCGGTAGGGGATGTTCTCCATCTCGGAGAGATCGCCCCCCTGGTACTCATAGGACAGCTTCGCCACCTCGGCAAACACCATCCGGCGGATATCGTTAATGGATGTATGGATCCCCCGCATGCCCATCCCGCGCTTCCTCCTTATGCCGTTCTCTGCCCTCATTATACCAGAAAATCCGCCATCCCCGCAAGCCCCGGCCGCCAATCTTGACAAACCGCCGCCGATGCGGTAATATACAGATTGCCCTGGAGGTGTATCGAAGTGGTCATAACGGCCCTGACTCGAAATCGTCCCGGCGATTTGGAACACCCCCTGGCGGAAATCCTTATTTTTCAAGGCTTCCCGGGCCTTGAAAAGGTTAGAACCTCTTGCTTTCTCTCCTGATTTTCTCTCCAATTTACAGGGTGAAAATCA
>CADAHU010000021.1 GCA_902787835.1 uncultured Eubacteriales bacterium
CAGGCCCGCTTTGCTGCGCTCGCAGTGGCCCCGCAGCACATCGCAATGCGCCGATACCAGCACGGGGCGGCCCAGGTTCATGCTCTCCAGCACCACGATGGACAGGCTTTCAAAATGCGAAAACAGCGTCAATGCCAGGCTGTTTGCCATGACGGTCTGTTTGATTTCCTCGCTGACAAAGCCCAGATTGACGATATCGGGCTCTGAGGGGATCTCCATGGCGGCCTTGCCCATCAGCGCCAGTCTCAGATTGCCGCCGCGCTCCCTTTTGTAGCGCCGGAAAAATTCAAACATCTCCCCGCAGCCCTTGCCCCGCTCGATGCGCCCGGCGTATACCAGATAGGGCGCGCCCCGCAGCGCTTCCGGCAGCGGCGCAAAGTCCGCGGGCGGCGGATCGATGCCCAGGCCCGCGATGCAGCTGGGGGTATCCGCCGCGAAGGGGAACCGCCGGGCGGCAAAGGCCCGCTCCTCCGGGGTGTTGTATACGATGCCCCGGGCGGCGGCAAACACGCCGTCAAAGCAGCGCAGATAAGCGGCGGACTCATCGTGCAGCGTGGGGATCAGCAGGGCGTTTTTGAGCCCCAGGCCCATGCCCAGCACCGTGGGATAATACAGATAGGTAACGAACAGCACCGCTCGCCAGCCCGCGCCCTCTCGTTTCAGCGCCTCGATCAGCGCGGGGCAGCAGGGGCCCTGGGCCGCCAGCCAGCGGCGCTCCTCCCCGTCGGTATGCCCGGGCAGCAGCTGCATGCGCTTGTTGATCAGCCCGAAGCCCAGCCGGCTGCGCTGCCGCGTATTGGGGAAGCGCAGCACATGCACGCCGTTCAGTTCGCTTGCCCCTTCGGGGTAAACGTTGGCCCAGGTGGTATAATCCACCGCGCAGGTGGTATACACCGTTACCTCGTACCGATCCAGCAGATGCTCCGCCACCAGGCGGCAATACTGCTCCGCCCCGCCGTTGACCTCCAGCCCGTAACGCGGGCTGACAAAGGCGATGCGCGGTTTTGCTTCGCTCATGTCCAATCCCCGATCCGGTCAAAATAGTCGGTATACCGCCGCACGATCACATCCCACCGGAAGTTTTGACGCACGTAGTCCGCGCCGTTCTGCCCCATCCGATCGGCGGTGTCCGGATGCTCCAGCAGATAACGCACGCAGGCCTCAAACTCCGGATAGCTGTTAAAATACAGCCCGCCGTTGGCCTGATGCACAAAATCCCGGGTCACGGCGCAGGTGCCGTTGACCAGCACGGGCCGCCCGGCCAGCCAGCTTTCCATGATCACCAGGGAAAAGCTCTCCATCTGGGAGGGGTTGCAGAAGAAGGCCGCCGCGGCGTAAGCGTCGTATTTATCCTGCTTCTCCACGAAGCCCAGATCCAGGATGTTTTCCCGATCGGGAATATCGATCGCGCCGCCGCCGATCAGCACCAGCTTGAGATCGCCCGGATTGCGCTTTTTATAGGCGGCAAAGAAGCGCACCAACATATCCACCCGCTTGCCCGCGTCCTTGCGGCCCGCATACAGGATAAAGGGGCTGTTGATGCCAAACTTGCTGCGGAAGCGCGCCGCGTCTGCTGACCAGTCGGTATACAGACCCTCACCCAGCGTAACAAAACATTCCCCCTGTACACCATACAAATTTTTAGCTAATATACGTTCCGGATCTGCGTGAAAAATCATTCCCCGTACATTGGAAAACGCTTTCCGAAAACACTGCATATAGGCGTAGCTCTCATCGTGCAGGCAAGGGATCAGCACCGATTTTTGCGGGTGGATCTGGCAGCCGTAATACACCGGGCCAAACATGTAGGGGATGAACACAAACAGGGCGTACTCCGCGCCGTGATCCCGGATATAATCGTACAGCTCGGGGCTGTTGATCATCTCCCGGCAAAAGACCTCCTCCTCTTGGGGGGTGATCCGCTGGCCATTCATCAGCCGCAGATTGACGGCGTCAAAATCCGCCGTCCGGCGTTTGCGCACCGGGAAGCGGCGCACCGGGATGCCGGCCTCCTCGGTGAGGCCGGGCTTATGGTAATTTTTATTCCAATCGTCGGTAAAGCTCCGGACGCAGGTGGTCAGCACCTCCAGGTTTACGCCGGCTTCCCGTAGATGGTGCACCAAGCCTCTCAGCTCGGCCTCCGCGCCGCCGCCGATGGTCTCGCCGTACCAGGGCGTCACAAAGCCGATCCTTTTCTTGCCAGTATCCATTGGTCCTCCTCCTTTACAGGCTTTTGAGGGTTTCGATGCAGCGCAGCAGCTGTCCGCGCACCGAAGCATAGGAAAAATCCGCCAGCCGCTTTTTCTGCGCCTCCAAGATCTGCGCCCGCAGCGCCTGATCCCGCGCCAGCCGATCGATGGCCGCCGCGGCGATCCAGGGATCCTTGCTGTCCAGCAGCAGACCGCCCGCGCCCAGGGTTTCCGGCACGGCGGCGGCGCGGTAGGCCACGATGGGCACGCCAAAGTGCATGGCCTCCAGCAGCGGCACACAGAAGCCCTCGTGCTCGCTCATGCAGACAAACACATCCGCCAGGCGGTAACAGGCCAGAATGGCGTCAAATTTGATATGCCCGGGAAAAATCACCCGGTCAGCCACGCCCAGGGTCTGGGCATAGGCGCGCAGGCGATCCGCATACAGCTCCATGCCCCCGGCATTGCCCGCCAGGATCAGGCGGGATTTGGGGTTATGGCGCTTCTGATAGCAATAAAAGGCGCGGATGATATCCTCATGCTTTTTGTTGGGCGATACCCGGCCCACGAACAGCAAATTGGTGTACCCGTCCCCCTGATACCGCTTCAGCACCTTTTGATCCGGCTCCCGATCGTAATCCTCAAATGGGATCAGGATCGGGCACACATCGATGGGGCAGGTATAGCCCATCTGCCGCAGCTGCTGCCGGTTATAATCGGAATCGGCGATGCAGTAGCGCATTTTATCTGCCAGGAAGCGCATGCCCTCATAACCGTAGCGCATGTTCTGCTCCGCCTCGGTATTATAGCCGTGAAAAAACTCCCGCGGCGTAATGTTATGATAGATCATCACCTGCCGGCCGCCAAAGCTGGGCAGATCAAAATTGAGCTGCGTGCCGGTGGAGGCGTGATAGATCAGCAGATCCTCCGGGGACAGATGCAGCCCGCCATCCAGCGCGTGCGCCGTGCCCCGGGGCAGCCGGTTATCCACATGCTCCGCGTATATTTCGTTTTCAAATCCGTTTTCGGTCAGTATCCCGGCAATGGCCCGGGCGTCGTTGCTCACCGCATCGCCAAAGGAGATCACCGAAAGCAGCTGAACGATCCGCATAGCCACTCCTTCTACTTTCCTTTTTCCAGCGCCTCGATGCGCCGGGTCAGCTGGTCGATCTGCTGCTGCTGCCGGGCGATCACATCGGCGGAATCCTCCAGACATTGCAAAAAGACATAGTTTGTTTCGGTGACGCGCTGGCCAAGGGGCGTCAGCGCGCACTTGATGGCCTTATAGACCAGCTTTTTATACAGCCTTTTCCATTTGCTGCCATCATAGCGGGGCGTGGGATTGCCCACCGCCACGTTGCCGGCGCGCTGGGCGATACGCTGGGATAGCATGGCCGCCTCCACCGGGCCCTGCGGCTCGTCCAGGGGAATGCCCTCAAAGGCAGGCACATCCTCATAGGGGCCGCCGGCCTTTACCTGCTCCCGGATCTCGTCCATGATGGCCTCGATATTGATCGGCTGCTGCGCGTTATCTGCCATGTACTGCTCCTCCCTCCGGCTCATACCGTAAAGAACGGAATCGCCGCCTCCGCGCATTCCACCTGATCGGCAATAAACCGGACGCGCAGGAATCCGCTGGCGATTTTTTTGGGAAAATGGATGTTGATCTCGTATACGCCGTTCATTTCGGCCACATCCAGGTTTTCCTGCTGAAAGCCGAAAATCTCGCCGCTTGCCTGATCCTGAAAGCTGCCCTCGATCCGCAGATGACGGCAGCCGCAGCTGTTCTGGATCCTGAGCGGGGCTTTTTTGATATATCCGCATTTCCCGGCCAGCACCTTGGGCGCCAGCACATACCGCTGATCCAGGTTGACCTCCCAATCGGGCGACGCGCCCACCTTTTCCCGGTACACCTGATCCAGCGCGTCGTCCACCGCCATGCCGACGGTATAGGCGTTCTGCTGGGCGAAGCGCAAGCGCTTTTTTTGCGCGTTCTCCGCCTCGGTGTTCCCGTTCAGCGCGGTGGAGAAGCCCGCGAACAGCTCTCCCTCGGCGTACAGATGGCGGTAGAAATTCTCAAAGCAGTATTCCCGGGGCGGCACCGTCACCTTCCAATCGCTGGGCATCGCGGGCCAGCACATGGTGGTATAGGGCAGCGGCTGAAAGAACTGCTGATAGAATCCCATGGCGTAATTGCCGTACAAGCTCCACTCTTCGATGGGTTTTCCCTCTGTTTCGGGATACCGGTCCAGCGCTTCCAAAAAGATGCGCTTACAGATGATCTGTGGTGCATGAGATGAATACTGCTTGCGCGGCAGCGCCTTTTCTATCAAGAATTTTTCGATATTCCGGATGCCTCGGTCATAGGAGGTAAAGCCACCGATATAGCCTTTCCATTTGCACAGATCTTCATTGCAATAATACAGTTTGAACCTTCCATTCTCCACGAAGTATTCTATCGGGATCATTTCCATGGGTCGGTTGTCATCGTCCGCCATGATAAATACGGGATCCAGCAGGGGATGGCGTATGGCCAAGGAACGCAACATCATATTCCGTACTACGTGATCCTTGGGCAGAGGCCTCCCCTGCAGCAATTCTTCATCGGTCAGGAAGGACAGCTGCAGGCTGCCCTGATAGGATGCTTTGATTTCGGATACCACGCGCTGGGGGCAGCCCACCACCAGTCGGCGCAGGTAGGGCATAAAATGCTCAAAATAGGGCAGCGTCTCCAGCAGATCCTCCGTCCTGGCGCTGATCATATACAGCTGTTCGGGGGTCAGCGCCGTTTCCGGGCATTCCGGAACCGCGGTCAGCTTTTCCCCTTCCCCGATGGCCTCGGCCATCAGCCCCGCGGCCTCATCCCAGGAGGTCACATGGTAATCCCGGATCTTCCGCTTGAGCTCCTCGGTATACGCCGGGTCGGAAAGCGTCCTTTTGACGCCCGCGATCAGCGACAAAGGATCATTGGGATCAAAATAGACGCACCGATCCTGCCCGATCTCCCGGAACACCTTGATATCCGAGGCAAAGCTCAGCTTGCCGTAATGCATCGCCTCCACCAGCGGCAGACCGAAGCCCTCCCCAAAGGAGGCGAACACCAGGCCGAAGGTATGCTGATAGAGGTAGGACACCGTCTGATCCGAAGGCGCTTCCACAAAGAAAATGCGTTTATTCAGGTCAGGATGGCCCTCGATGCGCGCCAGCAGCGCGTCCACCTTCCACCCCTTCCGGCCCGCGATGACGATATTGACCGGCAGATCGCGCAGTCCCTGATCATAGGCGTCCAGCAGCAGTTGATGGTTTTTGCGGGGCTCCACCGTGCCCAGCATCATCAGGAAGGGCTGGGCAGCCGCCTGTACGGCCTTTTCATCAACGGCATCCGCTTCCACCACGGATTTCTCCTTAAAATCAGCGCCCAGCGGCACCACCAGGATCCTTTTTTGCGGAACCCTTCCCTGGGCCGCCAGCTCCTCCAGGCGGTGCTTGGTGGCCTGGGAGTTGACCACGATGATATCGCTGTAGGCCAGCACCGCCGACAGATACAGCAGGAAATGGAACAGCGTATCATCGTTGAAAAATTGGGGATGGGTGATGGGCAGGATATCATAAACCAGCGACAGGATGATGACCCCGCGCTTTTTCAGCTGGCCGTACACCCACTGCCGCCGCTCCTCAAACTTGTTCCAGACGGAATCCATATCCAGGAAAACATCGGTCTGATCCAGCTGCTCCAGCGCGATGCGCGGCATGGGGGCCTTCAGCGGTTCCGGATCCCCCGCGCAGTACGCCTCAAACTGGCTTCCCGCCACCACCGCATAGCAAAGCTCTGCCGGCAGGTAGCGCAGCAGCACAATATTCTCCTTTTGCCGTACCAGCCGCCGGACAAACTCCCGCACCACCCGCTGTATGCCGCTGGTGTAGGGCGTCCGGAGCACCTCGGTCACATCGATATAGACGTTTTTCATCTGTTCCTCCCGGTCAGCGGATCCTGGCAAAGGGCACCATCAATGCGCGGGGCTCTTCCGGCGCAGCGCCAAATGGATCGTTGATCAGCCGCAAGCCCCGGGATTGGGCCTCCTGGCTGTCGGAAATGATCTGCGCGATGCGTCTTTTGGCCGTCGTTTCATCCTCCGCCTCAAAGAACCGCTTCCACGCCTCCGGGCTGTCGCAAACCCGGTTAAAAGCCACCGCAAACAGCGCATATACAAAGCGCTCCGGCGGAAAATGCAAAAGCCCGCTCACATCGGCCTCGTAAGGGTTTTTATTCTCCAGCACCAGCCGCAGTATGTCCTCATCGTAGGGAAGGGGGGCGGCGCCTGCCTTTTCCAGGTTTTCCTGCACCGTCTGGCACAGCGATGAACATATCTCCTGTATCATGTGTCGCTTCCCCCTTCGAGCCGGTCTCCCCGCTCCAGCGCTTCGATCCGCCGGGCGTATTGCTGCAGGAGCCGCTCCCGGGCGTATTTTTCGGCAAGCAGCTCGGCCCTTTGGTTTTCCAGCGTCTCCAGCCAATCTTCGCCGTTCCGGGCATCGGCGTTCGACTGCCGGATCGCCTTCCACAGGCGTTTGATTTTCCGCAGCCTGCGCACAGCCTTTTGGGCATAGGACCGCGGCGTTTTTCTGCCATTGGCGTCAGCCGCGGCGGGCTGCCTGCCCAGTACCGCCTCAAAGGCGGGGATCGCCTGACGGGCGCATTCCGCCGCCTGATCGCGCAGCTCCTCCAGCGTCAGGCCGCGGTCCTCCGCCTGCATGCTCCATTGATCGTCCATTGCTTTTCTCCTCACACCGTTTCCGTCCTGCTGAGCGCCATATAAAGCCTGGCCTCCGGCGGCTCCACGCGCACGCGGACCTCCCCGGCCTCGCCGTCGATCCCGGGCATCTGCACGCGCAGGCTGCCCCGCGCGCCGGACAGGACGTATTCCCGTTTTTCCTGCGCGCTCTCCAGGATCAGGCTGGCGGTTTGCGCCCCCTCCAGCCCGTAATGCAAATCATACGCCCGATCGCAGATCAGCAGGCCGGCCTCCGCCTCCAGCTTTTCATACACCGGCAGATCCAGGTTGGTGATCCGCTGCCTGTTGCTCCATCCGCGGGTAAAAAAGACGCCGCTCCATTTTTTCAGCAGCTCCAGCGCATGGGGATCCTGGGCCAGGCACTGCGGTCCCAGCTCCAGATCCCTAAGCTTTTTGGCCGGAACGCCGCCAAAGACGCAGCCGGGCGGCACATGCGTCCCCGGCGTCACCACCGCGCCCGCGGCGATAACCGCGTCGTCCCCGATGGTGCAGGGCCCCAGAACGGTGCAGCCCGAGGCCAGCCATACGCCGTTACCGATCACGATATCACAGCCCTCCCGGATCTCCGCATCCCGCCGCGCAAAGCCCCGCAGCCGGGCGTCGTGGGTGCCGGCCAGCAGGCTCACCCCGGAGCCGGCAAAGGTATTCTCCCCGATGGTGATGGAGCCGGAATTGACGTTGAAAAAGCAGGGGAACACCGCGGCGGACGCCGCAATATGCAGCCGGGCGGGATCGCCCCACACCGTGGGATGGATGCTGAGCGCCTGGTTCAGCTCCTCCAGGCCGGAGTGATCGCCGCATAAGCGCTGCACCACCCGCTTTAGATACCAGGTTTCCACGTTTTCCATTTGCGCCAGCTTGTCTCTCATATCGCGCAGCTGCGCCTCGCATTGCTCCACCCGCCGGAAGAGCGCATCAAAACGGCTGCCCGCGTGGATCAGAGCGCTTCCCCCGCGCAGCAGCTTGCCCAGCACGGGGATTTTAAGCAGTTTTTGCTTCATTGCCTTCCTCCCGCCGGATCAATCGATTTTCCAGTGATGCTCCAGATGGATCACGCCCGGCGTCTGCACCGCGCCGGCGATGGACACCGACGCGCACTCCCGCCAAAAATCATAATCGAAGCCATCGGGCCTGTGCAGCGCCAGATCGATGGTGTAGTGGCCGTTGGCCACCGGCAGACGGTCGATATGCAGCAGGATGGTCCCCTGCTTTTGCAGCTTCACCGGCTCCGATGTATCGATCAGCGTATTGGTACCGTAGATATAGGTTTGATCGCTGCGGTAGATGGCCAGCCCCACCACGGCGTTTGGCAGCAGGCTGTTCGCGGCATAATCAACGCGGACGGTAAAGGCTTCCTCGGGAGAAAAGCTGTTCCGCTCCCTGCCCTGCCCATCCAGGACGGTGATTTTTTCCATCCGCGCTTCGCCGCTGCCCCAGCGCTTCGTATCCTCCGCCGGCTTTTGCGTGCCCTGCTGCCCGGCGTTTTTCTGCGCCATCCAGGCCATATAGTGCGGATGCACGTCCCGGGGCGCGCCCTCCATGCGGATGCGGCCATTCTGGATCCAGATGGTGCGATCGCAGATCTGCTCGATCTGGCTGAGGGCGTGGGAGACGATCACGATGGTGGTGCCCTTTGCCTTGATCTCCATCATGCGGTTGAAGCACTTGGCCTGGAAGGCGGCGTCGCCCACCGCCAGGATCTCGTCGATCAGCAGGATATCGGCATCCACGTTGATGGCCACGGCGAAGGCCAGGCGCATGTACATGCCCGAAGAGTAGGTGCGCACCGGGTTATCGATAAAGGCTTCCAATTCGGAAAAGGCGATGATATCATCGATGCGCGCGTCGATCTCCTTTTTGGTCAGGCCAAAGATGGCGGCGTTGGTGTAGATGTTCTCCCGCCCGCTCATATCGGGATGGAAGCCCGCGCCAAGCTCGATCAGGCTGGAAACCCGGCCCTGCATTTTGATGCTGCCGGCGTCAGGATAGAGGATGCGGGTGAGCATCTTGAGCGTGGTGCTCTTGCCGCAGCCGTTCTGCCCGATCAGGCCCACGGCCTCGCCCCGCCGCACCTGAAAGGAGATCCCCTCCAGCACCCAATGCACCTCATGGCGGCGGCGCTTGCTGAAGATGGCCTTTTCCTTCAGCGTGTTTCCCTTATCGTAATAGACGATGAACTTCTTTTTAATGTCCCGCACGTCGATGACCACGGGCGCTTCGTTTTTCTGGCTGTCCATGGTCACATCTCCTCCGCAAAGCGCCGTTTGAGCTTGCCGAACACCACAAGGCCCACCAGCAGGAAAACAACGCCCATGGCCGCGGCCAGGCTCAGCGTGCCCAGCGCCGGCACGCCGCCGCTGT
Source organism: uncultured Eubacteriales bacterium (assembly GCA_902787835.1). Lineage (GTDB taxonomy): Bacteria > Bacillota > Clostridia > Christensenellales > Aristaeellaceae > SFMI01. The sequence goes on from CADAHU010000021.1 coordinate 9,344, forward strand.
ACAGGATATCCCGGTAGGCCACCACCACATTGGTCATGGGGTTCAGCCGGAAAATGGGCAGCAGGCGCTGGGGAACGATATTGATATCGTACATGATGGGCGTCATAAACATCCACACCATGGAGAGGATGCCCAGGATATGCTCCAGATCGCGGAAATACACATCCACCGCACTGATGATCAGCGTGATGCCCAGGGCCAGGATGTACTCGATGGCCATCACCAGCGGCAGACACAATAGCCCCAATACACTGAAATGCACACCGGAAAAAATGCACACCGCAAAAACCACGATCTCGCAGTAGAGCATGTTCACAAACGCGCCGGTCACGTAGGCGATGGGCACAACCTCCCGGGGAAAATAGATCTTTTTTACCAGCGACTGCTGCTGGATGATGCAGCTGACGCCGCCCGTCAGGCAGTTGCTGAAAAAGTTCCAGGGGATCAGCGCCACAAACAGATAGAGGTAGTATTTCTCGATCTGGCTTCTGAGGATCACCGAAAACACCAGCGTATACACCAGCAGCTGGGCCAGGGGCACAATAAAAGTCCACAGGAAACCCAGGACGCTGGCTTTATAGCGTCCCCGCAGATCCCTGTGTACCAGCGACCAGATCATGGTCTTGTATTCAAATATCTCTTTAAGGGTTGCAATCATGCCGCCGATCAGCTCTCCAGTCCCCTGTAATATGCCAGCGTATCGGCCAGGATCTGCCGGATACCCAGCTCCGGCTCCCAGCCCGTATCCCGGGTCAGCTTGCCGTGATCGCAGCAGATCACCGGCGTATCGCTGGGCCGCATCCGGGCGGGGTCCTGCCGCACCGGAACATCGCATTTTGCCATGCCGCGCAGCAGCTCCAGCACCTCCTGGGCGCTGTGGGTCTCGCCGGAGCCCACGTTATATACCTGTCCCGATTCCCCACGCTCGGCGATGAGGCGGTAGGCCCGGGCCACATCCTTCACATGGCTGAAGTCCCGGCGGGCGGACAGATTGCCCACCAGCAGCTCCCGGGCCCGGCCGCGCTCGATCTGCACGATGCCATGGGCAAAATCCGGGATCATGAACCCCAGCCGCTGGCCCGCGCCGCCGTGATTGAAGGAGCGGGTCATGCAGATATGCAGGCCGTAGCTGCCGGCGTACAGCCGGGCCATCTCCTCCTGGGCGCGCTTGGAAACCGCGTAGGGCGAGGCGGGCTGCAGCTCCATCTCCTCGGTCACCCGCGCGCCGGCGGCGCCCAGGCGGCCATACTGATCGGAGGAGCCCACCATGACCAGACGGGCGGCGGGATGCTCCAGGCGCACGGCCTCCAACAGGTTGACGGCAGCCACCACGTTGAGCTGCATGGTTAGGGCCGGCTCCTTCCAGGATCTGCCCACGTCGGCCTGGGCCGAAAGATGGAACACGGTATCGGGCCGCTCCCGGCGGATGATCGCCTTGATCCCCTCCGCATCCATCAGGTCGGCCTGGATCGTGCCCTCGCCGGGCTGCAGATCAACGCCCACCACCTCGTATCCGTGCTGGGCAAGCTCGCCGCGCAGGTATCGCCCTACGAAGCCCTGGCTGCCGGTGATCAGCGCCTTCATGCCTTTTTCGCGGCCTCCTGCCGGGCTTTCTCCAGATCGTGGGCGGCCATGATGCGGCACAGCTCCTCGTAGCTGGTCTTCTGGGGATCCCAGCCCAGCTTGGTGCGCGCCTTGGTGGGATCGCCCCACAGGTTGACCACGTCGGTGGGCCGGTACCACTTGGGATTGACGCACACCAGCATTTTGCCGGTCTTTTTATCGTAGCCCTTTTCCTCCAGGCCGCTGCCCCGCCACTCCAGCTCGATGCCGTCGTTCTGGAAGGCCAGGGTGGTGAACTCCCGCACGGTATGCTGCACGCCGGTGGCGATGACGTAATCATCGGGCTCCTCCTGCTGCAGGATCAGCCACATGCACTCCACGTAATCCTTGGCGTAGCCCCAATCGCGCAGGCTGTCCAGGTTGCCCAGCTCCAGGTGATCCTGGAGTCCGCAGGCGATGCGGCCGGCGGCCAGGGTGATCTTGCGGGTGACAAAGTTATCGCCCCGGCGCTCCGATTCATGGTTGAACAGGATGCCGTTGCAGGCAAAGATGCCGTAGGCCTCCCGATACTGGCGGATCATCCAGAAGCCGTACTGCTTGGCCACGGCGTAGGGAGAATAGGGATGGAAGGGCGTCTTTTCGTTCTGGGGGCACTCCTCCACCTTGCCGTAAAGCTCGCTGGTGCTGGCCTGGTACACGCGGCAGGTCTTATCCAGCCCGGCGGTATGCACGGCCTCCAGGATGCGCAGCACGCCCAGGGCGTCCACATCGCCGGTGTACTCCGCCGCCTCAAAGGATACCTGCACGTGACTCTGGGCCGCCAGGTTATAGATCTCGTCGGGCCGGACCTGCAGCACGATGCGCATGATGCTGCTGGAATCGGAAAGATCGCCCTCGTGGATGATCAGCTTATCCAGGATATGATCGATGCGCTGGGTGGTGGATACCGACGCCCGGCGGATGATGCCGTGCACCTCGTAGCCCTTGTCCAGCAGAAGCTCGGCAAGATAGGAGCCGTCCTGGCCGGTGATGCCGGTGATAAGCGCTTTTTTCATGGTTTTCTCCCCCTTATCCGTTACAGATACTGATATTTATTGCAGATGCGCAGGTTTTCCAGCACCTTCTTGATATCGCCCGCGCTGTCCTTATCGCAGATCAGGATGGCGTCCTCGGTATCCACGATCACGATATCGCGGAGGCCCACGGCGGCGATCAGCTTCTCCCCGCCCTGGATGATGGAATTGCGGGTGCCCACGGTGACCACGTTGCCGGATACCACGTTGCCGTACTCGTTGGTTTTGCGGATGCGGCTCACGGCCAGCCAGGAGCCCACATCGTCCCAACCGAAGTTGCCGGCCAGGCAGCGGATGTTATCGGCCTTCTCCATCACGCCGTAATCGATGGAAACCGATTTGAAGGCCCGGAATTCCCGGTCCAGCGCAGCCTGCTGCTCCGGCGTGCCGATGGCCTGGGCGATGCGCTGCAATCCCGCGTACATATCGGGCAGGAAGCGGCGCAGGCTGTCCAGGATGGCGGATACCTTCCAGATGAACATGCCGCTGTTCCACAGGTATTCCTGGGAGGCCAGGTAGTTCTTGGCGGTTTCCAGATCAGGCTTCTCCACGAACCGCTCCACCGGGTACGCCCGGCCCTCTGCCTGCTCGGGATTGAACTTGATATAGCCGTAGCCGGTCTCCGGCGCGTCCGGGGTGATGCCCAGGGTCACCAGGCTGTCCCCCTGCTCCGCCACCTCGCAGGCGTCCGCCAGGGTCTGGCAAAAGATGGAGGTGTACTTGATCAGGTGATCGCTGGGCAGCACGAACATCAGCGCGTCGCCGTATTTTTTGGCGATGTGCACGGCGCCCAGGCCGATGCAGGGGGCGGTATTGCGGCCCACCGGCTCGCACAGGATGTTCTCCTCCGGGATGCCGGGCACCTGCTGGCGCACCAGCTCGCGGTAGTTTTCATTGGTAGCGATGTAGATATCCTCCAGCGCCACCAGGGAGCGGATGCGCTCCACCGTCAGCTGGATCATCGTTTTGCCATCGCCCGTCAGGGAGAGGAACTGCTTGGGCATATCCACGCGGCTCTTGGGCCAAAACCGTTCGCCATGGCCGCCCGCCATGATCAGCGCCGTTTTCTTCATCGCTCGTTCAACCTTTCAGCGTTTTATTTTCAGCAGCTTTTTGAGCATATCCAGGTATCTGCGCAGCTTTTTGCTTCTGCTCCCGCGCATGTAATGCCGGTAGGCGCTGTTATGGATGCGCCACAGGGGCTTGAAGGGGCTTTTCTGCTTCATGCCGCGCCTCCCGCCCCGCCGGTCAGCCGGGCGATGACCGCCAGCAGCTGCTCCCGGGTTTTTTCATAATCAAAGCGCTTCAGGCTTTCCCGCTGCTTTGCCAGCACCTGGCCGCGCAGCGCTTCATCCCGGCACACTGCGCCGAGCCGCCGGGCGATCAGCGCGTAATCCTTCTCCCGGAACAAAAGGCCGTTATCCCCCAGCGTCTCGGGCACCGCCGCCGCGGCGTAGGCGGCAATGGGAATATCCCGGCTCATGGCCTCCAGCAGCGGCACGCAGAAGCCCTCGTGCTCGCTCATGCATACCAGGGCGTCGGCGGCGGCCAGATAGGCTTCCTTTTCCCCGTCGGTCACATGACCGGAAAAGATCACCTGATCCTCGCCCAGCCCCAGATCGGCGGCGAAGCCCCGCAGCTTGGCGTAATACTTTTCCACGCCCTCCCAGCCGCCCACCAGGTACAGCCGGGCCTGCCGGTCCACCTCCCGCAGGAAGTGCCAGTAAACCTTGATCACGTCCTCCTGCTTTTTGTTGGGCGATATGCGGCCGATAAAAAGCAGCTTTGTCCCCGGCGTCTGCCGCAGGCGGGCCAGCAGTCCGGCGTCCGCCGCCTCCCGGGAGCCGCCGTCATAGAGGATCGGCACCACGCTGAGCCGCCCGGGATCAAACCCCGCCTGCTCCAGCTCCCGGCAGTTATAGGCCGAATCGCCGCAGGCGTAATCCATCGCCCCGGCCAGGGCCTTCAGCTGCCTGCGGCCACGGTCCAGGTTCCAGGCCCGGGGCAGATCATAAGCCCGGAAAAAGCGTCCCGGGGTGATATTGTGGTAGAACATCAGCTTTTTGCAGGGCAGGGCGGCGATGGAACGGCTCAGCGGATCGCCGTTGGCCTTATGGAAGATCACCAGATCCTCCGGGCCGATCCGCCCATAATCCAGCCCCCGCCCGCGGCCGGCCAGCCGGTCATCCACATTGACCGTCTGGATCTCGCAAGCATAGCCCGCCTGGCACAGAGCATCATCGATGGCCAGCACATCGTTGCCGATGGCGTCGCCGTAAAACAGCGTTTTTACTATCTGCACGATCTTCAACGGTGCAGTCACTCCCCGCTTTCCTTTGCAGCTTTACAAACCGTCCACGGTTTCAAGGATCTTTTGTTTGAACTGCGGATAGGTAAACAGCTTTTCCACCCGCGCCCTGGCATTGCCGCCCATGCGCGTCCGCAGCGCCGGGTCCTCCGCCAGTTGCCGGATGGCCATGGCAAAGGCCGCGTCGTCGCCGTTTGGCGCTTCCAGGCCCGTTTCGCCATCGATGCTCACATAGTTGACCCCGGAGCCCGGGATGGTAAAGGTGACGGCCGGCTTGCCGTAATACATGCCCTCCGCCAGCGCGATGCCGAAGGCCTCGTTCTTGGTGACCGAAGGGAAGCAGAAGATATCCGCCGCCAGCAGCAGCCCGATCAGCGCATCATCGCTCACCATGCCCAGCAGGCGCACCTTGCCGTCGCCCGCCGCCTCGGCCTGCAGCTCCTCGGTGCCCTTGCCCGCGATCAGCACCGCAAACCGATCGTCCAGCTGCCTGGAGGCCCGCACCAGATGCGCCAGCCCCTTATAGGGCACGTTGCGCCCCACGGCAACGCAGATCGTCCTGTCCCCCGCCTCCCGGCGGAAGCGCTCGGCCTGGGCCCGGGCCTCCGGGGTAACGCGCAGCCGGTCCTCGCTGATGCAGTTGGGGATCACCCGGCATTTTTCCCGCACGCCGGAGAGCCAGGGGCTGCCCTCCACATAGATGGGGCTGGTGGCGATCACCAGGTCCGCCCGCTCCAGCAGCCTGCGGTTCTGCCCGGCAAACAAATGCCGCAGCAGCTTTTGCTTTACGATATCCAGATGCCAGTAGAGCACCAGCTTTACGCCCTTCAGGGGCATCCGCAGCAGGGAATGGGCCATCAGCGGGTTGGGGTAATGAAAAATGATGATCTCCGGCGAAAACTCCTTGATCACCTTCCGGAGCTCCCTCCCGAAGGTAAGGGAAATGGACTGGGAAAACTTTTTGGCGATGCACCCGCAGCGGGTCACCGGCACACCGTCCACCGTATCGGTCACCGTTTCTCCCCGGAGGCATACCGTATCGCCGTCCCGGGCATCCTCGTTAAAGCAGATGATGCGCTGCTCATAGGGGCCGTCCGCCAGGCTGGCCGCGATATCCCGCGCCACCTGCTCGATCCCGCCGCGGTGCGGATACATGTAATTTGATATCTGCAATATCCTCTTCATGCGTTCCTCTCCATCCCGCAGGCAGTTACGCAAACAAGGCCCCCAGGCGCTGTTCCCGCAAAAAACGCGAAAAAACCCAAAGCGCCGGTGCCCGAAGCCCCCGCATAGATCCAGGATCCCGCGGTGTGCATACAAAAAAATTATACAATAAATTCATATTCCCGTCAACCATTCGCGCCGGCGCAGGGGCGGTAAAATCGGCGTTTCCGGGGGAAGAGAACGGACGTGGGTCTTCCTTTCTGTAGCCCAGAAAGGAAGCGAAAGAGGCAGCGGCTTTGGAAGGCGCGCTGCCTCTTGTTTTTGGGTGTTGGGCGGTTGGGAAAGGACGGTGAATGCAGAATACAGAACATAGAACGCAGAATGCAAATGCACACTGCCGGCCATTTCACTCTCACCTTCACCCAAGTAACTGAAATGGCCTCAAGACTGCCCTTTCTGCTTCTCTTTCCGGCGCGGAAAGAGAAGGCCTCCGTTCGTTTCCCCGCCCGTTCGTCTTCTCTTATTTCACATTCCCGCTGCTGATGCCCGCCTCGCCGGAGAGCGGCAGCCAGTCGATAACGCGTTTGATATGGCGGTTCCAGAAATCCCACTCGTGGGAGCCGGGGCCCTCCTCCCAGGTCACGTCATAGCCCTGCTCCCGGAATACATCGCGCAGACGGCGGTCGGTCTCCAGCAGGCCGTCGTCCACGCCGCAGGCCAGATAGATATGGGGCAGGGGCTTGCCCGTGCCGGGAAGCTGACGCGCCAGCCAGGCGATATCCTTATCGCTGTTCTTCACCTGATCCAGCGGGCCGAAGACCGCCTGGGCATAGCGCCGGGTGGCGAAGAAGCGCGGCGCATCGTCGGTGCGCTGCTCGATGCCCTCCACAATGTTGGCCGCCGAAAGCCCGGCGATATAGCCGAAGGTATCGACGTATTTGAGACCGTTGCGCAGCGCGCCGTAGCCGCCCATGGAAAGGCCCGCGATGAAGGTATCCTCCCGCCGATCGGAGAGCGGGAACATGCGCCGCATCAGCGCGGGCAGCTCCTGGCCGATAAACTGGCCATAGAGCGTATGGCCATCCTGCTGATCCACGTAGAACATGTTCTCTCCCGCGGGCATGACCACCGCCAGGTTTTTCTCCTCCGCCCAGCGCTGCACGTTGGTGCCGTTGACCCAGTCGTACTGGCTGCCAAAGATGCCGTGCAGCAGGTACAGCGTTTTATAAGGGCCGGTTGCCGGCGCCGCGCCGGGGACGGCCAGCTTATCCGCCGGCAGGATCACGTTGACGCTCACCGTGCGCATCAGGGATTGGGACATCAGGCTGATCTGAATAAATGCCATGGCACTTCCTCCTAAAAAAACAAGCCGTCAATTGCTGACGGCTTGCGGTTTATTGCGTGATTACTCCTCGGCAGGGGCTTCCTCGGCGGCAGGAGCTTCCTCAACGGGGGCTTCTTCCTCGGGGATGCCTTCGCCATAATCAAAGGCGTTCTCTTCCAGCGCTTCGCGGATGCTCAGGCTGATGCGATGGGCCTCGGGATCCACGCCCAGCACCTTGACGGCCACATCCTGGCCCACGGTCAGGGCGTCTTCCACCTTGGCAACGCGGGTGAGGGCCACCTGGCTGATGTGCACCAGGCCATCCACGCCGGGCTCCAGCTCGACGAACGCGCCGAAGGGACGGATGCGGACCACCTTGCGCTCCAGGATCAGACCCACGGGATACTTCTCCTCGATGTTATCCCAGGGCTGGGGCTGCAGCTGCTTGTAGCCCAGCTGAATGCGCTCGCGCTCGCGATCCACAGAAAGCACCTTGACCTGCACTTCCTGGTTGATCTGCAGCACTTCGCTGGGATGACCCACGCGATACCAGGCCAGATCGGTGATATGGATCAGGCCATCCACGCCGCCCAGATCAACGAACGCGCCGAAATCGGCAAAGCGGCGGACGATACCGGTGATGACAGCGCCCTCTTCGATCTTCTCCCAGGCAGCGGCCTTCTTGGCGGCCTCTTCCTCGATGATAACATCCTTGCGGGAGCAGACGATGCGCTTCTTGGCGGCGTCCACGTCGATGATCTTCAGCTTCATGGTCTGGCCCACAAACTGATCGATCTTCTCGACATAGCGCTTGCTCAGGCGGGAAGCGGGCACAAAGGCGCGCACGCCGTCCACCATGCAGATCAGGCCGCCCTTAACGGCTTCCTTGCCCACGCCCTCGACGAACTCGCCGGCCTCATGCTTGGCCATCAGCGCGTCCCAGGCTTTCTTGTTGATGATGTTGCGCTGGCTGAGGATCACATTGCCCTCGCCGTCGTTCACCTTGACGACTTCAACTTCGATCTCATCGCCAACCTTAACGTCGGCATCGACCAGATCGCTGCGCTTGATGATGCCATCGGTCTTGTAGCCGATGTCCACGCCGACTTCGTCATCGGTCACTTGCAGCACCTTGCCGGTCACGGTCTGACCATTGTGGATGCGGCGCATGGAGGCCTCAACGCTGGCCATAAAGTCGTTTTCGTCGATGGGTTTCGCGGCTTCGTTCGCCACGGGCTCGGAGTTCTCGAGCGCTTTGTTTTCGACGGCGGCTATTCCTATGTGATGGGTGTGGATATCGATAAAGTGAGACGGGATCTCCGCCGCACTTTCCACCAGGATGGTGCGAGAACAGATCTTGGCGCAGGCCTCGTAAAGCTTGCGCGTGTTGGCGCTTTTGCGGCCGCCGATGATGATCATGGCGTCGCTTTCCGCCGCCAGCTCCCGGGCGGCCTGCTGACGCAAACGCGTTGCCGCGCAGATGGAGCGGTGAAAATCGGGCTCTGCGATCCGCTCCTGCAGAACCGGCAGCAGCAGATCCCATTTTTCTTCCGGAATAGTGGTCTGGGATACCACCAGCGCTTTTCCCAGATGCGGCAGGGCCTCCGCTTCCTCCGGCGAGAAGACGATGTAAACCGGCACGTGGCACCACCCCGCCGTGCCCTGCACCTCAGGATGATTGCTTTCCCCCACCAGCACCACGCAGCCCGCCGGATCGCGGTATTCATCCACGATGCGGTGGAGCGCCTGCACATGGGGGCAGGTACAATCCACGATGGGGATGCCTTCCTCCCGGCAGCAGGCCGGGATATCCGGCGTTACGCCGTGGCTGCGCAGGATCAGCAGCCCGCCCCGGGCGTCCTCCACGCGGTCCACCGCCCGGATGCCCAGGCCGGCCAGATGCGCGGTGACCGAGGGGTTATGCACCACCTCGCCCAGGGAATAGCAGGGAATCCCATCCGCGGCGGCCTGCTTTGCCGCCTGGACCGCCATGGCCACACACCGCTGTACGCCCGTACAGAAACCGGCGTATTTCGCCACCGTTACCGACATGGTTCCCGCGCTTCCTCCTGCATGGTTCCTGGCCGGAACGGTACGTGCATACCTACCCACTTCCGGCCAATAGAAGCTATTTCGCCGTTGTTCCTTTTTTTCCTGCTTTATTTCAGAAAAAAAATGTATAATTTTTGAGATTTTGCAGTTTTGAACAACTTTAAACCTGCAAAATTATACATTATGCCTGCTTATCGGTGTCCCGCATGGCATAATAGGTCTCCTGAATGCGCTGGCACAGCTGCTGAATGGTGTCCGTGCTGATGCCCTGTGCCTTGATATCATCGATCGGGATGGGCTCGCCCACCCAGGCATGGACGCGGTGGAAGAGGCGCACCGGGCCGTTCAGGTATACCGGAATGATGGGCACGCCCGCCCGCAGCGCGATCATGGCGGTGCCCGATTCCACGGTCTGCATCAGCTCGGGCTGGTGCCGGGTGCCCTCGGGAAAAATGCCCAGCACCTTCCCCTCCCGCAGCACCTGCATGCAGCTGCGCATGGCGGCCATATCGGTGGCATGGCGGGAGATGGGGATCATATGCAGCTGGTTCAGGAACCACTGGGCCAGCTTGCTGCCGGCCAGCTCGCGCTTGCCCACAAAGCGGATCTCATATTTTTTGGTGACGTAAGCCAGCACAAACGGATCGACCGCCGTTTTGTGGTTGGAAATCAGCAGATAAGGCGCTTCCGCCCGGTCCAGCACCTGCCGGTTGTAATACTTGATGGGACAGACCGTATGGAACAGAAAGGCAAATACCACGCGGCAAAAGGTATAGAGCGGCGTCCGCTCCCTCTTTTGATTGTTCTCAGACATGGGCCGCCTCCACCAGGCGCAGCACCGCCTGCACCGTCTGCTCAAAATCCAGATCGGAGGAATCCACCAGCGTGGCGTCCTCCGCCTGGCGCAGGGGATCCACAGCGCGGGACATATCCTGATGATCCCGGGCGTTGACTTCGGTCAGGATGGCGTCGTAATCGGCCTGCCCGCCCTTTTCCTCCAGCTGCTTCATGCGGCGGAGCGCCCTGGCCTCGGCGGAGGCGGTCAGGTAAATCTTGACCGGCGCGTCGGGCAGCACCACGGTGCAGATATCCCGTCCGTCCACCAGCATGGGCTGCTGCTTGGCCAGCTCCTGCTGGCGGCGCACCAGCATGCGGCGCACCTGGGGCAATTTGGATACCTGGCTGGCGGCGGTACCCGCCTCCTGGGTGCGGATGCGGCCGGTCACATCCCGGCCGTTCACCAGGGTGATCTGCCGGCCGTTTTCATACCGCACGTCCACGTGCGCGCCGCCCTTTTCACAAAGGGCCGCCACGGCCCCGGCGTCCGCCGGATCGATACCCGCGTCGGTGACCGCCAGGCCCACGGCCCGGTACATGGCGCCGGTATCCAGATGCAATATGCCCAGCCGGCGGGCCACCTCATCCGCTACGGAGGATTTTCCGGCCCCCACGGGGCCGTCTATGGCAATACTCAGCATGGATTATCCTCTCCCCTGTCGGTTTTATCGGATCATGGCCTGAGTTTCCTCCCAGCCGCGCAGGATCTCATTCTGATGGCTCATCGCATAGGGCATGCTGGTCTTTTCCGCTGCGGTCATCTCCCGCGGGAAATGGATGCAGATATGGCCGGTCAGCCTGTTATTGGCGATGGTATCCACCTCATGGCCGTGGCTGTGGGTGGAGGCCATATAGACCTTGCCGTCGGACAGGATCACCCACACCGCGTGGGGCGTCCAGTTGTTTTCGCCCATGATCTGGTACATGATCTTGGTATCGCTCTCGGTGAGCGGCTCGGCGTCGCAGTGCTTGCCGAAGGAGAACATATTGACGTTGTAATACAGGCCGGTCTTGTAATCGTACACGATGGCGTTGGGCATCAGCTTGCACTGGGCCCGGCTCTCGTTATACCAATCCGCAAAGCGCACCTCGCTGGCCGAGGGCTTCTTGAAGGTGGCCGCGGCGGCCGCCGTGGAGACGCCCTGTTTTTTGGCCTCGTTCTGCAGCCTTGCCAGGGTGGCCTGGCCCACCATGCCGTCCACCGACAGGTTGTTGTCCTTCTGGAAAGCGCGCACCGCCAGGTAGGTCTTGGTGCCGTAAATGCCATCCGCGGAGCCCTTCAGATAGCCCAGGGCGATCAGCGCGTTCTGCAGGCTGCGCACGGTGCTGCCCGTGGAGCCGATGTGCAGGGCGTCGCCGTTGGCCAGGCCGGGCGCGGCGGTGGGCGAGGCGATGACGGCGGCCTTGGCGCTGCTGCTGTAAATGGCGCTCAGCGTCTGCGGGCCGGCCACGCCGTCGGCGGTCAGCTTGTTATCCTTCTGGAAGGCGGCCACAGCCGCGGCGGTTTTGGTGCCGTACAGGCCGTCGATGGTCTCGGTAAAGTATTTGAGCGCCGTCAGCCGCGCCTGCAGCAGGTTGACCTGGGAGCCGGAGGAGCCGATGCGCAGGGTGGTATCGGTATTGGCCGCGGAGGTGGCTGTGCCGGTGGGCGCAGCGGTGGCCTTGGCCGAAACCGCGGTATCGCTGTATAGGTGCATCTGGGTTTCCAGGCCGGCCACGCCGTCCACGGTCAGGCCGTTCTTCTGCTGGAAATCGCGCACGGCGGCGATCTCATCCTCATCATAGATGCCGTCGGCGGCGGCGCTGTAATAGCCCAGCTCCTTGAGCCGCTGCTGCAGGCGGGTGACCGCCATGCCCCGGGTGCCCCGGCGCAGGATCACCACGTTCTCCGCCGTGATGGGGGCGGGGGTAGCGGTGGCGGACAGGGCGGCGATGATGGGCGCCTGGGTGGGCGAAAGGATAGAGGAGATCCGCTGCTGCACCTTGGGGCCGGCCACGCCGTCGATGGTCATGCCCTTGCTCTCCTGGAAGTGCTTGACGGCCACGAAGGTGGCGGTATTGTAGACGCCGTCGATGGCGCCCGTATAGAAGCCCAGCTCATACAGGGCTTCCTGCAGCTCGCGTACCTGATAGCCCTGATCGCCCTGGCGCATGGTCACGCCGTCGATGGGCGGCAGCACAGCCACGTTCACCCGGGAGCCCGAGGCGTTCAGCGGCTTGCCCTCATAGATCAGCTTCTGCAGCTCCGGCGAGGCGATGCCGGTCTGCAGCAGGCCGTTCTTTTTCTGGAAGGCCTTGACGGCCACGATGGTATCGTTATCATAGGTGCCCGAGGCGGCCTTGGTGAAATAGCCCATCTCCTTCAGGGCCTCCTGCAGGGCAGAGACGGCGGTGCCGGCCGCGCCCTGGGAAAGGGAGCTGTAATTCTGCTGGGCGGCGGGGTCGTCGGCCAGCTCCTTGCCCCCCAGATACACGGCGGGCACATCCACATAGCGAGCCATCACATAGCCCGTGTAACTCCTGGATTTTGCCGCATAGGTCACCAGCAGGAAATCGCCCTCCATGGCCGATACGGTCAGGGTCGCGCCCTTGGGCACGGTCAGGATGCGCTCGGAGGAGGCACTGGCCTTTTTGCGCAGGTTCACGGAGTCCAGCGTAACAGCGCTGAAGGGATACACCGCGCCTGCGCCGGACGCAGGCACGCCGTTCTCCCAGCCGATCACGTTGGGCACCGGGGTGGCGGTGGGCCTGGGCGTGGCGGTGGCCTTCGCGTTCACCGCCTTGCTGCCAAAGAGCCGTGCTTGGGTTTCCGCGTCCGCAATGCCGGTGACGGTCAGGCCGTTCTTTTTCTGGAAGGTCTTGACGGCGGTCACCGTGGTGGAACCGTATTTGCCATCCACCTTGCCGGTATAATAGTTGAGGATCTGCAGGGAGGACTGGATGCGGCTCACCAATTCGCCGGATTTGCCGCTGGAAACCGGGAACCCATCGATGGTGGGCACCACGGTAACGGTCTGCTTTTTGCCCTTGGCGTTGAGCGGCGTGCCCTCAAAGAGCAGGCCCTGGGTGGCGGCGTCCGCGCAGCCGGAATCCTTGAGGCCGTTCTTGGTCTGGAAGCTGGCCACGGCTTTTGCGGTCTTTGCGCCGTATTTGCCGTCCGCCTTGCCGGAAAGATAGCCCAACTCAATCAGCGCGGTCTGCAGATCGGATACCAGCTGGCCATTCTCCCCCTGGTAAATGGAGGCGTAGCGGCTGGCATGGGCGTCGCTGGGCAGGTTGGAAGCGCCCTGGCTCACAGAAGCCTTGGGCACATAACCCAATACGCCGTCGTATTCAATGATATAGTATTCCCCGCTCTCGCCGGTCACATAGACAGCGTCGCCGGCGGGCAGGGACGCCAACGGTTCAGAGGTTGCGCTGGCCGCCTTGCGAAGCACGGCTCCGCCGGTGATAACCCCGGAGAAGGGATACGAAACAGCCATCGCCGAAAAGAGCAGCGATGTGAGCAGCGCGCACACCAGCAGCGCCGCCAGCGCGTGTTTCAAAAGCTTGGTAACCATGGGCAGGCCTCCTGTCACATACCTATACAGTGTTATTTTATGACAAAAGATTTACGATGTCAATAACAAGGAGCCTTAAACTGTAATAAATTTGTAAAATTTTTCCATATGAAAAGCCGGGTCCCGAACTTCCGGGATCCGGCTTTTGATTGCGCGCGCTCAGCGTACGATAAACAGATAGCCCAGCAGCGATATGACGCCCAGCACCAGCAGGGCGGCGGGCAGGAACACCATCAGCGCCGAAAGGATCAGCGCCAGGGTGTCGTTCTTCTCCAGCTTATCGGACAGCGATTCATCATCAAAGGCGCGCTCGCGGCCATTCAGCTTTTCCTGCTGGAGCTTTCTGGCTTTTTCATATCGACCCTGAAACAGCATGGCTTATTCCTTTTCCTGCTGGCCCAGCATATGATGGCAGGCCACAAAGTGATTGGGGGCCGCCTCCACCCATTCGGGCTCCACGTGCTGGCACACCTCGGTGCAATACTTGCAGCGGGTATGGAATTTGCAGCCCTTGGGCGGGTTGACGGGGCTGGGGATGTCGCCCTCCAGGATCTGCAGCTCGCGCTCGTTCTCCACGTCGGTGGTGGGGATGGCGTTCATCAGCGCCTCGGTGTAGGGATGCAGCGGATGATTGAAGATCTCCTGGGAATCCGCCAGCTCCACGATGTTGCCCAGGTACATCACGCCGATGCGGTCGCTGATGTACTTGACCACGCTCAGATCGTGGGTGATGAACAGATAGGTCAGGTTCTGCTGCTCCTTCAGATCCTGCAGAAGGTTGATGATCTGGCTCTGGATGGATACGTCCAGGGCGCTGACGGCCTCGTCGCACACCACAAAGCGGGGCTTGACCGCCAGGGAACGGGCGATGCCGATGCGCTGGCGCTGGCCGCCGGAGAACTGGTGCGGGTAGCGGTGGATGAAGTACGCCTGCAGACCGGCGTCCTCCATGACCTTGATGATGTTCTCCTGCAGACGGGCGTCGTTCTTTTTGAACATGTTGTGGGCCATCATGCCTTCGGAGATGATCTGGCCCACCGTCATACGGGGATTCAGGGAGGAATAGGGATCCTGGAAAATCATCTGCAGATCGCTGCGCAGCAGGCGGATCTCGTTATAGGTCAGGCGGGCCAGATCGATACCGGCGTCGCGGTAGCCCTCCAGGCGCTGGAACTCCGGATCGTTGGCATAGGGCTTGCGCAGCTCATCCACGCCCGCGCGGGCGGTGACCAGCTCGCGCTTCACCTCTTCGATCTCCGCTTTGATCCCATTTACCTTTTCCTGGGCCTTTTTGCGCTTGCTTTCCACGCCGGAAGTGTTCTTGCCGGCTTCCTTGGCGGTCTTTACGGCATAGGCGGCGTCGTCCAGATCCAGCTGCGCGGCGCTGAGCTTCTGCTCCAGGGCGCACTGCTTGCTGGAAAGATGATATACTTTCGTCATCGCTTCGATCACGGGCTTGGTATCCTCCACCATGATGAAGCCGCCCACCAGATTGGCCATATCCAGGAAAGCGTCGTTGGCTTCCTTTTTGGCGTGGTTCAGCTCGTTCAGCTTGGCATACTTGGCGTGCCCCTCTTCGGTCATGCCGTCGTATTCCTTCTGCAGCGCGTCGCGCTTCTTTTCCAGCTCCTTGAGCTGGGCCTTGCGCTTATCCAGGGTGCGGATGGTCTGGCCCACATATTCCGGGGCGATATCATCCAGGGATTTGCCGTAATACATGGTGCGGCCGTCGGTCTGGCGGTACAGCTGCAGGATGGTGCGCCCCAGGGTGCTCTTGCCGCAGCCCGATTCGCCCACCAGGCCCAGGGTTTCGCCCTCGTAGATATCCAGGGTCACGCCGTCGTTGGCTTTTACATAGAGGCCCTTGGTTTTCAGCGGGAAATACTGCTTCAGGTTGCTGATCTTGAGCAGCGGCTTTTTCTCACTTCTTTTTGAGGTTTGCATGACGCTCCTCCTTTCGCGCGTAGAAGCAGCGCACCTGCTGGCCGGGCACAACCTCGGTCAGTTCGGGCTCCTCCTCCAAGCACCGCTTGGTGCAGTATTTGCAGCGGGGGCCAAATTTGCAGCCCTTGGGCAGATCCAGGGGGTGGGGCACCGCGCCGGGGATGGCGTCCAGGCGTTCGTCGGCGGGGGTATCCAGCCTGGGAATGGAGGTCATCAATCCCTCGGTATAGGGGTGCGAAAACACCGATTTGGTAAAGATCGTGCGGGCGGGCGCCATCTCCACCACCTGGCCGCAGTACATCACGGCCACATCGTCCGCCATCTGGGCAATAACGCCCAGATCGTGGGTGATGAACAGGATGGAGGTGCCATGCTCCTTTTTCAGATCGTTCATGAGCTTGAGGATCTGCGCCTGGATGGTCACGTCCAGGGCGGTGGTGGGCTCATCGGCGATCAGCAGCTTGGGCCGGCAGGCCAGGGCCATGGCGATCATCACGCGCTGGCGCATGCCGCCGGACAGCTGATGGGGATACTGCTTGGCCACGGTTTCGGGATTGGGGATCTTGACGTCCTTGAGCATCTCGATCACCTTTTCCTTGGCCTCTTTTTTGGTCATCCCCTGATGGATGATAAAGGGCTCGGAAACCTGTTTTTCCACCGTGAACACGGGGTTCAGGCTGGTCATGGGCTCCTGGAAGATCACGGAGATATCGTTGCCGCGGATCTTGTACATCTCGTTGCGGCTCAGCTTGGTCAGCTCCCTGCCGTCAAACTGGATGGAGCCGGATTCAATATAGCCGTTGCCGTCCAGCAGCTGCAGGATGCTCATGGCGGATACGCTCTTGCCGGAGCCCGATTCGCCCACGACACCCAGGGTGCGGCCGGCCTCCACGCTGTAGCTCACGCCGTTGACGGCCTTTACGATGCCGCGCTTGGTGGTAAAGAAGGTATGCAGATCATTCAGTTCAAGCAATGCCATTTTTATCCACCTCCTCAGCGCTCGGCGCTCTTCGGGTCAACCGCGTCGCGCAAGCCGTCGCCGATCATATTGATACAGATAGTGCAGATGCCAAAGATGGCCGCCGGGAACACCCACTGCCACCAGTACTGCTGGATAACGATACTGTTGTTGGCGCCCCTCAGCAGGTTGCCCCAGGTGGGGGTGGGCAGCGGAATGCCGAAGCCCAGATAGGAAAGCGTACTCTCAGTCAGCATGCAGGTGGCAAAGTCCAGCGTCATGGAGACCAGCAGCAGGCTGAGCACGTTGGGCAGGATGTGGCGGAACACGATGGTGCCCTCCTTGATGCCCATGGCCTTGGCTGCGGTGACGTATTCCATTTCGCGCTGGGCCAGGATCTGGGCGCGCACCAGACGGCAGGTGCCGGTCCAGCTCAGCACGCCCAGCACCACCATGATCAGGTACATCTTCTGGGTGGGATCCAGGCGGCTGCCGATGACAGCGGACAGGATCATGGCGAAGGGAATGAAGGGCAGGCCGCCCACGATCTCGGCGATACGCATGATCAGCATATCTGCCTTGCCGCCAAAGTAGCCGGCGATGCCGCCCAGCAGCACGCCGATGATGGTGGCGATGATTACGGAGATGGCGCCTACGGTCATGGTGATGCGACCGCCGTTGACGATACGGGTCAGCAGATCGCGGCCCAGGTTGTCGGTGCCCAGGATAAAGCCCTTCAGGCCCCAGGTCTCCACCGTGCCGTCCTCCATCACCGCGTAGTTCTGGAAGTTGCCGGTATAGATTTCACGGATGCTGGCGCCATGGGCCACGGAGGCAGGCACCTCGGTCTGATGGTATTTATTGCTGCCCCAGCTGACCACGTCGCCGTTCTCCAGCAGCGCAGTGTAATGGAAGCGGCCGGCATAGAGCTTCTTGACGGGGGCGGCAAAATCAGGCACGTTCTTTTCACCGCTCTTGTCGTTTCCCCAGACCACCACGCGGCCGTCCTCGGTGACGGCAGCCGCTTTCGGGAATGGCGGCAAAGGCGCTGCCCTTGTCCTTATAGCCGGTGTATGCAACCGTTCCGTCCTTGAGCAGGCATATATATTCGTTGCTGGTCAGGGCCACCTTGGCCACCTGGCCCTGGTACTGCTTGCGCAGCTTGATATCGGCCACGTTGGTATTGCCCCAGAGGTACAGGGTGCCGTCGCTGGAGACCGCTGCGGAGAACTGGTTGCTGGCTTCCAGCTGGATGATATCCCAGGTCTCGTCCTTGGCCTTCATGGCCTTTTTCATTTCATTGGTGAAGTTGCCCTGCTGCAGGCGGGTGTTGCCCCATACATACAGCTGTCCGTCGTTGTCCAAAGCCACCACATGGTCATCGCCTGTGGCGAACATGACAAGGTCGGCGGCCTGCACTTCGTCGGGGATATCGGCAATATTGATCTTTTCAGTGATCTTGGTATAACCCCAAGTATGCAGGTGGCCGTCGGTATCCAGGCCCACGCCGTAGGTGCGGCCCGCTGCGATGTCGGCAATCCTGCCCTTCATTTCCTTGGGCACGCTCATCATATTCTGGGACGGCGGCAGGTTGATCAGGGTGGAATCCTGCTCGCTCAGATCCAGCACCCAATAGCGGGGGCCGATGAGCACAAAGAGGAAGATCAGGAAGAAGCCGCACAGGCCGATACGCACGGTGTGCTTGCTGAAGAAGTTGCGCGCCATGGTGCGGAAGGGGGTTTGCACCTGCTCTTCCTTCATAAAATCGCGCACTTCCTGATCATTGCCCATAACGCCGCGCTTGAACCAACGGGTCAGGAAAAATCCTTTTTTCTTTGCCATTTTCTCCGACCCTCCTTACTTATCCACGCGCACGCGCGGGTCAACCAGGCCGTAGCTGATATCGATCAGCAGCGAGCCCACCAGGGAAACGATGGAATAGAACATCTGGATGGCCAGCACCAGCTCAAAGTCCAGGTTGTTCAGGCCCTGCCAGTAGAGCTTGCCCATGCCGTTCAGCGAGAAGGTATTCTCGATAACCACCGAGCCGCCAAAGATGCCCAGGAACCAGCCCAGGATGCTGGTGATGACCGGCAGCAGGGCGTTGCGCCAGGCGTGGCTGTAAATGACCACCTTTTCCCGCAGGCCCTTGGCCCGGGCCGTGCGGATATAGTCCATGCTCAGCGCGTCGATCATGGAGGAGCGCACATAGCGGGTCATGCCGCCAAGCGAGCCGAAGGTCATGACGATCACCGGCAGGCAGATATGGTACAGCATGTCCACAAACTCCTGCCAGCCGCTGGTATACTCCATGCCGGGCGTCTTCTGGCCCATGATGGGGAATACGCGCCACAGCACGCAGAACAGGTACATGAAGATCAGGGCGATGATGTAGATGGGGATGCTGTAGCCCAGCATGGTCACCACCTGGGTGACGCTGTCAAACCTTTTCCCTTTATGCACCGCGCAGTAAATGCCCAGCGGGATGGTGATGCCCAGCGAGGCGATGGTGGAGAAGATATTGATAAAGACCGTGTTGCCCATGGGGCCCTTGATCACTTCCACCACGTTGCGCTTGTACAGGTTGCTGTAGCCAAAGTTGCCCTCCAGCACGCCGTTAAACGTGCCGTCGGTGTCCTTCCACAGGCCCATCCACCGCAGATAGCGCACGATCAGCGGATCATCCAGGCCCATCTCCTTGCGCAGCTGCTGATACATGACCTGATATTCATCGGCCTTCAGCGCCTTACGCATGGGTTCCAGCTCCTGACGCGCCGGATCGGTGGGGATCAGGTTATACAGCGAATACATCAGCAGTGACAGGATCATGAACACCACCACGATGTACCCGCAGCGCTTGAGAATATACTTGCCCATTCGGCACCCCCCTCAGAAAATCGCCCGTTGTTCTTTCCCATTGCGGGCAATGGCATCAGCCTATTTTAATAAAATAAGCTGATGTCATTGCCCCGGCTATGTAGTTGGGAAGAAAAAGGGGCGGACACCGGAGTGTCCGCCCCCGTGAATGTTGGTTATAAAACCGCTCTCACATTACTCCGCGATGGTGGCGTACAGGATGGCCTGGTTGAAGTCCCAGTAAGAATCCTGAGTGTAGCCCTCCAGCCAGTCGGGATACACGGAGATGTACACGTTGCTGTACAGGGGCACTTCGGGCAGCAGCTCGTTCCAGCGCTGGATGAAGGCCTTCCAGATCTCCAGATAGGCTTCGTCATCGCCGGCTTCCACGCCGTACACCATGTCCATGGACAGCTTGTCCAGCTGCTCATCGAAGATGAAGTCGGTGTTGTAGCCATCGGCGACCATCTGAGGATCGATGGTGAAGCTGTAGGACTGGTCATACAGAGAGGTGAAGTTGCTGGCCAGGTTGTACATGCAGTAGGTGGGAACACCGTACTTGTCGCCCTGGGAAGCATCGCGGTACATGTAGTTCAGCAGCTCGGCGAAGCTCATGACGTTCTGGTTGATCTTCATGCCGGCAGCGGCGGTCTGCTCGCCATTGGCCAGCATAACGCTCAGCAGGTCGGACACGCTGTTGCCCTCGGAGGAGGACCATTCGATTTCCAGAGCCATCAGGATGCGGCCGTCGTCCAGCTTCTTGGTGTGGACGTAGTTGCCAGCCTGCTCCTCGGTAACTTCCTTGTAGCGGACGCCCTCGACATAGGGATCGCCGTTTTCATCCAGCACCCAGCCGTCGGCAACCAGCAGCTCAACAGCAGCTTCGGGGTTGTAGGCATAGTTGTTCAGGTTCTCATCCAGCCATTCCTCGGCATCCTGGTACATCCACATGGCAGTGCCATAAGGTCCGTTCACAACGCCGCCCCAGCCAGCGCAGAAGGTGTTGGCGAACTCGTTGCGGTCCAGCAGCATGGCCACGGCTTGACGCACGGCCTGGAACTGGGTGGGACCAAAGTCAGACTGGAACATGATCTTGCCGTAGCCGGGACGGTTGAACTGGGTGTACTCAAAGCCATAGCCCAGCGCTTCCTTGTTGGCCTCGTCCTCGATCAGGTCCATCGCCTGGTTGATCTGGGAGCCATCGGTCATGGTGTCATAGAAGTTGAAGGCGCCGGTCTTCAGAGCGTCGAACCAGGTGGCGTCCTCAGCCTTGGTGATGACGATCTTCGGGATGGAAGGCTTCTGGCCTTCGAAGTTGCCCTGATAGTTCTCGTTGATGACCAGGGTGGCCTGCTTGGAAGCCTGATCGAACTCAACCAGGTTGTAGGGGCCAGCGGTCACGCGGTCTTCACCGGCGTTGAAGCGGGCATACTCCAGCTTCTCGGCGATGGCATCCTTGGTCAGGCCAACGAAGTAAACGCCGTTGCCGTCATCAGCCAGATCCACAGCATCGCCCAGCCAGTACTTCATGCTGAAGGCAGTGGTGCTGGCATAGCTCAGATCGAAGTAGTAGGGCACCTTATCGGCCACGATGGTGATCGAATAGGTGTGATCGTCCAGCATGCGCAGGCCGCTGATGGTCTCGGCAGTGCCGTCATAGTATTCCTGGCCGCCGGCGATGCTCAGGTAAGCGGAAGGCTTGCCGCCCACTTCGGAAGCGACGCTGGAGCAACCAAAGGCGGTGTACCACAGGAAGTCCTTGATGGTGATGGCTTCGCCGTTGTTGAACACCAGGCCGTCGTTCAGCACGACGGTGTAGGTCTTGGTGCCGTCCTCGTTCATGACGCCCTCAACAGAGGCAGCCACGGTGGGGTTGATCACCAGAGCGCCGCCCTGATCGGTCACGATAACGCTGTAGTCGCTGGTGAAATCGCGCAGCATCTTATCGGTGGCGTTGTTGGTCCACAGAGCGCTGGGGGCGAAGTCGCCGTTGATCTCGGTGGAAGCACCGTAGATCAGCACGTGCTCAGCGGGGGCCTCGGCCAGAGCGCCGGCCACAGACAGGACCATGCACAGAGCCAGAAGCATTGCAAGCAGTTTCTTCATGTTTCTTCCTCCATAAAAATTTTTATTTCAATCATCGTTTGGGATGATTAAAAACAACCGCAAACCGCACAAACGCTTTAATGCGGTACAGTATACGAATTATTATATCAACCGTTCCGCCAAAAATCAATACCATTTAATAAAAAACGTTCGTATTTTTGCATCAGCGGTACAGAACAATCCACATTTTCCAAATATTTTCAATATGTATAAATTTTGTATTTATTTCTCTCTCCCGCATTTTGACAGCCGGAATCCTGCATTTTTGCCGTTGGCGGTTGACATCGCACCCGCTGAATATTAAAATATTAAATGAAGAAATAAATGCCAAAGGAGCGCTTTTGCCATGCTTCAATACTCCCAGGCCACGCTGAACCAGCTGATTCAAAAGGGCGGACATCCCTGCCCCTGCGGGCGCACCCACCAGGTCAATATGGATTTTCTGCGCATTGAGCCCGGCGCCGTCCGGTATATCCCGGAGGCCCTTGCGGCCGTGGGCGGCAAAAAGCCGTTCATCGTCTGCGATGTGAACACCAAGGCCGCCGCCTGGGACAGGGTGCAGGCCGTGCTGGACAGCGCGGGCATCCCCTATACCCTGTACTGCTTCCCCATGGAGCACGTGGAGCCCGACGAATACGCCGTGGGCAGCCTGACCATGGCCTTTGATCCCACCTGCGACTGCGTGATGGGCATCGGCAGCGGCGTCATCAACGACTGCTGCAAGGTGCTGTGCCACGCCATCGGCAAAAAGCAGCTGATCATCGGCACCGCCCCCAGCATGGACGGCTACGCCAGCAACAGCAGCAGCATGATCCGGGAGCGCATCAAGGTTTCGCTGTACAACGCCGCCCCTCGGCGATATGCTGGCCAAGTACATCGCCCTGTGCGAGTGGCGCATCAGCAATCTGGTCACCGGCGAATACTATTGCGAAAACATCGCCGGCCTCATGCGGGAGAGCCTGCGCAAGATCGTGGAAAACGCCCCCGGCCTCAAAAACCGGGAGGAAAAAGCCGTGCAGGCCACGGTGGAGGGCCTGGTGCTCAGCGGCATCGCCATGAGCTACGCCGGCATCAGCCGCCCCGCCAGCGGGCTGGAGCACTACTTCAGCCATATGTGGGAAATGATGTGCCTGGACCGCGGCAAGCCCTACGAGCTGCACGGCATCCAGGTGGGCGTGGGCACGCTGATCACCCTGCGGCTCTACGACCGGGTGCTGCGCAATCTGGTTCCCGACCGCGCTGCGGCGGAAGCTTTCATGGCGAATTTCAGCAATGAGGAATGGGAGGCCATGATCCGCCGCATCTTCGGCAAGGCCGCCGAGACCGTCATCGCCCAGGAGCACGCCCAATTCCACAAGAACGATCCCGCCCGCCACGCCCAGCGGCTGAACAACATCCTGAACGGCTGGGAGGAGATCCGCCGCTTCATGGACGAGGAGCTGCCCGATACCGAGCACATCGCCGCCCTGATGCGCGATCTGGGCATGCCCATGACGCCCGCCGATATCGATATCAGCGATCAGGACACCCAGGACGCCTTCATCGCCAGCCGCGATATCCGCGACAAGTACCTGACCAGCAGCGTGCTCTGGGACCTGGGGCTGCTGTACAAGACCCAAGCGATGGCGTGAACGGGTAGCCAATAATAGGAAGGATACGTTACTTTCTTCTGAGAAGAAAGATAACAAAGAAACGCCTGGCGAACCGGGTTGGATTCGCAAGCAATCTTGTTTCCGCCAGTTTCTTCAAGGCCGCCAAGCGATTTCCCTGGCAAAAGAACAAAGAGAAAATTCCCGAAAAATGAGCTCGTTCATTTTTCGGGAATTTTCTCTTTGTTCAGCGGCGCGCTTTGCGCGCCGCCCGCACGGCAAAGCCGTGCTGCCAGGGAACGGCGGCAGGCGTCAAAGCCTGTTGGCGGAAAAGCCCGCAGCAGCAGCGGCGGCGGCGCAGCCTCTTTCGGTTCCTTTCTGGGCGTCAGAAAGGAACGCCCCCGTAAAACCCCGTCAGCGCAAAAGCCCGCAGCGGCGGCGGCAAACGCAGGTTTCCCGCCAATTTCCAATCCACCTTACCCTTCCCCCGCCTTCCGGTTATACACGTTCATGGCCTCCTCGATGCCCTTCTCCACAAAGCACCGGGCGGCCTGGGCGGCGCGGTCGAAGGCGGCGTCCATCAGCTTTTGATCCTCGGGCGAGAAGCGGGAGAGCACCCAATCGGCCAAATCCCATTCCGGCGGCTTGCCGCCCACGCCCACCCGCACCCGGGGGAAGCGGTCGCTGCCGGTCTTGAGCAGGATATCCCGCCAGCCGTTATGCGTGCCGGCCCCGCCGAAGGGGCGCACGCGGATCTGCCCCAGGGGAAGATCGATATCATCGGAAAAAATCATGGTATCCTTGGGCTCCGCCTTGTACCAGCGCAGGGCGTCGGCCACGCAGTCGCCGCTCAGGTTCATAAAGGTCTGGGGCTTGATCAGGATCACCCGCTGCCCCTCCGCCCGGCCCTCGCCCACCAGCCCGTGGCAGCGGGCGCGGTCCACCGGGATATTCCACAAATTGGACAGACGTTCAATTACACAAAACCCGGCGTTATGCCGGGTATGGGCGTACTGCGCCCCGGGGTTTCCCAGTCCGATCAGCAGTTTTACCGTCATTTTACCCAATCCGCCACGCGCACCTGCGTGGGCTCTCCGTCCTTTACTTCGCCCAGCAGCATCAGCGCCCGGCTGCCCGGCAGGTTGGTGTTCTCCATGGCCATCACAAAGCAGCTGCCCGCGCAATGGATGTTGAACTCGCTGAGCATGCTCTGCATGCCCCGGGCCGTGCCGCCGCCGCGGGTAAAATCATCCACGATCAGCGCGGTGCTGCCCTCCCTGACCGCCCGGCGGGACAGGGACATGGTCTCGATCACGCCCTTGCCGGAAACGTAGTTGATGTTCACGGCGCTGCCCTCGTACACCTTGTTGCTGTGCCGGGCAATGGTCAGCGGCACATGCAGCGCTTCCGCCGTCATCAGCGCCACCGGGATGCCCTTGGTCTCCATGGTCAATACAAAATCCACCCCGGCGTCGTAATACTCCGCGGCAAACAGCCGGCCCATGCCCTCCACCAGGGTGGGGTCGCTGAGGATATCGGAAAAATACAGGTATCCGCCCGGCAGCACCCGGCTGGGCGCGCGCATCATATCGCAGATCCCCTCCATAAAGCGCCGGCCCTCGCCCTCCTGGGTCATGGGGCGATAGCGCACGCCGCCCGCCGCGCCGGTGACGGTCTCCACCGTGCCCAGCCTGAACTGACGCATGGTCTCCGCCAGGATGGCGGCGTCCTCGCTCACCGTGCTCTTGGCCGCGCCGAACATTTCACAAAAATGTGAGAGCGTAAAAATTTTATTGGGGGCCGCGGTCAAAACCTGGGTCATCGCCGCCAGCCGCTCATTGCGCTTGAACTTATCCATCCGGATTCAGGCTCCCTTGCTCAAATTCATAGGGTAAGATTATACACCCAAAAGGCGAACTATGCAAGTATTTTTGAATTTGAATGTTCGCCACTTCATGCGATTCTTTTCCCATTCCTTGCCGATCCCTCCCCACCGCCGCTACGGTTTCTGTGCGCAGCCCGCAAAAGCCCGGATCGCCCGCTGCGCACTTCTGCCCCATTTTTGCCGTATTTTTTCGCGTTTTTGCCTGGAAACGCTTGTGCAATCGATAAAAATGGTATATAATTAAAATGTTGCGGCCTGGACTGCCGCAAGCAGAGCATGTCCCCAATTTTCCAACATTTATAAAGGAGAATGCGAATATGAAAAAGACCATCGAAGACGTAAACGTACAGGGCAAAAAGGTGCTTGTGCGCGTTGACTTCAACGTGCCCATGGACAAAGAGACCGGCACCAAGATCACCGACGAAAACCGCATCCTGGGCGCGCTGCCCACCATCAAATACCTGGTGGACCACAAGGCTGCCGTCATCCTGTGCAGCCACATGGGCAAGCCCCACAATGTGTTTAACGATACCCTGAAGCTGAACAAGAAGGAAAAGGCCAAGATCGAAGCGCTGCCCGCTGAGGAGCAGGCCGCCGCCACCGAGGCCGCCCTGGAAAAGGCCAAGAAGGACGTAAAGAAGCTGTCCCTGGCGCCCGTCGCCGCCCGCCTCAGCGAGCTGCTGGGCCAGGAAGTGATCATGGCCAAGGATGTCATCGGCCCCGACGCCCAGGCCAAGGCCGCCGCGCTGCAGCCCGGCCAGGTGATGCTGCTGGAGAACCTGCGCTTCCATGCCGAGGAAGAAAAGAACGATCCCGCCTTCGCCAAGGCGCTGGCCAGCTATGCTGAGATCTATGTGAACGATGCCTTCGGCACCGCCCACCGCGCCCATGCCTCCACCGCCGGCGTAGCCGATTATCTGCCCGCCGTCAGCGGCTTCCTGATCGAAAAAGAGCTCAAGTTCATGGGCGGCGCCCTGGAGAACCCGCAGCGTCCCTTCGTCGCCATCCTGGGCGGCGCCAAGGTGTCCAGCAAGATCGGCGTGATTGAAAACCTGATCGACAAGGTGGACGCGCTGATCATCGGCGGCGGCATGGCCTACACCTTCGCTAAGGCTATGGGCGGCAACGTGGGCAACAGCCTGCTGGAAGAGGACAAGCTGGATCTGGCCCGCGAGACCATGGAAAAGGCCAAGGCCAAGGGCATCAAGTTCCTGCTGCCCATCGATACCGTGGCTGCCGATAACTTCAGCAACGACGCCAACACCCAGGTGGTCCCCATCGGCGCGATTCCCGAGGGCTGGGAAGGCATGGACATCGGCCCCGAGACCGAAAAGCTGTTTGCCGAGACCATCAAGAACGCCAAGACCGTTGTCTGGAACGGCCCCATGGGCGTGTTTGAATTCCCCAACTTCGCCAAGGGCACCATCGCCGTGGCCCAGGCCCTGGCCGATGCCGACTGCATCTCCATCGTGGGCGGCGGCGACAGCGCTGCGGCCGTGACCCAGCTGGGCTTCGCGGACAAGATCAGCCACATCTCCACCGGCGGCGGCGCCAGCATGGAATTTCTGGAAGGCAAGACCCTGCCCGGCGTTGCGGCGCTGAACGACAAGTAAAATATTCCAATCGAAAGGCCGCTGCTGCGGCCTTTCGATTGGGTGCGTCACTTGCCCTGCGCGGCAAAGCCGCACGGCCGGGCAATGACATAGGAAGCGGCATTCCAGCCGCTCCTCGGGCCGGCAAAGCCGGTCCTGCGGATTACAGATAAGGGGTCTCGCAGCCCCTTATCGATCCCTGCTGAATTTGATTGCTTTACTGCTGAAAGGAGTTAATGTATATGCGCACTC
This sequence comes from uncultured Eubacteriales bacterium, assembly GCA_902787835.1. Classification (GTDB taxonomy): domain Bacteria; phylum Bacillota; class Clostridia; order Christensenellales; family Aristaeellaceae; genus SFMI01. The sequence continues at coordinate 36,407 of CADAHU010000021.1, forward strand.
CCATTATTGCCGGCAACTGGAAAATGAACAAAACCCCCGCCGAAGCCACCGAGCTGATCCAGGCCCTCAAGCCCCTGGTGAAGGACGCCAAGTGCACCGTGGTGGTGTGCGTGCCCGCGCTGTGCGTGCATGCGGCCAAGCAGGCCGTGCGCGGCAGCAAGATCAAGGTGGGCGTGCAGAACATGCACTGGGAGCCCAAGGGCGCCTACACCGGCGAGCTCTCCGCCGATATGGTCAAGGCCTGCGGCGTGGATTATGTGATCGTGGGCCACTCCGAGCGCCGTCAGTACTTTGGTGAGACCGACGAGACCGTCAACAAGCGCGCGCTGGCCGTGGTGCACGCCGGCATGACCCCCATCATCTGCGTGGGCGAGCGCAAGGAGCAGCGCGAGGCCGGCTATACCGATGATCTGGTGGCCTACCAGACCCTGACCGCCCTGACCGGCATGACCTCCGAGGAGGTCAAGAAGGTCGTTATCGCCTACGAGCCCGTGTGGGCCATCGGCACCGGCCTGACCGCCACCGACGAGCAGGCCAACGAGACCATCGGCGTCATCCGCGCCGCCATCGCCCGC
>CADAHU010000022.1 GCA_902787835.1 uncultured Eubacteriales bacterium
ATGATTATTATGCCCTTGTGCCCATGCACAGGGGTTTCTTTTATACACAGCCGGGAAGAAGGTGCGAACAAGTAAAATGAGTGCTAACCTGGAAGCGAAAAAGGTCGTAGTAAGCGAGATCAGCGAAAAGCTGAAGGCTTGCAAGAGCATGGTGGTGGTTTCCTTCACCGGTATTACCGTGGAGGAAGTGACCGAGCTGCGCAACCAGTTCCGTGCCAACGGCGTGGAATACTGCGTGCTGAAGAACACCCTGGTGCGCCGCGCCCTGGACGATATGGGCATCACCGGTCTGGATCACACCCTGGAAGGCCCCAGCGCCTATGCCTTTGGCATGACCGACGCCGTGGCTCCCGCCAAGATCGTATACGACTTCATCAACAAGACCAAGAACGATGGCCGCCTGACCGTGAAGGCCGGCCTGATGGACGGCGAAGTGCTGTCCGTGGAGCAGGTCAAGGCCCTGAGCGAGGTGCCCCCGCGCGAAGTGCTGCTGGCCCGTTTGGTCGGTTCCCTGCAGGCCCCCGTGGCCAAGCTGGTCTATTTCCTGGAAGCCCTGCGCAAGCAGCAGGCTGGCGAGGAATGATCGCAGCGTAATTTATCCCATTAAAAATATTAAGAAAGACAGATTGAATGGAGGTCAATTCAAATGACTCATCAGGAATTTATTGATGCCATCAAGGGCCTGTCCGTCATCGAGCTGATGGATCTGGTCAAGGCTTTGGAAGAAGAATTCGGCGTTTCCGCCGCTGCCCCCGTTGCCGCTGCCGGCGCTCCCGCCGCTGCTGCCGCTCCCGCCGAGGAGAAGACCGAGTTTGACGTGGTGCTGGTGGATGCCGGCGCTGAGAAGATCAAGGTTATCAAGGTCGTCCGCGAAGTCGTGTCCGGCCTGGGCCTGAAGGAAGCCAAGGAATTCGTGGAGTCCGCCCCCAAGACCATCAAGGAAGGCGTCTCCAAGGAAGAGGCCGAAAAGATCGCCAAGCAGTTCGCCGACGTGGGCGCCAAGTGCGAGGTCAAGTAATCCAATACGGGTTCAAACGCGCGATCCTGTGTACGCAGGATCGCGTTTTTTATTGACTTTGTACGCGTTTTGATATACAGTAAATGCAGAAAAAAACGATCCGCGGAGGTTTTATTATTTTGAAACGGGTTTTATCCGCGCTGCTGCTTTTGTGCATGCTGCTGTGCCCCGCTCTGGGCGAGGAGGAGGACGTGAGCTTCCTTTCCTTCCAGACGGCCCCCAGCGTGACCATCCTGACCCCGCTGGCGCGCCAGAGCTATGACGCGGGCGGCACCCTGCGCGTGCAGGCCACGGGCCAGCGGGTAAACCGCATTGAGGCCACGCTGGAATACGACGGCCAGCGCGTCACCGTCAGCCAGGAGGGCGGCAGCTTTGATCACACCTTTGAAACCTACCAATACACCAAGCCCGCCGTGGTGACGGTGAGGGGCTACGGCGCGCTGGACGCCTACGGCTATGAAAGCCAGGCCACCCGCACCGTAAACATCCTCTCCCCACGGGAAAAGCTCTTTGCCGATATGTTCGCCCTGGCCTACCGCAACTACCACGATCCCTATTATTATCACGCGCCGGCCCAGGAGGACTGGGATCGGGGCGTGTGCAAAAACTTTGTGATGCGCATGTTTGACACCTTCAAGGACGCCTATGCCATGAAGGAATTCCCCGACCTTGCTCTGCACATGCCCAAGAACAACAGCAAGGTCAACTGCGCCCCCTATGATTACGGCGTGGAATGGCGCATCGAATCCGCCGAGGACGGCAGTCCCTTTGAGATCGCCGCATCCTTCCGCTATGATACCTCCCTGAGCAAGGAGGAAAACCAGGCCAACTGCCGCGCGGTGCTGGAGAGCGTGCAGACCGGCGATTTTTTCCAGATGGCCGGCTATTATTACTACGGCAACGGCCCCCACAGCCTGCTGTTCATCGCCGATTATGATCCCGTCAGCGACGAGGTGCACTGGACGGACAGCAACATGAAAAACGACAAGGTGGACGGCTATCACTGGGGCTACATGCAGTATGACGCCGTGCGCACCGCCGCCTGGTTTGTGGACGCCATCTGCACCAAGAACCGCGGCTGCACCCTGTATCGGCTGCGGGACGATCTGTATTTACGGTAAAAGCACAAAAAACAAAAAGCAGCGGGCCGCGTTCGGTTCGCTGCTTTTTTGCTGCGGGCAGGCTGTGCCCTGCGCACATCCCTTCGGCCTCCGGCATAGGATGCAGTGCAGAACATAGCAAGGAAGTGTTTAAGCATGGCAAACGTACATCCATCGCCCTTTGCGGAGTTGTCCTTCAGCGAGCAGCAGGAGCAATGGCGCATCTTCCGGGCCCAACATCTGGATTTTCAGCAGGTGGCGGAAAAGGAGGAAGCGCCCATTCCCCGGCCCGCGCCGGTCTACACGGGCCCCACGGGGCACCATAACCTGGATCGGGTGCGGGCGCAGCTGGCGGCCGCCAGCCGACGGGCAGGCGCATATCAGCCCGTTACATCCAGGGAATAAGCAGCTTCAGGCTCTTCTCCAGGGTGGTAAGGCCCATCAGGAGCTGCACAATCCACAGGATCAGCAGATGGCCGGGATAGATGGCGTAGGCTGCCAGCCCGGAGGGCCAGCGCAGGCACGTTTTTCGCGGCCAGAGCATCAGCGGCAGCGAGAGCAGCGCCATGGTTTGCTGGTGCATAAAGGCGCGCACGATCGGCAGGCTGAATACGCCGTCCTGCAGCGGAATGCCGCAGAAGCTGCGTAAATTGGCCCCTCCGCTGCCCCAATACAGGCAAAAGGACACCATCACGGCCAGGATCGCGCCGCGGTTTTCCCGGGCCAGATACAGCAGAATGATCAGCAGCACGCCGTTCATGCCGTAATCCATATTGACAAACTGCGTGACCAGCAGCGCCGCCAGCGGCGCCCAGTACTGGCTTCCATGCTTCTTTTCCCGGATACCCAATATGGCCAGATAGCCCAGCAGCAGCGGCCCGAAAACGCAGATCTTGCTCCAGGGATGGGCCAGCCCCACCATATAAAAGGGCTGGGAAATGATGCCGGCCAACAGCAGCCGCAGGGCGTAGCGGTATCCGTTTCGGGTATGGCATGCGCCTACCACCAGACACCAGACATATAAGGGAAAGGCGATGCGGCCGATGATGCGCAGCTCCAGTACGCCGGTAAAAATGCGCGAGCCCACATGATCCACGATCATGCAAACGCCCGCAATGATTTTCAGAAGCCGCGTATCCTCGTTGCCCGCGATGATTTCGTTTCGCATGTCCGTACCTCCACAGGGTACAGTATACCACAGCCGATCCAAACTGGGAAGCGGAAAAGACAGCGCTCCATTCATCCGCTTCCCGTTTACTTTTGTCCCGGTTTATGATACCATGCCCTGCGGAGGGATAAAATGAAAAGCTTTCCTGATGGATTTGAGCTGCGCGCCATGCTGTACGCCCGCGCGCCCATGGCCGGACTGCGGGCGCTGGACCGGCCCGGCATCGCTGTATGCGATACGGTATCGGAGCCGGAGCGGCTGCCGGAGCGCGTCCGGTGGATCCAGCCCCATGTGCTGGTGCTGTGGGATGCGCCGCCCGATTTGGATGGACTGACGCGCGATCCCCTGCCGCATCCGCCGCAGATCATTGCGCGATTCGCCGCGCCCTGGGCGGACGCCGTGGCGGAGGAACCGTCGGCGGCGGCGCTGGGGGCGATCGGCAGGCCCTGCGCACAGCTGGCGTTCTCCTCGCTGCCGGAGCGCCAGGCCTGCGCCGAAGGGCTGCTGGATGAATTGGGCATGTCCCCCGCGCTGCTGGGGCGGGCGTGCATTGCCCGGGGCGCGGCGCTGCTCAGCGCCTGGCCCGCGCCGCTGCCGCCGCTGCAATACCACCTGTATCCGCTGCTGGCAAAGGAAACGGGCGCCGCGCCCGCCACAGTGGAAAAGCGCATCCGCAGCGCCATCGAGAGCGCCTGGCTGCACGGCGATTGGGCGGCGCAGAACCGCCTGCTGGGCCTTTCGGTCAGCGCCGAGCGGGGCAAGCCCACCAACAGCGAGCTGCTGTGCCGCCTGGCCGACAGGATCGCGGAGACCCTTTACACCAGCTGACGCAGCACCCAATAGCCGCTGCCGTCCAGCGCCCGCTGATAGCGGTAGCCCTGCAGGCCCCGGGGAGGCACCATGCCGCCGCGGGCGCGCACGCCGTAGAGCACCTCGCACACCCGGTCATCCCGGGCGCGGAAGCCAAAGCAGCAGTCCACGCCCGCCTCCCGGCAGCGCACGGTGCGGAAGCCCGGCAGATCAAACAGCCGCGCGGGTCTGTTTTCCCGAAAGATCTGCTTCAGCTGCGCCGCGCCTTCCGGCCACTGCAGGGCGGGCAGCGCGTCCACGGGAATTCCCGATGAAGCGGGCCGATAAATCACCGGAGCCGCTTCCGGTTCCCGCTCCGGCGTCGGTTCGGGCTCCGGCGCTGGTTCGGGCTCCGGTTCCGCGGGCTCCGGCGCTTTTTCTTTCTCTGTCGGCGGCGGGGTCTCCTTTTCCCGCGTCAGCAGGGCCGCCTGGGCGGCGGTGATCCGGGCCTCATCCCAGAGCACGGGATGCTCTCCCCGGGCCAGGCACAGCGGCACATCGTGCAGCAGCTGCCCGCTCCAGGCGCCCCGGGCGTCGCTGTGGATATCGTGCCGCTCCTGGCCGCAGATCAGCCGATAATCGGTATCGGGCCGCAGGCCGCCCAGGGTGATCCGCCGGCCATCGTACCAGCCAAAGGCATCCCCCTGGCCCGCGAAGCGCGTATACGCCATTCTCCCTCTCCCCTTTCAGGGATCATTTTATGCGCTTTTCGGCCGATCATGCTTGCCCCATGGCGATAAATCCGGTATAATGGGGCGTAACTCCCCGCGGAAAGGAGCAAGCTATGCACTTTTTACTGACCAACGACGACGGCATCAGCGCCGTGGGGCTCAAGGCCCTGAGCCAGGCGGCGCTGGAGCGCGGACACACCGTCACGGTATGCGCGCCCCAGACTCAGCAGAGCGCCACCAGCCATCACCTGACCCTGCACGCCCCGCTGATGACGCAGGAGGTGCCCTGGGAGGGCGCGGAGGCCTACGCCGTGGCAGGCACCCCGGCGGATTGCGCGCGCATCGGCATATTGCTCAGCAAGCAGCCCATCGATTACGTGTTCTCCGGCATCAACGACGGGGTCAACGCCGGCACCGCCGTCTATTACAGCGGCACGGTATCGGCCGCCCGGGAGGCGCGCATGTGCAATCTGCCCGCCATGGCGGTCTCCATCGAGGTGCACGCCCCCTGGGAATCGCTGCTGCACCTGGCGCATTTGGCGGTATCCATGGCGGAGAAGGCCGTCCGCGCAGCGCTGCCCCGGCTGTGCCTGCTGAACCTGAACGCCCCGGCGCTGCCGCCCGCGCAGTGGAAGCCGCTCCGGGCCGCGCCGCTCAGTGACGCCTATTTTTTGGACAGCTATGAGCGCCGCGTCAGCCCCCACGGGCAGACCTACTTCTGGCTGGAGGGCGGGCTCAAAATCGAGCCGCACAGACCCGGCACCGATATGGCGCTGCTGGAGGCGGGCCACCCGGTGCTGACGCTGATCGGCGCATATCAGGAAGATAACGAGTGGCTGAAAACCAATTTGCAGGATCTGATCGGCTGATATTGCATTTTTTGTCGGCCTCGTGTATAATCATGGGGCAGTTTTGATTTTTCGAGGTGCAAAAAATGCAGCAAACCCAGGATCTGATCGCCAAGCTGAACCGCAGTGGAAAAAAGCTGAGCAAAAGCCACCGCCGCATTGCGGAGTACATCGCCCAGCATTATGACAAGGCGGTCTCCATGACGGCCTCCCGCCTGGGCGAGGCCGCGGGCGTCAGTGAAAGCACGGTGGTTCGCTTCGCCGTGGCCATGGGCTACGAGGGCTATCCGGCGCTGCAGCAGAACCTGCAGGAGCTGGTGCGCCACCGGCTCACCGCCACCCAGCGGTTTGAGATGGTATCGGAGATCGGCGAGGGCAGCGTGCTCTCCACCGTGCTCAAGGCCGATATGCAGAACATCCGCAGCACAATTGAGGATATCGACGAGGCGGCCTTCTCCGAGGCGGCGCGGGCCATATCGGGCAGCCGGCGGCTGTACATCCTGGGGCTGCGCTCGGCGGCCCCGCTGGCGGAGTTTGCCGGGTACTACCTGCATTACATCCTGGACGACGTGCGGGTGGTGGCCGCGGGCAGCACCGACGTGTTTGAATCCATCTCCCGCATTGAAAAAGGGGACGTGCTGCTGGCCATCAGCTTTCCCCGCTACTCCAGCCGCACCATCGAGGCCATGCACTTTGCCCGCATCCGCGGCGCGCAGGTGATCGGCATCACCGACGGGCCCATGAGCCCGCTGCACGAGGCGGCGGATATCTGCCTGTCGGTGCGCACCGATATGGCCAGCTTTGTGGATTCCATGGCCGCGCCCATGAGCGTGATCAACGCGCTGATCGTGGCGCTGGGGCTCAAAAACCGCGACGCCGTGGCCGAGCGCTTCAAACAACTGGAAGAGGTATGGGACGCTTACAGCGTATACATGAATGAAAGCAAATAATGTGGTAATCATCGGCGGCGGCGCGGCGGGCCTTTCTGCCGCGCTGTTTGCGTCGCGGGCCGGAGCGCGCGTCACGCTGCTGGAAAAGAACGAGAAATTCGGCAAAAAGCTCTACATCACCGGCAAGGGCCGCTGCAACATCTGCAACGCCTGCGATACGGAAACCTTCCTGCGCAATGTGCAGCGCAACCCCAGGTTTCTCTATTCCGCCCTGCGGTTTTTATCGCCGGATGATCTGCAAAGGCTGATCAATGATCTGGGCTGCCCCACCAAGGTGGAGCGCGGCAACCGGGTGTTTCCGGTGAGCGATCACGCCAGCGACGTGAGCAAGGCCTTCCTGAACGCCCTGCGGGGGCAGGCGCTGAAGCTGCAGGCGGAGGTACTGGGCATCGTTATCGAAGAGGGCCGCGTCACCGGCGTGTGGGTGCGGGACGCCCTGGGCGAGCGGGTGATCCCCTGTGACGCCGCCATCATCGCCACCGGCGGCGCCAGCTACCCCGTCACCGGCTCCACCGGAGACGGCTACCGCTTTGCCCGGGAGACCGGTCATACGGTGACCGAGATCCGCCCCTCCCTGGTGCCTTTGATCACGGGGGAGGATTGGCCCAGGCAGTTACAGGGGCTCTCGCTTAAAAATGTTTGCCTAACCGCCCGGGTTCATGGTAAAATAAAGTATTGCGATCAGGGCGAGATGCTGTTTACCCATTTTGGCGTCTCCGGGCCGCTGGTATTGAGCATGTCCAGCGTGCTGGCCACCGCGGATTGGCGGGAGGTGCAGGTGACGCTGGATATGAAGCCCGCCCTGACCCCGGAGCAGCTGGACGCCCGGGTGCTGCGGGATTTTGGCGAGAACCCGCGCAGGCAGCTGCAGAACATCCTGCCCGCCCTGCTGCCCAGCCGGATGGCGGAGGTTTTCCCGTCCCTGTGCAATGTGAGCGCCGTAAAGCAGCCCGCCCAGATCACATCGGCGGAGCGCGCCCGCATCGTGCAGACCATGAAGGCCATCCCGCTGACCATCACCGGCACGCGGCCCCTGGACGAGGCCATCGTCACCTGCGGCGGCGTATCGGTCAAGGAGATCAACCCCGCCACCATGATGAGCAAAAAGGTAAACGGCCTGTTCTTTGCGGGCGAGGTCATGGACGTGGACGCCTTTACCGGCGGCTTCAGCCTGCAGATCGCCTTTTCCACCGGCGCGCTGGCGGGCAGCAGCGCCGCGGAATATTTGAACGAATAACCGAAGGGATTTGGAATACCATGGACTACATCGTACTGGACCTGGAATGGAACCAGCCCATGAGCTACAACAGCAGCGCCTACAAATCGGTGGGCGGCCGGCTGCTGTTTGAGATGATCCAGATCGGCGCCATCCGGCTCAGCAGCGATCTGGAGATCACCGACACCTTTAACCAGCTGATCCAGCCCACCCATTATGTAAAGCTGCACCCGCGCATCAAGCGCATCACCGGCATCAGCCAGGAGGATCTGTGCGACGCGCCGCAGTTCAGCGAGACGGCGGAGCGCTTCCGCAATTGGTGCGGAGAGGACTGCGCCCTGCTGACCTGGGGCTGCGACGATATATCGGTGCTGCAGCAGAACCTGGATTTCTTCGGCTACAAAACGCCTTTCCCGGCCATGTACGACCTGCAGCGGCTGTACGGCGAGCTGGTGGGCGATACCAAGAACCGTGCCGGGCTCAAGAGCGCCATGGAGCACTTTGAGATCCCGCCGGAAATCGACCATCCCTTCCACAATGCGCTGAACGACGCCTATTATACGGCGCTGGTATTCAAGAAGTGCCCCAAGCCCGAGGACGTGCTGCGTTTCCCCCAAACCGCCCGCAAGCTGACCCACGAGGAACGCGCCCGCCGCACCGAAAAATGCGACGTGCTGCGGGTGGGGCGCATGGCCGACGCCCTGAAGAGCAAAAACGCCTCCCAGCCGCCCTGCCCGGTCTGCGGCCATCGGTATGAATTGGCCGCCGGCTATGTGGAAAGGCCCAACGGCCTCCAGCAGGCGCTGTGCGTCTGCGGCGATCACGGGCTGTATACCGTGACCATCACCTTCCAGAAGGGCGAAAACGGCCGCAAGGCCATGGTGCGCACCTGCGCCCTGGCCGAGGAGCAGAACCCCGCTTATATCTCCACCAAGCTGATCCAATGGCAGAACAAGCTGGCCGCCCAGGCGGCGCAGAAGGAGGCGAAGGCCAATTGATCATCACCTGCTGCGGGCGTCAGGCCCAACTGAAACCCGGCGCTTCGGTGGCGGATGCGTTTGCCGCCCTGCTGCCGAAAAACAGTGAAAAGGCGCTGGGCGCTTTCCGGGGCGGGCAGGTGCTGGAGCTGACCAGCGCGCTGTACTCCGACTGCGAGCTCACACCCATCCCCTTCTCCCATGAGGAGGGCCGCCGCATTTACGAGCGCTCCCTGCGGTTCATTCTGCTGCTGGCGGTACGCCGCTGCTACCCCGATGTGCGGGTGCGCATCGAGCACTCCATCGGCTTCGGGCTGTACTTCCAGCTGGAGGGCCGGAGGGTATTGCAGGGCGACGCCCAGCTGATTGAGCAGACCATGCAGGAGATCGTGGCGGACGACCTGCCCTTCCGGCGCGCCTGCTGGTCCAAGCAGCAGGCCATCGACTATTTTACCTCCATCGGGTGGAGCGATAAGGCCGATCTGCTCAGCTACCGCAAGCTGGATTATTTTAACATTTATGAATGCGGCGGCCTGGCGGAATACTTTTACGGGGCCATGCTGCCCAGCACCGGCTGGGTGCCGGTGTTTTCGCTGCGCTACCATCCCCCGGGGCTGATATTGCAGATGCCGGGGCCGGCCAATCCCGCTGTGCCCGCGCCCTATGTCTCCCGGCCCAAGCACATGGCCGCCTTCTTTGAGAGCAACTACTGGTGCCAGATCCTGGGCTGCCGCAACGCCGCCGACCTGAACCGGCTGATCGACAAGGGCGAAATCAACGAGTTCATCCGCGTCAACGAGGCGCTGCACGATAAATCCCTGGCCGATATCGCCGAGGATATCCTGCGCATGAACGCCCGGGCCGTCTTCCTGGCCGGGCCCAGCAGCAGCGGCAAGACCACCACGGCCAACCGGCTGAAGGTGCACCTGCGGGTGCTGGGGCTGCGGCCGGTGCTGATCAGCATGGACAACTTTTACAGGCACCGGGCGGAGACGCCGCTGGACGCCGAAGGCAAGCCGGATTTTGAATCGCTGGACGCGCTGGAGATCGAGCTTTTCCGCAGCAGCATCCGCAGCCTGCTGGACGGCAAAGAGACCGGCATGCCGCTGTTTGATTTTACCACCGGCCGGCGCACAGACAACGCCTATACCCTGCGTTTGGGGCGGGACGAGATGCTGATCGTGGAGGGCATCCACGGGCTGAACCCCGTGCTGCACGAGGGCTTCCAGCCGGGCGAGATCTGCAAGCTCTACCTGAGCGAATTGACCTGCCTGAACCTGGACGACCACAACCGCATCCGCACCACCGACGCAAGGCTTTTGCGCCGCATCGTGCGGGATTACCAGTTCCGCGGCACCACGCCGGAAAAGACGCTGGCCATGTGGGACAGCGTGCGCCGGGGAGAGGAAAAATGGATTTTCCCCTTCCAGGAGCAGGCCGATATCGTGTTCAACAGCGCCCTGCACTACGAGCTGCCGGTGCTCAAATCCCTGGCCTATGAAATGCTGCGCCAGGTGCTGCCAGAGGATCCCTGCTTCTATCTGGCCGCGCGGCTGATCAAGATCCTCAACTATTTCCGCGAAGCGCCGGAATCGGCCTTTACCGAGATTCCGCCGCTCTCTATCCTGCGGGAATTCATCGGCGGGAACACCTTTTACAGCTGAAAAAATATTGCCAATGATAAATCATCGCCTCCCTGCGCACAATAGCCGCGAGGAGGCGATTTGCTTTGAAAAGAATGCTGTTTGTTTTCCTGCTGGCGATGGCGGCGGCGCTGATGCTGACCGGCTGCGCCAGCAACGCGGACGCCGGAGCCACGGCCAGCCCCGCGCCCATGACCCAGGGCACCGTTCAGCCGATCCTGCCCAGCAATATCCCCCAGGCCACCGACGAGGGCATCCTGGGCGATCTGCTGGACGGCGATCATCCGGGGATCACCACGTCGGAGGACGCGCTGAAGGTATCCCAGGAGCTGCGCAACGCCCTGCAGCGGCTCACCGAGGTCGATACCGCTGCGGCGGTGGCGGTGGGCAATACCGCGCTGGTGGGCGTGACCTACGACAGCTCCTACCAGGGCGGGCTGGACGACCGGCTGCGCGGCATGATGCTGGACCGCGCCCAGGCGGCGCACAGCGGCATCACCCGGGTGGCGGCGACCGATAAGGCCGAGGATATCAGCGAGATCGCGTCGCTGTACCAGATGCTGCAGTCCGGCAGCGCCTACGCCACGGTGAAGGCGGACGCCGACGCGCTGATCGCGCGGCTGGAGCTGTACCAGAAGTAATATGGACAAAACCACGCTCATGCTGCGGCGCACCTTGCTGTGCGCCGTTTTGGCGTGCCCGCTGGCGGTTTTCCGGCCCGGCCTGGCGCTGGCGGCGCAGGCGGTCTGGTCGCTGGCGCCATGCATCAAGCGGCATCCGGCCCTGTGGTACAAGGGCCGGGAGACGCCGCTTTGGCTGCGCGTCCTGCCGCCGCTCTGCGCCGGGCTGCTGCTTGGCCTGATCCTCCTGCGGCTGTGCCGGGAAGCGCTGCCCGCGCCGCTGGCAAGGTTCGGCTCTCCCCTGTGCCTGCTCAGCGGCCTGCTGCTGCAGGCGTACCTGATCCTGCGCAGGCCAAAAGCAGGCGGAAGGCGCGCGGCCCTCTGCCTGCTTTTGCTGCTTATCGCCTGTACGCAATGATCTCCATCCCGGCGGGCAGAAGATCCCCGGGTTCCCGCTCCCGCAGGCTCTCGTTGAGCGCGGCCAGGCTGTCCCGGGACAGCCGATAGCGCTTCATCACATCCCAAAGGCGCTCATCCCCCTGGGCGCGGTAGAGCGCCATGACGGCCTGGGCGGCGGGCGCGGGCTGACGCTCCACGTCGGTGACGGTGAACACCGGGCGATACCGCGCGCCGCGGCCATCCAGGGCCAGCACAAAGCGCACCTCCGCCCGGTCCCCGGCCACGGCGGCGGCCTCCACCCGGGAAGCGCTCAGGGACAGGATATCGTTTTCCTTCAGCTCGCAGGGGAAGGACAGGCGCAGCGGCTCCTCCGCGGTATGGGAAACCGGGATGCCGCTGTCCTCGGTCATATAGATCAGGGTAGTTTTGACCGACAGATCGGCCTGCAGCCTGCCGCCCTGCTGCCGCGCCCCGGCCAGCACCGGCTGCGCAAAGGCCGCCAGTACCGTCGCGATGCGCGGGGCATCCTCCGGCAGCACCAGCTGCACCCGGGCGCTCTCCGCCGCGTGATCATTGACGAAGCCCACGCAGTAGCCCGCCCGTTCCCCGGTTGGAATCAAAAGATCGCCGCTGTTGCTGAATACATCGGTAACGACGCTGATCTCCCGCTCCCGGATGGCCTGCACCCGGGCGTCGACGCCCACCTCCACCCGCAGGCCCTCCCCCTCCAGGGCGGCCGCCACGTCGGTAACGGCAACGGAGGCGGAAAGCATATCCCCGTTTTCGCCGTTCAGCGTTACCTGCTGCTCAAAGGGCAGGCTGTGCTGGGTATACACCAGCGGATGCCCCGGCATGCGGGAGGCGTGGCACACCGTCAGATCCACCGTGCCGGTGACGGTGGCGCGGCCGTCCGCTCCGCCCAGGATATCCTCCACCCGGGCCTCCCCGGAGCCGATCAGCGCCTCCTCGGCCTGCAGCGCCTGGGAGAGCTCGAACTCGCCCTTGATCAGCCCCTGGGCGCGGCCCTCGCCCACCACCCGCTGGGTTTTGAGCGTTTCGGGGAGCACCTGGGCGTTCTCCTCCTCCAGCGCCGTGACGGCGGCGACCTCCCGCATTTCATCCGCCTGCGCCCACAGGTTCAGATCGGCGCGCATCATCAGCCGACCGTTGAACACCCGGGCCGATACCGCCGTGATCTCGCACACCGGCTCGTAGGCGGCAGCGGATTCCGGCGCGGCCACGGTCAGCGCGCGGCTGAAATCGCGCATCTCCTCCACGCTGCGCACCCTGGTCAGATCGCCCTGGGAGTAGAGCGCCTGGAAGATCACCCGCCCGCTGACCGTGACCCGGTTGCCCGCCGCCTCCGCCTGCAGCGGCAGCGCACGCGCCTGGGTATGAAAGAGCAGCACCTCGTCCCGAAGGCCGCCGGGCAGCGTCGCCTCCGCCTCCACCGATACCTGCTGCGGCTGGGCGCGGAGCTGGCCGCCAGATACAAGGTTTTCCCGTCTTAAACGCACGTCCATATGCCATCCCCCTTGTTGTTGTGCTTTTATGCTATGCGGCGCGTCCGGGGGATTATGCCCTGATCCAAGCGTGCAACAATTTGTATCCGCCTGCTTGATTAAAACTGGGAAGTATGTTATACTGCCAGAAGAGGCAAAGAACGCATAGAGAGGTATTCATGCTTTACGCCTATCAACTGCGCGCGCACGCAAACGCGCGCTACCAGCAATCCATGCTGACGCTTTCACACAGGGAGCTTCGGTGCATGCTGCAAGCCTGCGATATATCCGCCGAGGTTGAACAGCGCTTCCTGGGAGGCGCTCCCTTTTTGTGTTTTGAAGCGCCGGAATTGACCCCGATGCAGCGGGCTTTTTTGCAGCGGCTCAGCGGCCTGTACATGACCGCCGCCCTGGAGGGCGATCTGCTGCGCCCGCTGGACAGGGTGCAGACGCCCGCCTTTCTGCCCCAGGATATGCCCGAGATCCTCAAATACAAGGGCAAGACCAACGCCGATTTTACACAGCTGATGATCAACCTGGCGCTGGCCGCCGGCGGACAGTGGCAAAACCTCCATCCCCGCATTGCCGATCCCATCTGCGGCAAGGGCACGGCGCTGTACTGCGCGTTGATCCGCGGCGCGGACGCGGTGGGCGTTGATACCGATCAAAAGAGCCTGCAGGAGGCGTCGGCCTTCACCCAGAAATGGCTGCAATACCACCGTATCAAGCACGCCTCCGCCCGGGAAAGCCGCACGCTTTCCGGAGGCAGAAACGCCCCGGTCACGCGCTTTTCCATAACCGATGGAAAGCAGGCCCAGGGACTGATCCTGATCCGTGCGGACACCCGGGATACCGGATCGCTGCTGAAAAAAAGCCCGGCGCACGCGCTGGTGGCCGATCTGCCCTATGGCGTGCAGCACGCGCCCCGGGAAAACGGCCGTATGGATACCCTGGAGGGGCTGATTCGCGAGGCGCTGCCCGCCTGGCGGCAGGCGCTGCTGCCGGGATGCTGCGCGGCCATCGCCTTTAACACCTACACGCTGAAGCGCGATATGCTGGCGCGGGCCGCGGCGGAGGCCGGGTTTGCCGCCGTATCCGATCCGCTGTACGCCGACTTCAGCCATTGGGTGGAGCAGGCCGTGAACCGCGATGTGCTGGTGATCAGAAACCCGCAGGCATAAAACCGTTTATCATTCCCATCTCTTCATATAAACAGGAGGAACAGAACGTTGTATAGCAAGGAAGCCTTGGAATCGAAAACCGTGGTAGAACTGCGCCAGATCGCAAAGGAGAACGGCGTAAAGCTGAGCGCCGGCATATCCAAGCAGGGGATCGTTGACCGCCTGTGCGAATCGCTGACGCCCGCGGAGGCCCCCGCGCCCGCCGCGCCGGAAGCGCCCGCTCCCGCCGCCCCGCGCCGCACCGTTTCCATCGTGGCCGATGATGAGGATACCCCGGTGCTGACGCCCAATGTGCCTTTTGTGCGCTCCCAGACGCCCGCCGCCCGTCCGGCGGCCCCCGCGCCCGCGCCCGCTCCCGCCGTTTCCGCATCCCAGCCCGCGGCCAGAAGCGGCAATATTCCCGGCACCAATAAGCCCGCATTTACCCTGGAAGGGGCCCGGGCCTGGCATAATCCCCGCACCTACCAGCAGCCCAACAGCAGCCCCTATCCCCAGCAGCGCCCCGCCGCCGGATATGGAGCGCAGCAGCGGCCCGCCGCCAACGCCTATGGCGTGCAGCGGACCACCCCGCGCCCGCCCACGGTTTCGCGCTTCGGCCCGGACGCCGCCCAGAGCGAGAACGACGCGGCGGAGCCCCAGCAGGAGCCGCGCCCCCGTTACAGCGCGCCCTACGGCCAGGATACCCGCCCGGCCTGTAGCAATAACGGCTACCAGAACGACTACCGCAGCCGCCGGGACGCCTCCTCCGGCATGGCCCTGCCCGAGCTGCTGGCCTCCGGCGATGTGATCGACGACGGCGGCGTGCTGGAGATGCAGAGCGAGGGCCACGGCTACCTGCGCACCGGCAATTATCTGCCCGGCAGCAGCGATATATACGTATCCCCCGCCCAGGTGCGGCGGTTCCACCTGCGCACCGGCGACAAGGTGTGGGGCAAGGTGCGCCCCCGGCGCGAGGGCGAGACCCACGGCATGCTGCTGTATGTGACCGAGGTCAACGGCATCGACGCCCAGGATGTGAAGGAGCCCGCCGCCTTTGATACCCTCACCGCCATTTACCCCACCAGCCAGATCCAGCTTTCCAAAAAAGCGCCCGGCCAGCGGACGCTACGGGTGATCGACCTGATGTGTCCCATCGGCTTCGGCCAGCGCGCGCTGATCCTGGCCCCGCCCCGCTGCGGCAAAACCGCGCTGCTCACCGCCATGGCGAACAGCATCCATGCCCAGTACCCCGAGGCGGAGCTGCTGAGCCTGCTGCTGGGCGAGCGGCCCGAGGATATCACCGTGGCCCGGGATACCCTGCCCGGCGAGGTGATCTACGCCGGCTTTGACGAGCCCATGGAGAACCATACCCGCATCGCGGAGCTGACCATGGAGCGCGCCATGCGCCTGGCAGAGCAGAAGAAGGACGTGGTGCTGCTGGTGGATAACCTGACCGCCCTGTGCCGCGCCTGCAGCGAGTGCGCGCCGCAGAATGTGCGCATCCTGCCTGGCGGGCTGGCCGCCGGATCGCTGGCCAAGCCCAAGCGGCTGTTCGGCTCCGCCCGCGCCCTGCGGGAGGGCGGCAGCCTGACCATCATCGCCGTGATGCTGGAGGATACCGGCATCGCCCTGGATCAGGCCATCGCGGAGGAATTCCGCGGCACGGCCAATATGGAGCTGTACCTGAACCAGCAGGGGCAGATCGATTACCTGCGCAGCATGACCCGCAACGCCGCCAGCATGCTGGATGAAAAGGCGGCCGCCGCCGCGGCGAAGCTGCATCAGCTGGCCGCCGAGCAGGGCAGCGAAGCCTTCGGCGCCTATCTGGACAGCCTGCTCAGCGAAAACGAAACCAACAAAGCCCTGCTGGAAAAGCTGGGCTAAGGCCGAAGCATCGCGCATACCGCGCGCCCCAGGTTATCGGCGCTGACCTCATATATCCATCCCTCGGGGATGATAAAAGAGGCCGCGCCCTCCGTCAGCGGCGCGCACAAAAGCCATACGCTTTTCCCCTCCGGCGTTTCCAATCGCAGCGCGCCGTATTCCGCAAGCGCCCGCAGGTATTCCTCCAGGCACCAATCCGCCGTCCCCATGGCGGCGGCATGGTGCGCGCCCACGTATCGCCAGTGCGCTGCCTCATTGCGCACGCCGGTGATCTCCGCCTTCTCCGGCGGATAACGGCGGATAAAGCCGTACCGCCAGGCGTTTTCCAGCAGCCAGCGGCCATCGGCGGTGCGCGCCATGGGATCATCCAGCGACCAATCGTGCAGCCCGTCCAGGCGGATATCAAAGCACGTATTCAGCTGGTGCTCGCTCTGGCCGCTGTCCGGGATATCGGCGCGGGCCTTCTCCAGCGCCTGCTCGATGGTCATCGTGGCCTGATAGCCCGCGAAGGCCGCCTTCCGCATCGCCTGCTGCTCCGCCGGTGAGCGCATGCCCGCCATGATCCAGGTATGGACCAGCGGATTCTCCCGCACCAGATCGCACAGGGCGTAGATGGTCTGCTCCGACAGCGCCACCCGCTCCGCGGCGGGGATATACAGCTTTACCATGCTGCGAACGTCCCGGGCCTGCTGAACGGGCAGATCCGCCGGCAGCGGCGCGTCCCGGCCCACATAGAGCAGCAGGCCGGAAAAGAGCGTTTCCCGATCGAAAAACCGCGCGCTTCCGGGCGGCGGGGTCTCCCCCGCGTACAGCCTGTATCCGTCTCTCTCGCCCAGCAGGAGCACGCCGCTTTCCGCCTGGATGTCCCCGGGCAGCAGCGATGGGGTAAAGAGCATCAACACCAGGGCGGCCAGCGCCATCCCCAGTGAAACGCCGTATCGTTTGATCCTCATGCGAATTCCCCCTTTTGCCATCCAGTTTGTACCGCTTGCACCGATCCTATACATCCCGCATACAAGGAGGTAACAATATGAGCATTTCCCTTTCCGCCTTCGGCAAGGCGGCGGATGGCCGCGTGGCCACGCTGTATACCCTCAAGAACAAGAGCGGCGCGTACATTACCCTTTGCGATTTCGGCGCGCGCGTGGTTTCCATCTATGTGCCCGATAAGGAGGGCAAGCTGGGCGAGGTCAGCATCGGCTTTGACGAGGTGGCCCCCTACATTGCCCACGGCGGCCCCAGCATCGGCGCCACCATCGGCCGGGTGGGTAACCGTATCGGCGGTGCAAGGTTTACCCTGAACGGCAAAGAATACAGCGTGCCCATGAACGACGGCAAAAACAGCCTGCACGGCGGCGAGGGCTTCCATACCCGCTGGTGGAGCGCTGAATGCCATGAGAAAGAAGACGCCGATCTGGTGACCTTCCGCTATGTGAGCGCCGACGGCGAGGAAGGATATCCGGGCCGCATGGAGGTGGAGGTCACCTACGCCTGGACCGATAAAAACGAAATGTGCATCGGCTACCGCGCCATCAGCGATCAGGATACCCTGTGCAACCTGACCAACCACGCCTATTTTAACCTGAGCGGCGAGGAGAACGTGCTGGACCACACCCTGCAGATCAACGCCAGCCTGATCACCGCCACCGACGAGGCGCTGATCCCCACCGGCGAGGAGCTGGACGTGACCGGCCTGCCCGTGGATTTCCGCAAGCCGCTGCGCATCCGCGACGGCATGGCGCGGGCAGCGGAATACCCGCTGATGGTGATCAAGAACGGCTACGACTTCAACTTCCGCGTGGACGGCGAGGGCATGCGCGTGCACGCCATCCTGCGCTCCCCCGCCAGCGGCCGGGTGATGCACGTCTGCTCCACCGAGCCCTGCATCCAGCTGTATACCGGCCAGCACTTTGACACCATCGGCCACGGCGGCAAGCACTATACCTGCATGGCCGGCCTGGCGCTGGAGACCCAGCATCATCCCGACGCCATCCATCACGCCAACTTCCCCAGCGTGG
>CADAHU010000023.1 GCA_902787835.1 uncultured Eubacteriales bacterium
CCAGTTGGCGTGTAACCAGCAGCATTTACGGCGAAAACGCAGGTTTTCTGCTTCTCTTTTGACTCAAAAGAGAAGCGTACCCCTCCCCGTCAAATCCCAGTTTGTAAATCTCCCGCTTACAGCACCGCCACGCCGCGCATCAGCAGCCGATCCGGGCCCTGATAAGCGCCGTGCTGCGTCACGCGATCGGACAGGCGCATGTGCCGCAGCGCCTCGCTCAGCCGGGCGCTCATGGTAATGCCGGTGACGGGCACGGTCCTTTCGCCGTCAAAATAGTAGGCCAGGCGGATCTCACCGCCGATATAATCGTTATACAGATCGACCTGCAGGCCGCTGAGCGATACGCAGTCAATGTACGGCGCAGCCTTCAACTCCTCCTCGGTCAGCGTGCCGGGCTCCGCCCGGAAGCAGCGCAGCGCGCCGGTGGGCTTTTCGATCTTAAGATACTGGCCATAGCGGCTTGATCCGTGGTAATTTTCCACCACGCCGCCGCTGATCACCCGGGTATCGGTGAGCGCAGTGCCGTCCTCGTCGAAATATCCGGCGCGCTCGGTGCCCGGCAGGATGCCCTTCAGCGTTACGGTGAGCCGGTCGCCGTCGCAGCCCGCCTGCCAATCATCGCCCAGCTGGTGCAGGTTGGCATGGGAATATACCGCGCCATAGCCGGCGTCGTCGGTCATCTCCCAGAGCAGGCTCAGGATCTCCTGGGGCCTGAGGGCCACATTGACGGTCAGCGGCGTCTGCGGCTTGACGGCCCGGGCGCGGTCGCGCACCTCGCGCATGCGGGCGGCGATCTCGGCGGTGACCTTTTCCGGCTCAAAAACGGTAAACCGATGATCCTCGTACAGCTCCACCGATTCCTTTTCATCGGTAAAGGTGGGGATGGCCTCGATCATCACCCGCCAGGAGCGCTGGGTTTTATCCACGCCGCTGCTGTTGCGCACCCGCAGGGTATCGCGGTACAGAAAGATCTCGCAGGCGTTGATGGAGCCGCCGGGCACGGTATCCGCGGCAAACACCGCGTCGGCAATGCGCCGGGCCAGGGTCTGGGGCTCCTCGGCGTCCAGATTGGTGGGCAGCGCCGCATCCAGCGTACCGGCGGCGGGCAGATCATAGGGCTCGTTGAACACCAGCCGCGCGCGGCTCACCGCGGCGTCGATTTTCTTTTCCATCTCCGCATCGTCCATGGACTGGTACACCGCAAAGGTGGAATCTCCCTTTTTGCCGTCATGATCCACATATACCGTCACGCTGGTATCCACCGTATCGGTGGCGCGCACCGTTTCCAGATTTTTATGCACAAAGAACAGCTCATAGGAGGCCGTGGCCTTCTCGGTGACGCGCCAGGCATCCACATGGGGATTCTTTTCCAGCAAAACCTTGATATCGCTCATCCCAGCTTCACCCTCACTTTCAGGTTGGGGCCGCCGTCGGAAACGCGCACCCATTCCTTGTAGCCCTTGCCGCACATGCCGGAGCCGATCACCCGGAAATTATCGGATACCATGCTGATGGATTTAAGCAGCTCGGGCACCGATCCGCTCATGACCACCGGCGATACGTAATGCTCGGTCAGCTTGCCGTCCACGATCTCGATGCCATATTCCGCCGTGCACTGGATCTGCCAGTTTTTGGGATCCTCCATGCCGTTGTTGGTTTCAAAGAGCATATAGCCGTGCTTAACGGAGGCGATCATATCCTCCAGCTTGTCGTGCCCCGCCTCAAAGAAGGTGTTGGTCATGCGGGAGTACGCCTTGCGCTTGTAGCTGTCCCGGCGGCCGTTGCCGGTGGGCGCGGCGCCCAGCTGGGCGGCGCTGGCCAGATCGCTGAGGCCGCCCTGCAGGATGCCGTCCCTGATGATCTGGGTATCGTGGGCCAGCACGCCGTCATCATCAAAGAAATAGCTGGCCACGCTGTGGGCGGCGGCCGCGCCGTCGTGCATGTTGGCAATGGGGCTGGCCACATACTGCCCCACATACTGCTTGGCCAGGGCGCGGTCCTTGACGAACTGATCCATCTCCACCCCGTGGCCGAAGGCCTCGTGGGCGATCAGGCCGGTAATGGAGCTGTCGGTGATCACATCGTACACCCCGGGTTCGATGGGCGTGGCCTTGGTCAGGTGCCTGGCCAGATCGATCACATCGTCGGTGTGCTTTTTCAGGTTCTCCAGGATCAATTGCAGCTGATCTTCGCCCTCCACGTGGCGGGCCTGCACCATTTTGCCGTCGTTATACACCACCAGCAGATAGCCGTTGGCCCAGCCGTAATGCTGGCTCAGCTCCCGGTTTTGGGTAATGAACAGCTTGGACACCGTGAAGGGCTGGATCATGCCGATGGCGTTGAGCACATGCTCATCCTTTTGCAAAAGCTCCTGGGACAGCGCCTTGCAGATATCCAGCAGCTGGGCGTCGGTGTACCGGTCAAAATCGGTCTCCCGGGCAAAATCCCGGGTCATCGGCTCATCCCGCAGCGCTTCGGCGCGGATCATGCGGCTTTCCAGCCCCGGATCCACCCGCACGGCCCGGGCGATCTTTTCCGCCAGCGCCGCCGGCTCCCCGGCGATATCATCCAGCGAATACTCAAAGAAGCTGCGCCCGTCGTGCATGCGCAGCACAAAGCCGCGCTCGCCCCGGCCCTCCTGAATGGCGGAGCTCTTGCGGTCGGCGCGGAATACGATGGCGCTCACATCGGTGCCCAGGATGCTGACATAGGAAAAATACGTCCCCAGCGCCTCCACCAGCGCCCGGCAGGCGGCGCGCTTGCCATCCAAAAAGCTTGAAAATGCCATGTCGCTCCTCCTCAGTCCATTTTGATGATGGCTTCGCGGTCCGCGCCCACCGATACATACTTGATGGGGCAGCGCACGGCCTGCTCAATGTAACGAATGTACTGCAGCGCTTCCCGGGGCAGATCCTCCTTGCTGCGGCAGGCGCTGATATCGCAGTGGAAGCCGGGCAGGTACTCATACACCGGCTTGGCGGCGTTCAAAAGATCGATGCTGGCCGGGAAATCCTCGGTCTGTTTGCCGTCGATCTCATAGGCCACGCAGACGGGGATCTTTTCCATATAGCTGAGCACGTCCAATTTGGTGAGAGCGATGCAGGTGCTGCCCTGCATTTTTGCGCCGTAGCGGCTGGCCACCACGTCGAAGCCGCCCACGCGGCGGGGCCGCCCCGTGGCCGCGCCATACTCGCCGCCGGCCTCCCGCAGGGCGCTGGCCTCCTCGCCGAACAGCTCACAGGTGAAGGGGCCCTCGCCCACGCAGCTGCTGTACGCCTTCATGATGCCGATGCTCTGATCCAGCCGGGCAAAGGGCACGCCCGCGCCGATGGGCGCATAGGCCGCCAGGGTGGTGCTGGCGCTGGTGTAGGGATAAATGCCAAAGTCGATATCCCGGAGCGCCCCCAGCTGGGCCTCGAACATCACATTTTTGCCCGCCTGCATGGCCTGCTCCAGATATACCGTGCTGTTGCAGATATAGGGGATCATGGGCCTGCCGTAGGTTTCCAGCCAATCCATCATGGCGTCCAGGGCGATGGCCTCGTGGCCGTAGCCCTTCTCCACAAACAGGTTTTTCCACTCCAGCAGATCATGGAGGCGTTCCCGCAGGCTGTCCCAATGGAGCAGATCGCCCATGCGCAGGGTCTTTTTCATGTATTTGTCGGCGTATACCGGGCTGATGCCCCGGCGGGTGGAGCCAAACTTTTTATCGCCCAGCCGGTCCTCCTCCAGGATGTCCAGCAGCTTATGATAGGGCATGCAGATGGTGGCGCGGTCGCTGATCAGCAGATGGCCGGGTTCCACGGCGATGCCGCCCTCCCGGATATGGGCGATCTCCTTGTTCAGGTGCTCCAGATCGATGACGATGCCCGGGCCCAGCAGGTTGGCGGTCTCCGGCCGCAGGATGCCCGAGGGCAGCAGATTCAGCACAAACTTGCCCTGATCGTTGATCACGGTATGGCCGGCGTTGTTGCCGCCCTGATAGCGCACCACGATATCGTATTCGGCGCTGAGCAGGTCCACCATGCGGCCCTTGCCCTCGTCGCCCCAGTTGGTTCCCACAATGGCTGTAAGCATGCTTTTATCCTCCCGTATTTATACGTCGATCCGGGCTTCCGCGCCCAGGGCGTCCCGGTTTGCCGCCAGGATCGGCTCAATGGTTTGCTTCAGGTATTGGCCGCACTGCCGCTGGGCCATGCCGGTAAAGGCGGCGGGGTCCAGCAGCCGGTTCAGCTCCTCTTCCGCGAGGCCGAAGGCGCTGTCCTGCCGGATGCGGTCCAATAGGTCGTTCTCCCGCCCATAACGCTTTACCTGCTCCGCCGCCGCCATGCTGTGCTGGCGGATGCGCTCATGCAGGCTCTGCCGGTCGCCGCCCTTGTGCTGCACGCAGTACATCAGGATATTCTCCGTGGCCATGAAGGGCAGCTCCTCCTGCAGGTGCCGCTGGCATACCGCGGGATAGACCGTCATGCCCCGGGCCACGTTGATCACCAGGTTCAGGATGGCGTCCGTGGCCAGGAAGGCCTCCGGGATGGCCAGCCGCCGGTTGGCGCTGTCATCCAGCGTGCGCTCCAGCCACTGGGTGGCGGCGGTGACGGCGGCGTTCTGCACATCGCAGATCACGTAGCGGCTCAGGGAGCAGATGCGCTCGCAGCGCATGGGGTTGCGCTTGTAGGCCATGGCGGAGGAGCCGATCTGCCCGCTTTCAAAGGGTTCGTTCACCTCCTTGAGGTGGCACAAAAGGCGGACGTCGGTGGCAAACTTGCTGGCGCTCTGGGCAATGCCGCACAGCGCCTGCAGCACCGCGAAATCCACCTTGCGGGTGTAGGTCTGGCCGCTCACCGGCTGACAGGCGTCAAAATGCAGCTTTTCCGCGATCTTTTTTTCCAGCAGTTCCACCTTTCCGGCGTCGCCGTCAAACAGATTGAGGAAGCTGGCCCCGGTGCCGGTGGCGCCCTTGCAGCCCAGGAGCTTCAGGTTTTTCAGCTGAAAATCGATCTGCTCCAGATCCATCGTCAGATCGTTCAGCCACAGGCAGGCGCGCTTGCCCACGGTGGTGGGCTGGGCGGCCTGGAAGTGCGTATAAGCCAGGGTGGGCAGATCGGCGTGCCGCTCAGCAAAATCGCCCAGCGCCTGGATGGCGTTGAGCAGCAGGCGGCGGATGAGCCGCAGGCCCTCCCGCAGGTTCAGGATATCGGTATTATCGCCCACATAGCAGCTGGTGGCCCCCAGATGGATGATGGGCCGGGCGGCGGGGCAGCAATCGCCGAAGGTGAGCACGTGGGCCATCACGTCATGGCGCACGGCGCGCTCGTGGGCGGCGGCGGCCTCAAAATCGATATCGTCCAGGTGCGCGCGCATTTCATCCAGCTGCGCCTCGGTGATGCCGATGCCCAGCTCCTTTTCGCTCTCGGCCAATATCAGCCACAGCCTGCGCCAGGTGGAAAACTTGCGCTGATCGGAGAACAGGCGCTTCATCTCCTCATCGGCGTACCGGCCGCAGAGCGGGCTTTCATAAAACTCGTGCATGGCTCCTCCCCCTTCCGCATACGGAATCAGAATAGCACACCTCCCGGCCCGCTGTAAACGGCGAAGCCCGGGAAATACAAACGAAAAACCGCCTCAGCCCAGATCCCGCAGCAGGGCGATATTGCTGTGATCCAGGGGCAGCGCGCCGGCCTGCTCCTTTCTTACGATCTCCACGATGCGGTCGTTCACCGGGGTAGGCACGCCGTATTTGCGTCCATAGGCGCACACCACGCCGTTGATGGCGTCGATCTCGCAGGGCTTGCCCTTTTTGAGATCCTGCAGCATGGAGGGCTCGATCCCCCGGTGCTTTTTCATGGCAATGGGCAGGATCAGCCGGGCGATGGCGCGCTTGACCGGGGTTTTGTAGTAAAACAGGCGGGTGATATCCTTGCCCTGCACCGGCGCGAAGGCCACGCCCGCGGCGTTGCCCACGTCGATGCATTCCTTCATGCAGCGCAGGGCGATGTTCTGCAGGTCTTTGCCCTCGGATACGTCGCCGAACACGCCGCCCACCGCCGTGCCCAGGCCGGAAAAGGTGGCGTTGATCAGCAGCTTGCTCCACCGCGCGCCGACCAGATTTTCCTCCACCTGCACGGGGCACATCTTTTCCAGCAGGCCGCGCGCCAGATCAAACTGTTCATCGGTAATGCCCAGCATGCGCCCCATATGGAAGGACAGGCTGTCCGGCGCGCTGGTCAGCCGCACCGTGCCCGGGCCCTCCAGGGTGGCGCCCCATTCCGCCACGCAGCCGATCACGTGCTCCGGGCCCACGATCTCCGCCAGCTCCGGCTCCGGGATGCCGTTCTGCAGGGTGACGATCACGCCCGCCGGCGACAGCAAAGGCTTTAGGACTCCAGCCACTTCCCGGTTCTCAAGCTGCTTGGTCATAAGAAAGATCACATCGTAAGGCCCGGTCATCTCCCCGGGCAGGATGGCCGTCACCGGCACCCGCATCTCCACCGTGCCGGTCACGTGCGCGCCATCCTTCCGCAGCGCCTCCACATGCTCGCGGTTTCGGTTCACCAGCTCGATCTCCACCCCCGCGCGGGTCAGATAAGCCCCCAGCACGGTGCCCAGCGAGCCCGCGCCGTAAATTGCATATTTCATGATAAAGCTCCTCCTTGCATACCGGATTATTTTACCAAGGAAGGGGGTTTTTCGCAAGCAAAAATTGAGCAGCGGGCATTGCGAATCGGGGAGGATCCGTTCCTTTCTTCCGGAAGAAAGGAACAAAGAAGCAGCCGGCGAACCGGGTTGAATCGGTAAACAGGCTTGTTTCCGCCAGTCTGTCCAAAGCCGCCCAGCAAGTTCCCGGACAGCCAGAACACAGAAAAAAACCGTCAAAAGCAAGCTTGCTTGTTTTAACGGTTTTTTTCTGTGTCCGGGAACGGTGAAAGGCGTTAAAGCCAGTTGGCGGAAAATCCAGCAACAGCAGCGGCCACAAACGCAGGCTTTCTTTGCACAGCTTTCTTTCTTCTGAAAGAAAGCGCGTACCCTTCCCCGCCGCGTCACTCCACCGGCATGCCGTCGCGGATCTCCACCACGCCGGTCTCCAGGAAGCTCTGGGGCAGGTTCTGCATGTTTTTAACCGCCTTGGGGTAGATCAGCTTTTTGAAAACGCGCTGGCGGTCGGCGGGATCGGTCAGCTCATAGGGACGGTAATCGCCCTTGCCGGTGGTGGTGCAGGGGATCACGCACAGGCGGCGGAGCACCGGCGCGCCGTCCTCCCCCACATCGAATTCCGCCTGGAAGATGCCGGTATCCCGATCCACCTTGGAGGACATGGTGCCAAAGGTAAAATTGCCGGTGGAATAGAGGATCAGCCCGCCGTTGTACATCTGCACCGGCTGCAGCACATGGGGATGATGGCCCCAAACGATATCCGCGCCCAGATCGATCACATTGCGGGCGTAGGTGTACTGCCAGGATTCCGGGGTGGCGTGGGTCTCCTTGCCCCAGTGCAGGGAGGCCACCACCAGATCGCAGCCCGCCTCCCGCAGCTGGGCGATGCGGTCGCCGATGAGCCGCAGATCGCTGTCCTGGGGATAGGTGAAGCCCAGCGCGCCGATGGTGACGCCCTTTACCTCGGCGATCAGCAGCAGATCCTGCCCCTGGGATTTGTTGTTCACATACACGCTGCCAAAATGCGGAAAATCAATTGCATCCAGCGTGGCCATGGTATCCCGGTAGCCCTCCACGTTAAAATCGAAGCAGTGGTTGTTGACGGTATTCACCGCGTCGATGCCGGAATGGAGCAGCGCCTCCGCGTACCGGGGCTCGCCCACCAGCGGAAAGACCTTGTCCACGTGCTTGGTGCGGCTGGTGAATACCACCTCCAGGTTGGCGAAAGTAAAATCATCGCTCTCCAGATACTCCCGCACCAGGGAGAAGGGCCAGTCCATGCCGTTCTGATCCAGCATCCAGGTATAGCCCTCCTGATCGCCCTTGTTCTGGATGGCCTCGCCGATGCTGCAATCCCCGATGAAGGACAGCGTCAGCGTTTCGCCCAGCGCCCAAAGGGGCGTGAGGGCGGTCAGCAGGCAAAGGACAAACAGCAGCTTTTTCATTCTTCTCCTCCGTCAGCCGGATCCCGGCGGTACATCCGGGGGCCGATTTCATACAGGTTGCCGCCCAGGCTGTCGATGAGCACCAGGGCGGGAAAATCCTTTACGGTAAAGCGATGCACGGCCTCGGTGCCCAGATCACCATAGGCCACCACCTCGCTTTTGACGATGCGCCGGGAGATCAGCGCCGCCGCACCGCCCACCGCGCCAAAATACACCGCGCCGTGCCGCCGCATGGCGGCGATCACCTCCGGGCCGCGGGTGCCCTTGCCCATCATGCCCAGCAGCCCCTGCTCCAGCAGGGCGGGCGTATAAGCGTCCATGCGGTAGCTGGTGGTGGGGCCGGCAGGGCCCACGGCATGGCCGGGCGACGCCGGCGCGGGGCCCACATAATAGATCAGCTGCCCCGCCAGATCGAAGGGCAGCGGCTTTCCCTCCATGAGGCAGGCGATCATGCGCTTGTGCGCGGCGTCCCGGGCAGTATACAGTGTGCCGGTCAGCAGCACCTCGTCCCCCGCCCGGAGTCCGGCGATCGCGTCCTTTTGGAGCGGCAGTTGCAGATGGATCATCCTCCCGCCTCCTTACAGCGCCGCCCGGGCGTGGCGCGCCGCGTGGCAGCAGAGGTTGACAGCGACGGGCAGCCCGCCGATGTGGGTGGGCGCGGCCATGATATGCACCGCCAGCGCCGTGCAGCGGCCGCCGATGCCCGCCGGGCCGATGCCCAGATCGTTGACGCGCGCCAGGATTTTTTGCTCCAGCGCGGCGTAGCGGGGATCGGGGTTCCCTTCATCCAGGCCCCGGGCGGTCATGCGCTTGGCCATCAGCGCGGCGGTCTCAAAATCGCCGCCCACGCCCACGCCCACGATCACCGGCGGGCAGGGGTTTGGCCCCGCCCGGCGCACGCAGTCCACCACAAAATCCACGACGCCCGCCTCGCCATCGGCGGGCACCAGCATTTTGACGCGGCTCATGTTCTCGCTGCCGATGCCCTTGGGCGTGACCAGGATATCGATCTTCTCCCCGGGCACGATGCGGGTATGCACAATGGGCGGGGTGTTATCCCCGGTGTTCGCCCGGTCGTAAAGCGGATCGCGCACCATGCTTTTGCGCAGGTAGCCCGCCGTATAGGCCCGGGCCGTGGCCCGGCGCAGGGCTTCGCCCAGATCGCCGATGATATGGACCTCCTGCCCCACGTCCAAAAAGATCACGCACATGCCGGTATCCTGGCAGATGGCGATGCGCTCCTCCCGGGCGATGGCGTAATTCTCCAGCAGCTGCCCCAAAACGGCGCGGCCCGCGGGCGCGGGCTCCGTTTCCCGCGCGCCGCGGACGGCCTGCTCCACATCGGCCCCAATGCAATAGCTGGCCTCAAGGATCAGATCGTATACCGTGTTTTCAATGGTCTGCGCCTTGATCTCACGCATGGGCTTTATCCTGAATATAGCGATGGATGGCCGCGGCAGCCTGCTTGCCCGCGCCCATGGCCAGGATCACCGTGGCCGCGCCTGTCACGGCGTCGCCGCCGGCGTATACGCCCTCGCGGCTGGTCTTGCCCGTGCCGTCCTCGGCGATGATACCGCCCCAGCGCTGGGTCTCCAGGCCGTCGGTGGTATCGCGGATCAGCGGGTTGGGCGAGGTGCCCAGGGCCATGATCACGGCGTCCATGGGCAGATCGTGCTCGCTGCCGGGGATCTCCACCGGGCGGCGGCGTCCGCTGGCGTCGGGCTCGCCCAGCTCCATGCTCAGGCACCGGATGGCGCGCACCCAGCCCTGGTCATCCCCCAGGATCTCCGTGGGGTTGGTCAGGAAGTTGAACACGATGCCCTCTTCCATGGCGTGCTCCACTTCCTCGGCGCGGGCGGGCAGCTCCTCCCGGGTACGGCGGTACACCACCGTGACCTCCGCCCCCAGGCGGCGGGCGCAGCGCGCGGCGTCCATGGCCACGTTGCCGCCGCCCACCACGGCCACATTCCTGCCGTGCTGGATGGGCGTATCGCTGCCAGGCTGGGCGGCGCGCATCAGGTTGACACGGGTCAAAAACTCGTTGGCGGAGTACACGCCCTTGAGCGTTTCGCCGGGGATATTCATAAACTTGGGCAGGCCCGCGCCGGAGCCGATGAACACCGCCTCAAAGCCGTACTCGCCCATCAGCTCGTCCACCGTCAGGGTGCGGCCGATGACCACGTTGGTCTCCACCTTCACGCCCAGCGCCTGCAGGGTATCGATTTCCCGCTGCACGATGGCCTTGGGCAGGCGGAACTCCGGAATGCCGTACACCAGCACGCCGCCGGCGCGGTGCAGCGCCTCGAACACCGTTACCTCGTAGCCCAGGCGCGCCAGATCGCCGGCGCAGGCCAGGCCAGAGGGGCCGCTGCCCACCACGGCCACCTTATGGCCGTTCTTCTCCGGCGCGGCGGGGGCCGCGTCGCCCTGGGCGTTATGGGTATCGGCCACAAAGCGCTCCAGGCGGCCGATGCCCACCGGCTCCGCCTTGATGCCCCGCACGCAGTGCTTCTCGCACTGGTTTTCCTGGGGGCACACGCGGCCGCACACTGCGGGCAGGGCGTTGGTCTTGGCGATCTCCTGATACGCGCCCTCCAGATCACCCAGGGTGATCAGGCGGATAAAATCGGGGATATGCACCTGCACCGGGCAGCCGGATACGCAGGGCTTGGTTTTGCAGTTCAGGCAGCGGGCGGCCTCCTCCCGGGCGATCTCCAGCGTGTAGCCCTGGGCCACCTCGTCAAAATTATGGATGCGCTGCTCCGCATCCTGCGTGGGCATCGCGTGCTTTTGGGGATCCATATTGGGCATAATTACCGCACCTCCCGGAACAGGTTGCAGGCGTCCTCGCGGGCCTTCAGTTCAAACTCTTTATAGCTGGAAGAACGGGCCATGGCCTCGTCAAAATCGATCTGGTGGCCGTCAAAATCGGGGCCATCCACGCAGGCGAAGCGCACCTTGCCGCCCACGGTCAGCCGGCAGCAGCCGCACATGCCCGTGCCGTCGATCATGATGGGGTTCATGCTGGCGATGGTCCTGACGCCAAACTCCTTGGTCAGCTTGCAGACGAACTTCATCATGATCAGGGGACCGATGGTAATGACCTCGTCATACTGCTCGCCGGCCTCCAGGAGCCTGCGCAGGGCATCGGTGACCAGCCCTTTTTCGCCAAAGCTGCCATCGTCGCTCATGCGGCAGAATTTATCGGACACCGCAGCGAACTCCTCTTCCAGGATCACCAGCTCCTTGCTGCGGAAGCCCACCACGCTGTGCACCTCGCAGCCCAGCTCGTGCAGCTTCTTGGCCACCGGATAGGCGATGGCGCAGCCCACGCCGCCGCCCACCACGGCCACCTTTTTAAGCCCCTCGGTCTCGGTGGGGCGTCCCAGCGGGCCCACAAAATCGTGGATAAAATCGCCGGCGTTCAGGTGGTTGAGCTTCTCCGTGGTGCCGCCCACGATCTGGAAGATAATGGTCACGGTGCCCTTTTCCCGGTCATAATCGGCCACGGTCAGCGGGATGCGCTCCCCATCCTCGCCCACGCGCAGGATGATAAACTGCCCGGGCTCGGCCTTGCGCGCCACCAGCGGCGCATCCACCACCATGCGGGTGACGGTGGGATTGAGCGGTGTTTTTTCCAATATTTTGTTCATAACAGCACTCCTTGCTTATTCGGCGTTCCAATGCATGCGGCGCACCAGCCGTCCGTAAAAATCCGCGTCCTGGGTGCGGGCCAGCGCCACCGGCGGCAGCGCGGGGCCGATCTCCATGCCGCCCTCCAGGGGCAGCAGCATTTTTTCCTGGCCGTCCGCGGTCAGATCGGGCCATTCATCGGCATCATCCCGCAGCGCCATGCGCCAGGTGAGCGATACCCGGTCCCGGGAGGACACCACGATGGGCACGGCGGAGAGTGTCTGCGGGCAGATGGGCGTAAGCACCAGCAGCTCCATCTCCGGCATCAGCACCGGGCCGCCGGCCGAGAGGTTATAGGCCGTGGAGCCCGAGGGCGTGCATACCAGCAGCCCGTCCCCCCGGTAGCGCAGCGCCAGGCTGCCGTTTACCTTGACCTCCACGCCCAGGGTGTGCACGCAGGCTCCGCGGTGGAACAGCAGCTCGTTGAGCGCCGTTACCTGCCGTCCGTCCATCAGCCGTCCCGCCAGGTGCACCCGCTTTTCCAATCGGTATTCCCCCCGCAGCAGCTTTTCCAGCGCTGGCAGGGCATCCTCCCGGCCGCAGTCGCTCAGGTAGCCCAGATGGCCGCAGTTCACCGCCCAGAAGGGCCTGTCCACCCCGTGCAGCGTGCGCACGGCCCGAAGCACCGTGCCGTCGCCGCCCAGGGTGACGATCATATCGGCCTCCTCCGGCGAGGCGGCGATATCCGGCCCCAAACGCCGGCGCAGCTCCTCCGCCAGGCGGGACGCATCCTCCGAACGGAGGTTGGGATAAAGCCAGAACCGCACGCGCATCGCTCCTTCCGGAAATGGGGATCACATTTAATAATAATGAAAAAGAAGAGTTACGTCAATGATCTGCGCCCCAATGTGCACAAAAAATACCGCTCCGACCCGCGCATTGACAAACCCTGTCCCCGGCTTATATAATAGCGCCATCGGAAAGGCGGTGAAAAAGCCATGCAAACCTTTCGCGTGCTCCTGATCCTGCTGCTGACGGCAGTGGTGCTGGCGGGCATCTGCGTGCCCACGCTGCTCACCCAGACGGTGCCCGCCGCGGCGGAATGGGTGCGGCTGGACGAGTTCCCGCTGCTGAACACCTGCGGGACCATCGCCCGCAAGCTGGTGGACGCCATCGGCGGCCATCAGGCCATCCATCTGGATATCGTAACCAAATCCATCGGCGCGGGCTTCTGGGACGAGCTGGTATCCCTGGTGGTGATCGGCGTTTTGAGCATCCCCGTCTCCCTGCTGCTGGGCCTGATGCTGTACAAGCCGCTGTACAACGGCCTGCTGACCAGAGGGCTGCTGTACATATCGCTGAACCTGTGCAGCGTGATGATCGCCTGGATCCTGTACCGCCAGGTCTATTTTCGCTATCTGATCGAGGGCGTTATTCAAAAGCTGATCAGCAACCAGACGATGCAGACCATCGCCAACTACGCGACCCAGCTGGCCACATCGCTGCTGGTGGGCGCGGTGGCCATCAAGATCGCCCTGGCCGTGGTGGCCGCGCACCTGGCGGTCAGCAAGGTGATCCTGCCGCTGATCGGCACGCTGATCCGCACGCTGCTGTTCGCCTTCCTGGTATCGCAGATCCTGCTGCTCAGCGCCAACCCCGCCCAGTGGCAGATCCTGGTGCCCATGATGCTGGTCACTCTGGTTGTCAGCGGCCTGAGCGACGGCTTCTTCGGCAGCTGAGGGCAGGCGGTATAAGAAAAATATCTGCATTGACGGGAAAAGGATACGCGCTTTCTTCCGGGAAGAAAGCTGCAAAGAAGCAGCCGGCGAACCGGGTTGAAACAGGGAACAAACTTGCTTCCGCCAGTTTGGCTCATGGTCGCAAAGCGAGTTCCCGGACAATCAGAACACATAAAAAACCCGCAGAACCGAGCTTGCTTGGTTCTGCAGGTTTTTTATGTGTTCAGCGGTGCGCTTCGCGCACCGCGCGGCCAGCTTCGCTGGCCTTGCCCGGGGCCTTCCGGCCCGCCCTCCGCTGAAAGCCGGCCCAAGGGCAGGTTTTCCGGGCGCTGCGGGCCCGGGAACGGGGACAGGCGTTAAACCAGTTGGCGGAAAATCCCGCAACAGGAGCGTTCTCAAGCTGCCCTTTCTGCTTCTCTTTCCGGCGCGGAAAGAGAAGGCCCCCGTCCTCGTCCATCCGTTCCCCCGCGCTCAGTTATCCGCCCGGTTGTAGCCGTTCTTCATCCGTACGCTGGCTTCCAGCAGGATCTTGTTCAGGGTGGAAATGGTCTCGCGCTTGGCCATATCGCAGAGCTTCTCGTTGGCCTCATGGGTCAGGGCATAATCGCCGGTCTCGGCCATCCTGCGGTCGTACTCCAGCAGCAGCCGGCGGCCCTCCACGGCCACGGCGTTCTGATAGCGCTCGATCTGCTGGATGCAGGCGGCGTAATGGGGATCGGTCAGCGCGCCGATCAGCCGGCTGCCCCAGTAGAAATTCTCGGTGGAGGTGTCCAGCGTAACATTGCTCAGGTACGCGGGCATTTTATCGGTATTGGTGTACACCGGCAGGGCGGCGGAGAAGGTGGTGGAGCCGAAGCACACCCACTCCACGCCGCGGATGGGCGCGGGCACGTCGCTGCGGATCTGGCAGATGGCGGTAACGCCGGTGCGGTTGATGCCGATGGAGCGGTACATGCCGCGCTTGCCGGTATCCTGGCTGGAATAGGGGTTGTACGCCGTGCCCTGGTAGTGGGTGGACAGCATATACTTGATATCCTCCACCGCCAGCTTGCGGTCGGGCACCAGCGCCCAGGGAATGTTATCGCTCTCGGGGCCGAACTCCGCCTCCGGGCCCTCCCAGCGGTGGGATTTGGGCGTCAGATAGCGGCCCATGAACCAGGCCCGGGGCGTATTATAGATATGATCCATATCGGTATGGGAGCCGAACACATCCCGGGGATTGAACGCGCCGCCCTGGTTCAGATCCAGGTGATTTTCCGCGATGAACTCCCGGAGATCCGCGGAGCACAGGTGCTCCTTCTTTTCCCCAAAGGCGTCCTCCAGATCAAAAGCGTCCATGCCAAACTGGTTGGGCGCGATCACGCAGGCCTCGTCGGGCACCCGCCGGGCCATCCAGTGATGGCCGCCGATGGTCTCCAGCCACCAGACCTCGTTTTCATCGTTGAAGGCGATGCCGTTGGACTCATAGGTGCCGTATTTTTCCAGCAGCGCCGCCAGCCGCAGCACACCCTCCCGGGCGGAGCGGATATAGGGCAGCACCAGCACCACGATGTCCTCCTCGCCGATGCCGCCGATCACGTCCTTTTCGCCGCGCTTTTCGGCCTTTTTATACACCACCAGGGGATCGGCGGCCAGCACCCGGGGATTGCTGGTGATGGTCTCGGTGGCGGTCATGCCCACGTTGGCCGCGTTGATGCCGGTGGCGGCCCAGATGCCGTTCTTGGGATCCACGCTGGGGCAGGCGGTATAGCGCATGGGCTCCCCGGGCAGATCGATCTCCACATGGGAAATCACGCTCTTATATTTCTTTTTCTGATCCTTGGGCTCCACCACGATCAGCTTTTTTACGTCAAAATGCCCGTCGTCGGTGCGGGAGATCATGGTAGAACCATCGTTGCTGGCCTTCTTGCCAACCAAAATTGTGGTGCAGGGCACGGGGTATTTCCTCCTTTGATATACAGTCAGGGCGCAAGCGCCGCTTGTATTATAGTACTGTTATCCGTTTAAGACAATACATCGGAAAACTGAAATTGGCGGAGAGAAGACGTTCGAGACCTCCGCGGTCTCGAGCTCTGCGCCAGGCGACTTTGTCTCCTGGACCTCGGCGGGCGATTGGACGAACGACGAAAAACAAACTTGTTTCCGCCTGTAACTTGAAAGACACAAAGAGAGCTCCCGGGTATAAGAAAAGCCAGAAAATTTCTGATAAAACAAGCGAGCTTGTTTTTCGGTAATTTTCTGGCTTTTCCCTGTGCGCTTTGCGCACAGGCTGGGCGGCTTTGCCGCCCTGCCCGGGAGCGGTGGTCGGCGTTAAAGTTCGTTTGCGGAAAATTCAGCAACAGCAGTGGCGACAACGCAGCCTCTTTCGGTTCCTTTCTGGGCTGCAGAAAGGAACGCTCCCGTCCGTTCTCCCCTGCTAATTACGGTTTTTTGTACAGCCCCTGGTCCATTCCCGGAAAAATAAAAAAGTTTTCATTCCCCGGGAACTTTTTCCCAGTCCGCGCCGTCAAAGGGAATGAAAGCGCTTGAAACGATGCAAAACCCCAGGTGATTGATTATAAGGAGGAAGGCATATGAAGATCAAAAAGCTGATGGCGATGGCCCTGGCGCTGATGCTGCTGCTGGCCGCCGCGCTGCCCGCTCTGGGCGAAAACAAGGTTTGGCAAAAGGGCGATACCGGCGATACGGTGCAGGCCATTCAGGAGCGTCTGGTGGCGCTGGGCTATCTGGATGCGGCCACGGGCACCTATGATCAGGCGACGGAGGCCGCGGTTTCCGCGTTCCAGCGGGCCAACCGGCTGATGGAAACCGGCATGGTGGACGCGGTCACCTACGCCGTGCTGTTTGGGGAAAGCGCCCGGCCGCTGCCAACGGCGATGCCCACCAGCCTGATGGGCAGCGGGATGGTCGCCTATGAAACGGAAGAGGCCTACGATTCCGGCATGGTGGCCTACACCATGATGGCAGCAGCCCCCGCGGCCGGCAATTATCAGGCCAAAACCAGCGATCAGAGCTGGAACACCAACGAGTATACCTATATCCGGGAGAACGGCTTCCAGAGCGTGGCGTCCGCGCCGCTTTCCACCTTTGCGGCGGACGTGGACACCGCCTCCTACGCCCAGGTGCGCTCCATGATTCTGGCTGGGCAGCCGGTGCCGCCGGACGCCGTGCGCGCGGAGGAGCTGCTCAATTATTTCCATTATGATTACGCCGCGCCCCAGGGCGACGACCCGCTGGGCGTTACCATGGAGCTGGCTCCCTGCCCCTGGAACGCCGATACCCTGCTGCTGCAGGTGGGGCTGCAGGCCGCGGTGGTGCCGGCAGAAAACCGTCCCCAGCATAACCTGGTGTTTCTGATCGACGTATCGGGCTCCATGTTCGGCTCCGACCGGCTGGATCTGGTGAAGCGCGCCTTCCTGATGCTGCTGGACGCCCTGGCGCCCACCGATACCGTATCCATCGTGACTTACGCCAGCCGGGACGAG
The DNA here is from genome assembly GCA_902787835.1 of uncultured Eubacteriales bacterium. Classification (GTDB taxonomy): domain Bacteria; phylum Bacillota; class Clostridia; order Christensenellales; family Aristaeellaceae; genus SFMI01. Next base: position 16,954 of record CADAHU010000023.1, read on the forward strand.
GTGGTGCTCTCCGGCGTGCCCGCCGCCGATAAGGCGCGCATCATGGAGGCGATCTCCGGCCTGGAGGCGGGCGGCAGCACCAACAGCGCCGCGGGCATCCAGACCGCCTATCAGCTGGCCGAGCGGTACGCCGTGGAGGGCGGCGTGAACCGCATCCTGATGGCCACCGACGGCGATTTTAACGTGGGCGTTACCAGCGAGGGCGACCTGGCCCGGCTGGTGATGAAAAAGAAGGAGAACGGCGTGCGCCTGACCATGCTGGGCGTGGGCTATGGCAATTATAAGGATAACAAGATGGAAGCCCTGGCCGATTACGGTGACGGCAACTATTACTACCTGGATTCGATTTTTGAGGCCCGGCGCGCGCTGGTCACCGAGGCGGGCGGCACCTTTGTGGAGGTGGCCCACGATGTAAAGCTGCAGCTGGATTTCAATCCCGCCCTGGTCAAGGCTTACCGCCTGGTGGGCTATGAGGATCGGCTGCTGAATGCCCGGGATTTTGCCGATGACACCGTGGACGGCGGCGAGATCGGCAGCGGCCACCGCGTTACCGCCCTGTACGAGATCGTGCCTGTGGGCAGCGCCATGGCCCTGGATACGCCCGAGAGCCGCTATCAGCAGGCGCCCGCGGGAGATGAAAACGACGAATGGCTGACGCTGAACGTGCGCGCCAAGCTGCCCGGCAGCGATACCAGCACCCTGTGGACCTATCCCCTGACCGGCGCGCCCGCCGATACGCTGTCCGATAACATGCTCTTTGCCGCCGCGGTGGCCGAGGCCGCCATGCTGCTCAGCGACAGCGAGCACAGCGGCAGCGCCACCTACGCCTCCGCCCTGAAGCTGGCCCGCAGCTGCTCCGCCGTCACCGGGGACGCCTGCAAGGAGGAGTTCGTCTACAGCAGACCATCAATCCGTAACGGACTGACAAATTGGGATTTGATGGGGAGGGGACGAACGGGAGCGAACGGGAGCCTTCTCTTTCCGCGCCGGAAAGAGAAGCAGAAAGGGCAGTTTTGAGGCCGCTGCTGTTGATTGGGTGAAAGAGGGCAAGTGGCTGATAAGACAACAGACAAGAATCTGCCTACTCACCGCTGTCATTCAGAGCCGGCCCCATACGGATGGGCCGTGCGAAGAATCTCCCAGTTGGCGGGAAGGATGCAGGGGTATGCCGCCTGTGCTAGGTGCATTGCCCGCCTGCGGGGGGAGATCCTTCCGCCTGCGGGCGTCAGGATGACACACGTAAAGAAGACAGGATGGCGTCACAAGACTTGAATCAAGGCCGACAGCAAGATCGTCCCTGCCTTGCGGGCGCAAGCGAATGCCTCGCTCTGGATGAAAGCGTTGGGGAAGAAGAACCTTGTTTCCGCCAGCTTGGCTTAAGTCGCCAAGCGAGTTCCCTGGCAAAAAAACAAAGAGAGAAATCCGGAAAAATGAGC
>CADAHU010000024.1 GCA_902787835.1 uncultured Eubacteriales bacterium
CGGTCAGGTAAAACACCGCCAGATCGTTCATGGCAGGCCCGTGTCCCGCCTCCGCCGCGCGGCCGATCCACAGCAGCGCCGCTTCCGCATCCTGCTGCAAGCCCTCGCCAAACTGAAAGCACTGCCCGTACTGGTACATGCCCAGGGGGCTCCCCACCTCGGCGGCCTTCTTCCAGTTCTCCAGGGCCGCGGATAAATCGGCCGCCACGCCCTTTCCATGGGCAAAAAGGCAGCCCACGCCGTACAGCCCGTCAGCCTCGCCATTCTGCGCCGCCCGGCGATACCACGCCATGGCCCGGGCGTAATCCTGCGCCGCGCCGCGGCCAAACTCCAGGCAAAGGCCCACGCGATACATACTGGCCCCATCGCCGGCCTCGGCCCCCCGCTGATACCAGCCCAGGGCCTCCGCCGCGTCCCGATCGGCATAATAATCGCCCAGCATCCGCATGGCCTGGGTACAGGGCGCGGGCGTCCGTCACCACCGCAGCCGCCTGTTTGGCCGTCAGCGAGCCGGTACGGGTAAAATACTGCACCTGATTGCCCGTCCTGTAAACCAGCTGATCGGGCTCCACTGTAAAATCAGCCCGGTCGCCATCCTCATAAACCAGATGGATGGTCTCCCCCTCCTGCGTCCAGCTTGCCGCGTACACAGTCTGATTGATGGTGACCTGGGCGGTCCCGTCCTCCTCAAAGGAAACAACCTTGTTGCTGCCCACCGCCATGGGATCGCGGATCACCCGATCCTCCACCACATAGGTGGTCATGCGCCATACGCCCGGCACGGACGCGGCATCGGCAGCCGACAGCATCGCAAAGCTGAAGGCCGCCAGGGCAGCCAGCAGAAAAAGCGCGCGCTTCATGGATCGTTTCCTCCAGTATACATTGTGCTTCCACTATATTTCAAAATCCCGCATTTGTCAATCATTCCCCGGGCGGCGGCACGTTTTTTCAAAAAACGATTGCTATTCCGCCGATAAAGTTATAAAATAATACCATACGGGAAACTGAACCGGCGCAATGCCATAAGATTCTTTAACGGGAGAAGAAAACCAATGGGACAGATGATCGAAGGCAGATGGGATTGCTCCTCCTGCGGCAAAAAAATGATCCAGGGCCGCTACAAGCACTGCCCGGGCTGCGGCAAGGGCCGGGGCGCGGACGTGAAATTCTACGTGGCCGATCCCAACGACGTGGTGGCCGCCGACGTGCCCGAAAAGGGCCCGGACTGGCTGTGCGAATACTGCGGCGCCTATGCCCCGGACAGCGCCAAATTCTGCACCAACTGCGGCGCGCAGCGCGGCGATAAAACCTATTTTGACGTGCAGCAGGAGCAGGAGGAGAAGGCGGCCCAGGAGGCCGCGAGCCATCCTGAGCGGACGTCCGAGCCTGTCCGGCGGCGCAGCCCGATCCTGCCGCTGATCCTGCTGGCGGCGCTGGCCGCGTTCATCATCTTCCAGCTGATCCCCCGCAACGCGGACGCCCGGGTCACCGCCAAATCCTGGATGCGGCAGGTGGCGGTGGAATCCTACGTATGGGTAGATGATTCCGGCTGGGCGCTGCCCCAGGGCGCTGTGCTTACCGAAAGCCGCCGCGAGATCCGCGATTACGAGCGGGTGCTGGATCATTACGAGACCCGCAGCCGCCAGGTGCCGGAGCAGTACATATCGGGCTATTCCACCGAATATCAGGATATGGGCAACGGTTATTTCCAGTCCGTCCAGATCCCCCAGTACGCCACCCGCTACCGCACCGAGTATTACGACGAGGCGGTCTACCGCAACGAGCCGATCTACGATACGCGCTATTATTATCAGATCCAGCGGTGGATCTATAACCGCACGCTGACTGCCTCCGGGGAGGAGAGCAATCCCTACTGGCCGGAGGAGACGCTGCAGGCCGATACAGAGCGCGCAGGCGAGCGCGATGAGCAGTACGCCATCCAGTGCGAGGCCGAAAAGAACACCTACACCATCCGCCTGCCCCTGATGGAATGGCAAACCTACAACGTGGGCGATAAGGTGAACCTGGAGCTCAGCAGCGGCGGGACCGTGCGCAGAGTCAGCCACGCGGAATAACGAAGCCATCAAAAAGCAGGCTCGGGAATGGACGATTTCATTTCCGAGTCTGCTTTTTTAGTCCATATCATTCTCTGATTATATTGGCAGGGAGCTGAGCATTAAGAGTGGAGAGTTTAGCGTTAAGAGTGGATTTTTTTATAGTGAAAGACAACATCTCCACTAATAACTAAAAACGCTTAGCTCTCCACTCTCCACTCTTCACTCTACAGTTTGATGCCGTCCTGCTTAAAATGCGTGCTGATATTACAGCTCCGCCACCGCCTCGATCTCCGCCAGCGCGCCCTTTGGCAGGGCGGCCACCGCCACGCAGCTGCGCGCGGGACGCCCGGGGAACAGTTCCTCATACACGGCGTTGAAGGCGGCAAAATCGCCCATGCTTTTCAGGAAGCAGGTGGTTTTGACCACCTTGTCCAGCCCGCTGCCGGCGGCCTCCAGCACGGCCTTCAGGTTGGCGATGGCCTGCCGGGTCTGGGCCTCCACGGTCTCACCGGCCAGATTGCCGGTGGCGGGATCCAGGCCGATCTGGCCGGAGGTGTATACCATGCCGCCGGCCGCGATGGCCTGGGAATAGGGGCCGATGGCGGCGGGCGCTTTTTCGGTGTGGATGATATTCATAGCGGTACTCCTTTCAAAAAAGAGAGGGCGCGAAACCCTCTCTTGGTTTTTAATCAGCCCACTTCGCTGCCGGCGGCGATATCGCCGTCCACAGTCAGCACGCGCAGATACTCGCTGCCGTCTTCTTTTTCCTCCACGGCGGAGAGGATCATGCCGTTACTCTCCATGCCCATCATCTTGCGGGGCGGCAGGTTGGCGATAATCACCAGGTTTTTGCCGATCAGCTGTTCGGGCTCATAGAATTTGGCGATGCCGCTCAGGATGGTGCGATGCTCGCCGCCCAGATCCAGATCGAACTTGAGCAGCTTTTCGGATTTCTTTACCTTTTCGCAGCTGATGACCTTGGCCACCCGCAGCTTGCATTTGGCAAACTCGTCGATGCTGACGCAGCCCTCGGGGATCTCCACCTTCTTGGGCTCTTTCTTTTCTTCCTTCTTGGGCGCGGGCTCGGGCTGCTTTTCCTGCTTCTTTTCGGCGGCCAGGGCCTCCAGCTCCTTCTTCACATCCAGACGCGGGAACAGGGCGTCGCCCTTGCACACCTTGATGCCCGCGGGCAGCTTGCCAAAGGCGCTCAGGCTCTCCCAGCTCTTGAGGCTCTCATCGCTCACGCCCAGCTGCTCAAAGATGCGGGCGGGGGTATGGGGCATCACCGGGCCGATCAGCACGGCCACAAAGCGGATGCACTCCGCCAGCAGATACAGCACGTTGCCCAGGCGGCCCTGCTTCTCCGGATCGCGGCCCAGCACCCAGGGCTGAGTGGCGTCGATGTATTTGTTGCATTCGCCGATGACCTTCCAGATCTCCACCAGCGCCTGGGAGAACTGCAGCTTGTTCATCTGCTCCTCCACCAAGGCGGGCAGGGCGGCGCAGTGCTCCCGCAGCGGGTTATCCAGCGCGGGATCCACGGCGTTTTCATCCCATGCGGGCACGATGCCGCCGAAGTATTTTTCGATCATGGCCACGGTGCGGGATACCAGGTTGCCCAGGTCGTTGGCCAGATCGGCGTTGGCGCGGGTCAGGAAGGATTCGTTGGTGTAATTGCCATCGGCGCCAAAGGGCATCTCGCGCATGAGGTAATAGCGCAGGGTGTCCACGCCGTAGCGGGCCACGATGGGGCCGGGATACACCGTGTTGCCCTTGGATTTGCTCATTTTATCCATGCCAAACAGCAGCCAGCCATGGCCGAACACCTGCTTGGGCAGCGGCAGCCCCAGGGCGTGCAGCATGATGGGCCAATAGATGGTATGGAAGCGCACGATCTCCTTGCCCACCAGATGCACGTCCGCGGGCCAGAACTTTTTGAACAGCTCGTCGTGATCGGTGCCGTAGCCCAGGGCGGTGATATAGTTGCTCAGGGCGTCGATCCACACGTATACCACATGCTTGTCGTCAAAATCCACCGGCACGCCCCATTTGAAGCTGGTGCGGCTGACGCACAGATCCTGCAGGCCGGGGCGGAGGAAGTTGGTTAGCATCTCGTTGGCGCGGCTGGCGGGCTGGATAAAATCGGGATGGGTCTCGATGTAATCGATCAGCCAATCCTGGTACTTGCTCATGCGGAAGAAATAGCTCTCCTCCTTCATGGGCTGGCAGGGGCGGCCGCAATCCGGGCAGACCTTCTCGCCATCCTTGTCCACCAGCTGGGTGGGCGTCCAGAAGCTCTCGCAGGGCGTGCAGTACATGCCCTCGTACTCGCTCTTGTAAATATCGCCCTGCTCATAGAACTGGCGGAAGATCTTCTGCACGATCTTCATATGCCGCTCCTCGGTGGTGCGGATGAAATCATCGTTTTCGATGTCCATCAGCTTCCAGAGCGCCTTGGTCTCCCCGGCAATCTTGTCCACATATTCCTGGGGCGTTACGCCGGCCTCCTGGGCCTTTTTCTCGATCTTCTGGCCGTGCTCATCCAGGCCGGTAAGAAAATAGGTATCATACCCCTGCATCTTCTTGAAGCGGATCATGCTGTCGGCGGCCACGGTGGTATAGGTGTGGCCGATATGCATGTTGCCGCTGGGATAGTAGATGGGGGTGGTCAAATAATAGGTTTTCTTCTCCGGCATGATCGTTCTCCTCCAAATGTATATTGATTATTCCTCGCGTTGGTTATAAGTGGTCTCCACGCCCCTGAGCTGGCGGATCACCGAGCGCACATATACCACCAGGGCGGTGTACGCTGCGCCCACGCCGATCCACAGCAGCGTGGTATGGGGCTGGATGCTGAGGGCGTCAAACTGATCCGAGAAAAAGCTGAGGATCAGCGCCAGGCACAGGCAGGTCTGGGCAAACTTGCCCACGAACAGCGAATGCACCACGATCTTGCGCTTGTAGAGCAGCAGCCCGCCCAGCAGCATGATAAACTCCTTGAGCGCCAGCAGAGCCAGCGGCTCCCAGCTGATCATGCCCCGCAGCAGCAGCGTGGCCATGGCGGAGAGCGTCATCAGCTTATCGGCCAGCGGGTCCATCAGCTTGCCGAAATCGGTGATCTGGTGATACTTGCGCGCCAGAAAGCCATCCAGCATATCGGTGCACGCCGCCGTGACGAACACGGCCAACGCCCAGTAATTCAGCTTGTACCCCATCATCAGCGCCCAGAATACGGGCACCAGCGCCAGCCGGATCATGGTCAGCACGTTGGGGATCGTCCAGATACGCTTCTCGTCTGACATCGTACAGTCTTCCTTTCCTCCGCAGCAAAGGCTGCAAAGGGTATTATATCACAATCATAGTATATTTTTCAACGTAAATGCATCCCGATGATGCAAATGCGCGAAATTTTCCAGGCAGTCGCCCCAATAGAGCGCGGCGGACAGCCTGTCCCGCTGGGCGATGGCGGCGCAAAGGCCCCGCAGGGCGTGGCTCACGGCGTCCGTATCGCCATGGTTGATCCACAGCTGCACCCATCCGCTCTCCCGCTGCCAGCGGTCGCAGATCTGCTGCGCCAGCGCCCCGGCCTCTCTCCAATCCTCCCGTGCCATGGCCGTCTCCACCGGCAGCAGCAGCCGGCGGTAGCGCGCGGTCAGATCGGCGTTATACTTTTCGCACGCTCCGCCCACCGCCGCCACCAGCAGCAGGATCGCAAGGCTTACGATCAGGTTCCGGCGCATGGCGCATCCTCCCTCCAGGGCACCCGCCGGGCCGGGCTGCCCGCCCCGCGGGGCTGGATATACAGCATGCCCCTGCCATCCAGCAGGCAGAGCAGCAGCCCCTCCGGCTTTCCCAGCCCCTGGCCGCGGATAAGCTCCTCCAGCGTCTCCCGGCTGATGCCGGCATCCCGCAACTCCTGCTCCCGGTACTGCCCATCGGAGATCAGCACCCGGGGCAACGCGTCCTCGGGCAGGGCTTTGCCCTGCTCCGCGCTGGTCATGGGGCGGCTGCCGGCCCGGGGAAAAACGCTGAGCACGCCGTTGGTCTCCAGCACGGCGGTCTGCACGTCGCCCAGGCTCATATAGCCCGCCGCCCGCACCGTCTCCATCAAATCGGACAAGGGCAGGCACACCTGACGCAGCTCCTCCTCGCAGATGCTGCCATCCCGGATCAGCACCCGGGAGCTGCCGTTGAGCAGGCGGCGGAAGCCCGGGCTTTTCATGCCGATCAGCGCAAACAGGCTGTGCATCAGCACCAGCGCCAGCACCGGTATGATGCCGTACAGCAGCGGCGTTTCCGCCCCGCCCATGGGCTCCGCCACCAAGTCGGCGATCAATATGGCCGCCACCAGCTCATAGGGCTGCAATTGGCCGATCTGCCGCTTGCCCATCACGCGCACGGCAGCCACCGAAAAAACGTACAAAAAAACAGCGCGGAAGAAAATGGTCAGCATGGCCGCACCTCCCGCGCTATTATTTGTAATTTTTCAGCCGATCATGCGCTTGTGCCCGAGGCCACGCCCTGGTAGCCCTCGGTGACCGGATCATTGGATTTGTTGCATTGCACGGTGACCCGGTTCTCCTTGAAGCACAGCAGCATATCAAACCCGCAGGGCGCGTCGCCCACGGCGAAGCAGCGCACCCGCAGCAATCCGGGCCCGATCCAGCCGCCGGCGGCCAGGGCGGGCACCTCCGGCCAGCCGGGGTAGGCGATCTCCAGCGCTTTCCCCCGTCCGAAGGGCAGCCGCACCGGCCCGCGGTCGTTTTCATACATCAGACAATCGCCCTGTAGCGCCAGGGTCCTCAAATTCAGCGGATTCCCCTCCTCAAAACGGTACACCGGCGATTTATCCAGGGCAAATTCTCCGCGGTCGGGCAGCGCCTGCACCGCAAGCTCCAGCGTTACCAGATCGGTATCCTCCCGGCCGATATAGGGATAGATTTCCTCAAAGAAGGCGTTATAGATGCGCTGGATGCCGCAGGGATCCAGGCGCGTATCCGCCAGGGTGGTCAGGATGGTCTGCTTCTCCGGGCATACCACGGCCAGCTGCCCGCCCATACCGTACATGACCCAGCCCGCCCGGGTGCGCCAGCACTGCCAGCAATAGCCGTAGCGCTCCTCCTCGTTGCCCTGCAGCGGGGTATCGATATGCTTCTGCATCATCTGCTCCGCGTACCAGGCGGGTACGATGCCCCGACCGCCCTCCAGCAGGCACTGGGTCACGGCATGCAGATCGCGCAGCGACATGCACAGGCCCGTGCCGCCCGTGCAGCAGCCCGAGGGATCCCGCAGCCAGTAGCGCTGATCCTGCAGGCCCACCGGCCGGAAGAGCCGCTCCTCCAGAAAATCGATGACCTCCTGGCCGCTGACCCGCTTCACCAGCGCCGCCAGCACCTGGGAGCAGCCGGTATCATAATGGAACACCATGCCCGGCTCATGGGTGGGCGCACCGGTAAAGAAGGGCTTGGCCCAGTTTTCATCGACACCCTCCCGATAGGCGGTTTGCCGATAGCAGGTGGCCATGCGCAGCATATCGCGGATGGTCAGCCGCAGCAGCCGCCCGTCGGGCTTTTCCGGCAGCCAATCGGCAAAGAAATCGGCAATGGGCTGATCCAGGCTGATCTTTCCGTCATCCGCCAGCATGCCCACGGCGATGCCGGTCATGGTTTTGCTCACCGAGTACATGCGGTGGGGCTGCCCCTCCCGGAAGGGCGCGTAATAGGCCTTGGCCTTCATTTGCCCATCCACCGAAAGCTGGAAGGCGTGCATGTTCACATCCTCCCGCCGCAGCCGGTCCGCAAAGCAGCGAATACGCAGCGCCAGGCTTTGATCCTTCATATCCGTCACCTTCGCCTTTCTTTAATTCCGCGCCTTCAGCACGTCGTCCTCCCGATTGATCAGCTCCGCCGGCCCGGCCTGGGCCTGCACAACCGTTTCCGCCGTGATCCGGCCCTCCAGCAGATCCAGGAACAGCCCGGCGATGCGCGCCGCGCCCTCCAGGCGCAGGTGGCTGTTGTCCGCCGCGCCCTCGGGATAGTTCTCATGCCCAGCCGGCACATGGCAGTAGAGGCGCTTGGATTCCTCCGGCCCGGCCTTCTGCACCATGGCCATGGTGGCGGCCTCCAGATCCACCAGGCGCACGCCCCGCTGCGCCGCCAGATCGCGGATGGCCGCGGGATAATCGCCGTGGGTGGCCCGCAAATTGCCCTGGTCGTCAAAAAGACGGCGGGCGATGGGCGTGGCCAGGATGGGCTCCGCACCCTGACGGCGGGCGGCGTCGATATACATATTCAGGTATTCGGGGAAGGTGCCCCGCGGGCTGGTATAGCGCAGCGGGTCGCTCTTTTCATCGTTGTGGCTGAAGGAGATCACCATTTTATCGCCGGGCCGCAGGAAAAGCTCAATGTACCCCAGTCGCCTTTCGGCGATGAAGCTCTTGCTGCTGCGGCCGTTGACCGCGCAGTTTTCCACAAACTGATCGGCGGGCAGCAGCGCGCCCAGCATCTGTCCCCAGCCGGTCATGGGCGCGCGGTCCGCGGGATAATTGGCCATGGTGGAATCGCCGCACAGGTACCAGGTAACCTGCCGGTGATCCGGCTGCCAGCCATCGCAGCCGCCCAGCACCTGGGCCAGAGTGATGGCCCGGGCTTCTCCATCGCCGATGCGCTTCTGCATGGGATGGCGCGCGCTCTGATCGGCCCGCTCCCCGCGGGTATGCCATTCGCCGCAGCGGTCGGTGATCTTTTTCTCCTCATCCCAGTCAAAGAAGCCCTGGGGCGATACATGGGCGTCCATATCGCAGTCCAGGAACACCGTGCGGGCATACCTGCGCCAGGGGCGGCCCAATTTGGCCGCGCCGGGCTCGCATTCTCCAGTCAGCCGGCAGCGATGGAACACCAGGCCGAAGGGCTGCTCCCTGGGCGTATTGGCGGCGGTATACCAGCCGCCCCGGGCGTTCATAAACAGCATGCAGCGCTCAAACCAGCAGCGGTAGGGGCCAAAGATAAAGTCCACATCGCCCTGGATAAAGCAATCCTCAAAGTACACGCGGCTGTGGGTTTCCGGGCAGTCGCCCACGCCGTCATAGCACTCCGCCGCGCTGATACGCGGGGCGATATCGGCCTCAATCTTGGGCATCAGCGGCCCGCAGAACAGCGTATCCTGATGGGCGATCAGGCGGCAGTTGCGGAATATGCCCCGGTCCCCCGCGGCGTACACCGCCACCGCCTGGCCCACCTGTTCCCCGTCCCCCGCGTCGTTGCGGATGGTCAGATTTTCGATCTCCACATTGCGGCCGGTAACCAGGAAGGTAAAGGAAAGAAAGGTGCCCCGCGCCCGGCCGTCGGGATCGGTATCCTTGGCACAGGCGGAATGGGTGATCACCGTGCGGTCCCGGGCCTCGCCCACGATGCGCACGTTATCCTTGTTGACCACCACACGCTCCTGGTATTCATCCATGCGCACCAGCAGCAGCGTGGGCGTGCGTCCGCCCGCCGGGATGGCGTCAATGGCCTGCTGGATGGATGTAAAATCCCCGCTGCCGTCCTTGGCAATGATATACATAGGCTTTATCCCTCCTTAAATCAGACCCAGCGCCCGCAGCTGATCCGCCGCCATGCCCGCCAGGACCTCCGCCCCGGCGCGGCAGGGATGGGTATCATCCGTGGGCACATACAGGCGCTTGCTCTCGGCTTCGCCCAGGTTCTTTACATAATCGAAGCTCAGCTGGTACAGGTCGATCAGCGGCACATTGCGCTGGGCAGCCAGCGCGCGCACCGCCTGCGGATAATCGCCATGAACAGGCTGCAGCGCGCCATCCCGCCACAGGCGGCGGCAAATGGGTGTAAGCAGCACCGGGCGGGCGCCATTCTGCCGCGCGGTATCCACAAAGATTGCCAGGTTATTCTGGTAGCTGGTCCAGGGATCGGTATGCCGCCACACCAGATCGCTGGTATCGTTGTGCCCGAACTGGATCAGCAGCAGATCGCCCGCTGCGATCTCCGCCTCGATTTTTTGCAGCCGCCCTTCAGACAGGAAGGATTTGGTGCTGCGCCCCGCCATGGCCGCGTTGACCACCGGGATGCCGGGAACAAAATCCGGCAATGCCTGTCCCCAGCCCATAAAGGGCGCGTGCTCCGGCCCGTAGCTGGCCGCCGTGGAATCGCCGCAGATATAGATTTTCATACCTTCGCCTCCGTGGGGAGGAAACGCGCCCAGGCAAAATCCGCCCAGCCGCCCTGCCGTCCCGCAGTATTCATACAGAAGATGCCGGGCCGCGCGCCGGTCCAGCCGCCGCAGGTCATGGGATACGCAGCGCCCAGGGGCTGCAGATTGCTTTCCGTTTTTCCATAGAAGAAGGATACGTTGCCCTCCCGCACCCGCATGCGCAGCAGGATCTCATTTTGATCCCAATGCGCGGCGCACAGTTCAGTCTCTGTCACCGTTTCCCGCTCCCTGAGGCCATGCTCCGTTGCCTCGCCCCGCACCAGGCGCACGCGCCCGTCGGTAAGCGCGGCGTAATAATAGGTATAGCCCATCATGGCCAGGCCCGCCTGATCCCCGGGCTGCCCGGCCAGGGTCAGCCGCACGTCCAGATCAAAATTGCGGCGCTGCATCAGCTGGGAGAGGAACTGGCCGGCATGGAACAGGCTGTCCGCCGGGGCGGCGTGCAGGCGCAGCCCAGGCTTCAGCGCCGTCATCCAGGCCGGGTTCGGGTTGGCCTGCCACTGCCACTGCAAGCCGATGCCCCCGGCAAAATCATCCGAGGTGGGGATCTGCGCTTTGAACTCCGGCAGCCCGGTATCGCCGCCGGGCACCGGCGTTCCCTGATCGCCCATCATCGGCCAGCCCGAGGACCAATCCACCGGCTGCAGATGGGGAACGCGGCCATACACGCCCACATCCTGGAAATGGATGAACCAATCGCGGCCCTTTCCGTCATCGATCCAGCCGCCCTGATGCGGGCCGTTCACCGGGCTGTCGCCCTGGGCCAGCACCACCTTGCGCTCGTAGGGGCCCTTCACCTGATCAGCCCGCAGCGCCAGCTGATAGCCGGGGATCACGCCGCCCGCCGGGCACAGGATCCAGCAGGTCCCCTCCCGGCGGTAGAATTTGGGTCCCTCCACCGTAACATCGCCGTGACGCGCGCCGTCATACACCAGATAGCCCTTATCCAGCACCTGCAGGCCATCCGCCGACAGCTGATGCACGTACAGCTGGTTGTTGATGCCGATGCGGCTGGCCGCCAGGGCGTGCACCAGCCAGACGCTGCCATCCTCATCAAACAGCGGGCAGGGATCGATCCAGCCGATCACATCCTTGACCCAATGGCACGTCCAGGGCCCCGCGGGATCCTGGGCGGTGAAGGCAAACAGGCCCTCATCCGGCAGGCATACATACACATAGAACAGCCCGTTATGCCAGCGCAGGCTGGGCGCCCAGGCGCCGCGCTTATGGGCGGGCGCGTCATAGCGGGCAAAGGGCAGGCGGTCGGCGGCGTAGCCGATCAGCTCCCAATGCGCCAGATCCCGGGAATGCAGCACCGGGATGCCGGGCAGGTAGGTAAAGGAGGAGGAGATCATATAGAAATCCTCTCCCACGCGGATCACATCCGGATCGGAATAATCGCCGTACAGAATGGGGTTGGTGTAGCGCATAGGCATGTCTCCTTCCGTTTACGCCGCAAACTGGCTGTTGTACAGCTTGGCATAAAAACCGTTCTTTTTAAGCAGCTCCTCGTGCTTTCCCTGCTCCACGATATGTCCGTCCCGCATCACCAGGATGATATCAGCCTCCCGGATGGTGCTGAGCCGGTGCGCCACGATAAAGGTGGTGCGGCCCCGCATCAGGGTATCGAAGGCCTGCTGGATGCGGATCTCGGTGCGGGTATCGATGGAGGAGGTGGCCTCGTCCAATATCAGCATGGGCGGCAGGCACAGCATGATGCGGGCAATGCAGAGCAGCTGCTTTTGTCCCTGGGAGAGCTGGCCGCCGTCCTCCCCGATGAAAGTATCATAGCCCTGGGGCAGGCGGCGGATAAAGCCGTGGGCATGGGCGGCCCGGCAGGCGGCGACGATCTCCTCCTCGGTGGCGTCGGGCTTGCCCAGGGTCAGGTTTTCCCGCACGGTGCCGGCCTTGAGCCAGGTTTCCTGCAGCACCATGCCGTAATTGGCCCGCAGGCTCCGGCGGGTGATCCGGCGGATATCGGTGCCCTCCACGGCGATGGCCCCGCGATCCACATCGTAAAAGCGCATCAGCAGGTTGATCAGCGTGGTTTTGCCGCAGCCGGTGGGGCCGACGATGGCCACGCGCTGGCCGGGCTGCACATGCAGGTTTAGGTTTTCGATCAGCGGGCGATCCGGCGTATAGGAGAAGGCCACGCCGCTGATCTCCACCTGTCCCGAGGCCTCGTTCAGCTCCCGGGCATCGGCGGCGTCCGGAATCTGGGGCGGCTGCGCGATCAGCTTAAATACGCGGGAGGCGCAGGCCAGGGCGTTCTGCAGCTCGGTCACCACGCCGCTGATCTCGTTGAAGGGCTTGGTGTACTGGTTGGCGTAGGATAAAAGCGCCGACAGCGCACCCACGGTAAAGGGGGCGGCGGTGCCCGCCGTGGCCACGCACACCAGCGCCCCGGAGAGCGCCACCCCGGCGTATACCAGGTTATTGACAAACCGGGTGCAGGGGTTGGTCAGCGAGGAATAGAAGATGGCCTTCAGGGAGCATTTTTCCAGGCGGCCGTTGATCTCATCGAACCGCTCCAGGCTCTTTTCCTCCTGTCCAAAGGCCTTGACCACCTTTTGATTGCCCAGCATCTCATCGATAAAGGCGGTCTGCTCCGCCCGGGTCTCGCTCTGCTGCTTGAAATAGCTGTAGGTATGGGTGGCGATGAACCGGGCCACCACAAAGCTGAGCGGCGTGAGCAGCACCACCACGGCGGCGATGCCCGGGCGGATGGAGATCATAAAGCCCAGCGTGCCCAGGATGGTGACCGCGCCGGTAAACAGCTGCGTAAAGCCCAGCAGCAGGCCGTCGGCAAACTGATCCACATCGGCGATCACGCTGCTGACGATGCCGCCCACCGGATGGGCGTCGATATAGCTGAGCGGCAGGATCTGCAGATGCCGGAAGGCCTGGTCCCGCACGTCGCGCACCACCTGATAGGTGATATGGTTGTTGATGGTGGATACCAGCCACTGCACCGCGGCGGTGGCGGCCACGATGACGCCGATGCGCGTCAGCAGGCGCAGGATTTCCGAAAGCTCCACCTGCCCGGGGCCGACGATGCGATCGATGGCACGGCCGATCAGCACCGGCACATACAGTGTAAGCGCCACCGTGACGGCGGATAGCAGCACGGACAGCAAAGCCTGCGCCCAATAGGGCTTCAGGTAAAGCAGCACGGTTTTCAGGGTGCCGCGGTCGGCCTTTTGCCGGGGCTTGCTCATACCTGCGCCGCCTCCTTCCTGAACTGGGATGCGTGGATCTCCTGATAGACCGGGCAATCGGCCAGCAGCTGAGCATGGGTGCCGACGCCGGCCACGCGCCCGTCATCCAGCACCACGATCTGATCGGCATGCTGGATGGAGCTGGTGCGCTGGGAAACGATGAACACCGTGGGATGATAATCCAGCTCCCGCAGCGATTTCCGCAGCGCCGCGTCGGTGGCAAAATCCAGGGCGGAGGAGCTGTCATCCAGGATCAGGATATCCGGCCTGCGCACCAGCGCCCGGGCGATGGTCAGCCGCTGGCGCTGGCCGCCGGAGAGGTTGCGGCCGCCCTGCTCGATCATGGCGTCCAGACCGCCCTTGGCCTCCACCACGTCCGCCGCCTGGGCGTCGCGCACCGCCCGCATGATTTCATCATCGTCCGCTTCTCCGTTGCCCCAGCGCAGGTTCTCCCGGATGGAGCTCTGAAACAGCACGGCCTTCTGGGGCGCAATGCCGATGCGTTGGCGCAGCGGCGAGGGATCGATGCTCCGCACGTCTTGCCCATCCACCAGCACCTGGCCCTCGGTGGCCTCGTAAAAGCGCGGGATCAGGTTGACCAGCGTGGTTTTTCCGCTGCCGGTGCCGCCGATGACGCCCACCGTTTCCCCGGGGCGCACCGCCAGGTTCACATCGGTCAGGGAGGTGTCGCCGGCCTCGCTGTAACGGATCCCGGCATGGATGAACTGCACCCGGCAGGCAGCGTCGCCCGCCGCGCCGGCCTCTTGCGCCGTCTCGCCGGCGGGGATCTCCAGCACGCGCTGGATCCGGTTGCCGCAGGCCACCGATTTGGTGATGGTAATGATCAGGTTGGCCAGCTTGATCAGCTCCACCAGGATCTGGCTCATATAGTTGTACAGCGCCACCACCGCGCCCTGGGTGATGATGCCCGCCTGCACCCGCACCGCGCCGGTATGGATCAGCAGCAGGATCATCAGGTTAATGATCACGTAGGTCAGCGGGTTCATGGCTGCGCTGATGCGGCCCACCCGCTTCTGCATGGCGGTGAGCGCCTCGTTCTTCTCATCAAAGGCGGAAATTTCGCTCTCTTCCTTGCCGAAGGCGCGCAGCGCGCGCACGCCGGTCAGGTTCTCCCGGGTGGCGCCCAGCACCCGGTCCAGCAGCTCCTGCACTTTTTTATACAGGGGGATACTGATCAGCATGATGCCGAACACCACCACGGACAGCGCCGGGATGGCGGCGGCAAACCAGAGCGCCGCCCGGCTGTCGATGGTAAAGGCCATGATCATGGCCCCGAACACCACAAAGGGCGAGCGCAAAAGCAGGCGCAGCGTCAGGTTCAGCCCGGTCTGCACCTGGTTCATATCGGAGGTCATGCGGGTGATCAGCGTGGATACGCCCACCCGGTCCAGCGTTTGATAGCTGAAGCGCTGGATATGCGCATAGAGCGCGTGGCGCAGCTTGGCAACGAAGCCCACCGAGGCTTTTGCGGCAAAATACTGGGCAGTCACGGAGCAAAGGAGCCCCACCAGCCCCAGCGCCACCAGCACCAGGCACATGCGCAGGATATACCCGCGGTCGCCCGCGCCGATGCCGTGATCGATGATGGCGGCCACCACCAGCGGCACGATCAGCTCAAAGCCGGCCTCCAGCAGCTTGAACAGCGGCCCCAGCACGCTCTCCCGCCGGTAATCCCGCAAATAGATCAGCAGCTTCCTCATGCCAGCCTCCATGCCCAATACTTCCTTATTATAAAGAATATCACAATTTTTGCTCTATGTAAAACGATATTTGCCCGCAAATCGGTTAAAACACCATTCACAAACCGGCAAATCTGTGCTATAATCCTGGCCGTGAGGGAGTAACAGCCGCGGATACGCGGAGCGCTGTCGTCAGCACGGAGCCATCCCGGCGGTGCATCAAATTGTGAGACTCATGGCTGCCATGCCATGTGCGCTCCCGGGCGGATATGGCATGCGCCATATCTTTTTTATTGTATGGAGGTATTGCAATGAGTCAAATGACGCTGGCGCTGATCCTGTTCGCCGCCATGTACGTGCTGCTGCTGATCTTTTCGGAGAAGCGGTGGATCATCGCCCTGGCGGCCGCGGCGATCTTCATGATCCTGGGCATCCTGCCGCTGGGCAGCGCCGCCGGTGCCATCAACTGGAATGTGCTGATGATGCTGGGCGGCACCATGGCCACGGTGGAGCTGTTCATCCAGAGCAAAATGCCCGCCCGCATGGCCGAAGGGCTGCTGAAAATCACCCCCAACGTCAAATGGGCGGTGGTGGCGCTGAGCCTGTTCAGCGGCCTGATCTCCGCCTTTGTGGATAACGTGGCCACCGTGCTGATGGTGGCGCCTGTGGGCCTGGCGGTGGCCAAGAAGATCAAGACCAATCCCATCCCGGTGATCATCGCCATCGCCGTATCCAGCAATCTGCAGGGCGCGGCCACGCTGGTGGGCGATACCACCTCCATCCTGCTGGGCAATTACGCCAACATGAGCTTTAACGATTTCTTCTGGTTCCTGGGCAAGCCCGGTATCTGCTTTGCGGTGGAGGCCGGCGCGCTGATGACCGTGCCGGTGCTGCTGTGGCTGTTCCGCAAGGAGACCGCCAAGGTGGAAAGCCAGACGACCACCCAGGTGCACGATTACGTGCCCACCGTGCTGATGCTGGGCACCATCGTGCTTTTGATCGTGGCCTCCCAGTTCCCCAACAAGCCCGCGCTGACCAACGGCTTCATCTGCTGCGGCCTGGCGGTGATCGGCATCGTTTATGAGGTTTTGCGCCAGAAGAACAGCGGTGTGGCGGTGAGCACCGTCAAATCCATCGATTTCAAAACCTTGCTGCTGCTGGCCGGGCTGTTCATGGTGATCCAGGGCATGACCGAGGCTGGCGTGATCGACGCCGTGGCCCAGCTGTTTGTCAAGGCGGGCCAGGGCTCCAAGCTGCTGATGTTCGTCATGATCGTGGGCATATCGGTGCTGCTCAGCGCCTTTATCGACAACATCCCCTACGTGGCCACCATGCTGCCCGTGGTGACCGGCATCTCCGCGCTGATGGGCATCGAGCCCTATCTGTTTGATTTCGGTCTGCTGATCGGCGCTACCCTGGGCGGCAACATCACCCCCATCGGCGCTTCGGCCAATATCACCGGCATCGGCATCCTGCAGAAGGAAGGCTACAAGGTCAATACCAAGGATTTCATCCGCATCGGCATCCCCTTTACCCTGGTGGCCGCCGTTACCGGCGCGCTGGTGATCTGGCTGGTGTGGGCCTGATCTCCCCGGAGGCAGTATGGATTGCTATTTGATCCGCGAAACGCTGACCCCCTGCTCTCCCAAGGAGCTGCAGGGAGCCGGCGCGCCCTATGTGGCGGTGCTGACGCCCGAGGAATGGCATAAAAGCGCAGACCGCTTCGATATGGGCATCGATATGGAAAGCGGCGCCGATCAGCTGCACGATACCCAGGCGGTGGTCAACTGGGATTCGCTCACCGGCAGCTTTTCCATCCCCGACCGGAGCAACATCAGCGGCCCGCGCAGCCGCTTTGCCTTCGCCCTGGATGAAAAGGGCGTGGTGATGATCGACGGCGGGCATTACGCCGCCGACGCCGTGCGGGAGATCAGCCACAGCAAAAAATGGCGGCTGCCCAGCCTGGAGCGGTTCCTGTACGATTTTCTGGAGAGCACCATCGCGGGCGATCTGCGCCTGCTGGAGGGCATGGAGACGCGGCTCAACGGCCTGGAGGAGGATATCCTGGGGCAAAAGGTGAGCGCCTATCCCCTGTCGCTTAACGATATCCGCGGCGATCTGCTGGACCTGCGGGTGCACTATGAGCAGCTGATCGACCTGGGCCAGGAGCTGGAGGAAAACGAGAACGGCTTCTTTCAGGAGGAGAACCTGCGCTATTTCCGCCTGTTCACCCAGCGCGTCATGCGCCTTCAGGATACCGTGACCAGCCTCCGGGAATACGCCAGCCAGCTGCGCGACCTGGTGCAGACCCAGCTGGATGTGCGGCAGAATAAGATCATGGCGCTGCTCACCGTGGTGACCTCCATCTTTCTGCCCCTGACGCTGATCGCAGGCTGGTATGGCATGAACTTCAAATACATGCCCGAGCTGGAATGGAAGTACAGCTACCCCGCGGTGATCCTGATCTCCGTGGCCATCGTGATCATCTGCCTGCTGTGGTTCAAAAAGAAAAAGTGGCTGTAAGCCAACGAATGCACCCAAAAGCAGACAAATTTCAAGATTTGCAGCGGGAATACGTTACTTTCTTCTGAGAAGAAAGTAACAAAGAAGCAGCTGGCGAACCGGCTGGAAGCAACGGACAAACTTGTTTCCGCCAGTTTGGCTCATGGTCGCCAAGCAAGTTCCCGGACAACCAGAACACAGAAAAAAACCGTCAAAAGCAAGCTCGCTTGTTTTTGACGGTTTTTTTCTGTGTTCAGCGGTGCGCAAAGCGCACCGCGCGGCCAGCGGAGCTGGCCTTGCCCGGGGCCTTCCGGCCCGCCCTCCGCTGAAAACCGGCCCAAGGGCAGGTTTTCCGGGCGCTACGGGC
>CADAHU010000025.1:0-17559 GCA_902787835.1 uncultured Eubacteriales bacterium
TGGCGTCTTAACTAAGCTGGCGGAAACAAGTTTGTGTTTTAACTCAAGTTGGTCCGCCCGTTGGGAGTCCAGAGGGCCGAAGGTCCTTTGGCGCAGGTTTGGGCTGCGGAAGCCCAACGTCCTCCTCCCCGTCAAATCCCAGTTTGTCTGCCCATTATCGCTTAAAAAGCAGCATGATACGCCTGCAGCGCCATGTATTCCCGCAGGTAAATGCCGCGCTTTTCCTCGTTGGTATCGGCATAATCCGCATGGCGGGAGAAAAGGGCGATGGCCTCCTCCAGGGGGAGCCATTCAGGATGCGCGCCGCGCAGGCGCTCCTGCTTGGTGAGGCGCATCGGGCCCTGGCCGAGGATTTCGCACACAAAATAGTGGCTGATATAGCGGTATTCCTCATAATACTCGTTGAGGATCAGAAAGCGCCTGACGGGCCGGATGATATATCCGGTCTCCTCCTGTGCCTCCCGGATGCAGCAGTCCTCCGGCGTTTCCCCCTCCTCCAGACCGCCGCCCGGAAGAAGCCACAGATCGCTGTTTTTCTCATGGGAGAGCAGGATCTTTCCATCGCGCACGATGATCGCCCGGCTGCCCAGCCGGGTTTTTGTGTGCCGCTCAAAGCGGTTCTCCCCCAGGATATCCAGCTCCCGGGCCGTATCCTCCAGCAGCACAGCGGGTCGGCTGTCCGGGCCTTCAGGCGTGACCGCGTACTCCCGCAGCGTCAGGTTACGGGCATGCCGCGCCCAGAAGGCATAGGCCGGGGCCGGGCCGATGCTGTCGATCATGTGCGCGTCCGGATAAACGCCCCGCAGATCAGGATATGCGGCAGCGTCCGGCACAGCGCCCGTCCACGAATACTGGGACAAGGCGATATGCTCAAAAACGATATCCCGGATGGGCGCTTCCGGGATGCCCAGCAGATAGGAGCCCCGGGGGCCGTTGCCGCTGCCGGTGATATCGCTGATCAGCACCCGCCGCAGCGTGCCTGGGCCGGGGATGGGATCGCCGGGCTTGACCCGGCCGCGGTTTTCCAGCCGGAAGAAAAAGGGGCTCCAGGCGCGGCTGATATGCAGGTTGGTGATCCAAAAATCCTCCAGCGTACCGCCGTCCAGCATCTCCAGCGAAATGCCGCTGTCCGCGCAGGGGTGCTTCAGGCCGGAGGGATCCTCGATCAGGCCGCCGATGCGGCAATCGCAGATCATTACCTGCCGAAAATCCCCCTGGGTATCGGTGCCCACCTTGACGGCATTGCAGGCGGAATAAAAATCGCAGCGCTGCACCAGCACCCGGGCGGTCTCCCGCTGGGACGCGCCCTTGAAGCACAGCGCGTCATCGCCGCTGCTCACGCGGCAATCCCGGATCACCACATCCCGGCAGCCGTCGATATCCATGCCGTCGTTATTGTAATTGGCATGGTTGCGCACCGTGATCCCCTCGATCAGCAGACGATCGCAGTTCAGATAGTTCTGCATCCAGCAGGCGGCGTTTTTCAGCGTGATGCCGCTGATATGCACGCCCCGGCAGTCGATCACGCGGATCAGGAAGGGCCGCCCCGGCGTGCCCTGGGCGGTCTCCGCCCCGGGAAAATGCTCCGGGCTGCCCTGGCCGTCGATGATCCCCGCCCCGCAGATGCCGATGTTCTCGCACCCCTCGGCAAAGATCAGCGATTGGTGCATGCCCATGCTGGTATCCTGCACCGTGAGCCGTTTGGCGTGCATCTCCGGGTAATCGTTCAGATCAGCGCTGCCCAGCAGCCGCGCCCCGGCGCAGACCATGAGCCGCACGCCCGAGCGCAGCGCCAGCGTGCCGGAGGTATAATCTCCTTGCTCCAACCTCACCGTGCCGCCATGCTCCGCCGCGGCGTCGATGGCCGCCTGGATGGCCTGCGTCGCCTTTTCCCGGCGCAGGCCAAACTGCTCCGGTCTGTACACCGTTTCCGGCCCCCGCCAGGGCTGTACCTGGCGGAGCAGCGTATCAGCCATATCGATCATTGCGCTCTTTAATTCTCCGCTCCAGGCGGGCAGCTTTTGCTTTGCCATCTTGTATTCCTCCACCGTCAGTCCTCAATGGGCAGGGTTTGCATTGCATTGCCCCGTCTGTCCGTGATCACCCGCAGGCCGCAGGGCGATTCAAGCACGCAGCGTCCGTCCACCAACACCTTGGCTTTTTGTCCCGTGCTGCGAATGGCATAGCGATGCTCATAAAACACCGCTTCATATTCATAGGGCTGCCCGCTGCCCAGGCTGAACCATACCTGGCCCAGATGGGGATGAATGCCCCAGCGATGGGCGATATATTCCAGCGCGGCAAGCAGGGTAGGGCCGTAGGCGTCCTGGATGGGCTCGCCCTCCGCCGCCGGCTGATGGGTCACGGCATGCACCAGGGAGGGCTTGCCCGTAAAGGGATCAAACTGCTGAGTGAATCGGCAGCCGTTTTCCCCGATGGCATGCAGCAGCTTTTCTCCCAGCCGGGTGACGAGCCTGTGATACCCGTAGTTCTCCAGCGCCAGAATGGCCCGCTGATAGGTAAGCCCCTCGGGCTGACCGCTCCAGTTGTTCTCCGGCGCGTTGCGGAAGGCCGGATCGCAAGCCGCCACGCTGGGCAGCGGGAAGGGCGTCCAGAACTCCCGGGGATTGAGCAGATGCTCCCGCACGAAGCGATCCGCCATCCCCTGGGAGACCGATCCCCAATACATGCAGCGCAGGGTATTGTGGCACAGGATATCGATGGTATTCCCATTCTTATCCCGGTCGTACAGCGCCCCGCGCCGTTCGTCCCACAGCCCCCGGCGCAGGTCGTCCGCCACCTGACGGGCCTTCGCTTCCCAGCTTTCCGCCTGGCCGTCGCCCCGGATGCGGCTGATAGAAGCCAGGGCGCTGCGGCAGGCGTAGCTCCAGCTGGTCACGTCCATGGAGGCCATGGGCACCACCTGATATCCCGCGGGCGGGACATCCTCCGTCCACCAGCAAGGCGCGTCGCCGTAGCGCAGCGCCAGATCCTCACCGGTATCATATACACAGAAGGATTTGAGCAGCCCATCGCCGTCGGTATCCCGGGTGCGCCGCAGGCAATCGTCAAACCGCCGCAGGCCCTCCGCCAGGGCGTCCAGCCAATCCCGATCCTCGCCGATCAGATAATAGAGGTTCAGCGCCGGGAAGGGAAAGCAGAAGCCCTGATACTTGTTGAACTGCGGCTCCACCGCGCCCGCCACGCACTGGATGGAGCCGGGCAGGCGGCCATCCGCGCGCTGATGGCGCAGGAACAGATTGCAGTTGTTGAAGCCGGCCCTCAGATCCCGCAGGGCGTACATCTCCCCGCCCATGGGCTGGGTCTCCAGCCAGATCTTCTCATAGCCGCCGCCCTCCACCAGCACGGTATCGCCGCCAAAGCGCTGCAGGTTTCCCCGGCATTTGCGCTCGGCTTCATCATATATACGCTGCAGGGCGGCATCCGCCGTGCGGAAGGATACGCTGGTTTCGGGCAGCATGGCGCTCGCTCCCTTTCCCTCTTTTTTGTTCCATAACATTGTACCAAAAAACGGCGCGCAGGCATAGGTGCAAAATTTACGCATACGCAAAAAAGCCCGGAAACGCCGTAAAATCGGGGCATGCGCAAAATTTTCGCTTCTTCCTTAAAGACCCTTTTTTATCGTATAATCTGGGTGAAAAGCAACCGAAGCATACAGGTTTTATCCCCGATCAACCGCGAAGGAGGCTGATGTATGAGTCAGCAAACAACCGTGATCGGCCGGCGTCCCTCCCGCAGCGTATGGCGCCGCGCCGGCATGGCCGTCCGCCGGGACTGGCAGCTGTGGGTGCTGCTGCTGCCGGCGCTGGCGTTCTTCATCGTGTTCTGCTATTTTCCCATGTACGGCGTGCAGATTGCCTTCCGCGATTACAAGGCGGCCTTCGGCATCACCGGCAGCAAATGGGTGGGTCTCAAATACTTTGAAAAGTTCTTCAGCAGCTATTACTGCGGCCGCATGTTCGCCAATACCTTCCTGCTGAACCTGTACGGGCTGATCTTCGGCTTCCCCATCCCCATCCTGCTGGCCATCATGCTGAACCAGCTGAACCGCCAGCGCTTCAAAGGATTTGCCCAGACCGCCATCTACGTGCCGCATTTTATCTCCACCGTGGTGCTGGCGGGCATGATCTATCTGTTCTTCTCCCCCACCAACGGCATCATCAACCATCTGATCACCGCGGCGGGCGGCAAGAGCATCTACTTTATCATGGAGCCCGGATGGTTCCGGCCCCTGTTCATCGGGTCGGAGATCTGGCAGAACGCGGGCTGGAACACGATCCTGTATATCGCCACGCTGACCAGCATCGATCTGCAGCTGTACGAGGCCGCCACCATCGACGGCGCCACCCGCTGGGACAAGATCAAGCACATCGATATCCCCCATCTGCTGCCCATCGCCGTGATGATGCTGATCCTCAACTGCGGCTCGCTGCTCTCCTCCAACACCGACAAGGCGCTGCTGCTGCAGACCAGCGGCAACATGGCCAAATCCGATATCCTGGGCGTGTATGTGTACAGCGTGGGCATCGCCGCCAGCAAAGCGCAGTATTCCTACGCCTCGGCCATCGGCCTGTGCCTGAACGTGATCAACTTTGCCATCATCATGCTGGTCAACGCCATCTCCCGCAGGATGAGCGATATCAGCCTGTTCTAAGGAGGGATGAGCATGACCGCCATTGGCAAAAAGATCCCCGGCACCCGCATCCGGGAAACCGGCAAGGACCGCGTTTTCAATGTGATCAACCTGATCTTCTGGATCATCGTGCTGTTTATCGTGCTGTACCCGCTGTGGCTGATCCTGATCGCCTCGGTATCCGATCCGGACGCCGTGCTGCAGGCCAAGGTGCTGCTCTGGCCGGTGGATTTTTCCCTGATGGGCTATGAGGCGGTGTTCCAATATAAGGAGCTGTGGAGCAGCTACCTGAACTCCGTATTCTATACCGTGGTAGGCTCCGCGCTGAGCGTGGTGGTCACCCTGGCCGCCGCCTATGCCCTTTCCCGCCGGTTCGCGGGCAAAAAGCTGGTCAACCTGGCCATCACCTTTACCATGTTCTTCTCTGGCGGCCTGATCCCCATCTTCCTGAATGTGCGCGATCTGGGCCTGTACAACACCCGTACCATCATGATCGTGATGAACCTGGTATCGGTGTGGAACCTGATGGTGGCCCGCACCTATATCCAGACCAGCATCCCGGGCGAGCTCTACGAGGCCGCGGTGATGGACGGCGCGGATCACTTTACCTACTTTTTCCGCTGCGTGCTGCCGCTGTCCGGCACCATCATCGCCGTACTGTCGGTGTATTACGGCGTGGCCCGGTGGAATGATTACTTTACAGGCCTTGTGATGCTGCGCGACCGCGGGCTCTATCCCCTGCAGCTGGTGCTGCGGGAGATCCTGGCCTCGCTGACCTCCACCGGCTCCTCCGATACCTTCTTCGCCGCCTACGCCGATAACCTGGGCGGCCTGCAGGAGGCGCTGCGCAAGGCAGAGGTGGCCAAGTACTGCTGCATTGTGGTGTCCACCGTGCCCGCCATCCTGCTGTACGTATTCATGCAAAAGTACTTTGTCAAGGGCGTGATGATCGGATCGCTCAAAGGGTAAAAACCCATTTTCCTCCTGTGGAGGAAGTAAAATGGGTTTTTACAGAGCCCACACAGAGCGGATAGCCCATAAAGGGCTGTCCGCGACAATGTGGGCGACCGGGTAAAAGATACTAATATGCGTCTGCATATTAAAATAAAAGGAGGTAACCCCATGAAAAAGCTCGTATCCCTGCTGCTGGCCCTGTGCATGGCGCTCAGCATCGGCGCCGCCCTGGCCGAGGACAAGGTGGAACTGACCGCCTTCCAGTACGCGCTGGAGAACCAGAACACCGATTTTAACAACCTGTGGTTCTTTGACATGCTGGAGGAAAAGACCAACACCCACGTGACCTTCGATATGGTGAAGGACGCCGATTGGGCCACCAACGTGAACCTGATGTTCGCCGTGCCCGATCAGATGCCCGATATGATCCTGCGCAACACCGTGGATGTGGAAGAATACGGCGTGACCCAGGGCCTGCTGCTGCCCCTGGATGAATACCTGACCGAGGAGATCATGCCCAACTACGTCAGCCGCCTGAACATCAACCATGCCGGCGACAGCATCCCCGCCAGCGACGGCCACACCTATTACATCGGCTATCTGATGGCCCAGAACGTGAACCACACCGGCACCTGGTATGTGAATCAGGCGGAATTGGACAAGCTGGGCCTGGAAGTGCCCACTACCATTGAAGGCGTGACCGAAATGCTGCGCGCCATGAAGGCCGACGGCATCGAGTATCCCTTCTCCGCTTCCTACACCCAGTTTGGCCCCGAGACCATCTGGAACCAGTTCGCCTCCTTCGGCGTGCCGGAGAACACCTACTACTACTACATCGATGAGGACGAGCACGTGCAGTTCACCGGCGCTCAGCCCGGCTACCGCGCCTGCGTGGAATGGCTGCATATGCTGTATGAAGAGGGCCTGATGGATCCCGAATCCCTGACCCAGGACTCCAACCTGTGGGCCAACAAGGTCAACGCCGGCCAGGTGGGTTACTTCTGCTACCTGCGCCTGATCAACACCGCCATCAACGCCGAGAACATCCCCAACTTCAAGTCCATCCTGCCGCCCGTGGCTGAGGGCTACAAAGCCGCCGTTTCCCAGATCCTGGAAGTGCCCGTGGCCGGCGCTTACCTGACCCGCAACTGCAAGAACCCCGAGGCTGCCCTGCGCTGGATCGACGCCCAGCTGGAGACCGAAACCATGATGGTGGCCCTGAACGGCAAGATGGGCGAGCAGCTGATCCTCAACGACGAGGGCAAATACGAAGTCATCAACATCCCCGAGAACAACGGCCTGTACAGCTTCGTGCCCGTGACCATGGGCCAGTTCTTCGCCCCCGGCGAATATTACACCTCGATTTACCAGATGGCTCCTCACCGCGTGGAGCGCTATCAGGACAGCCAGATGTACGCCGACGCCGGCGTGCTGGAGTACAAGAGCTTCCAGTACCTGCGCGACCTGAGCAAGATGAGCAATGAGGACGCCACCGAGGCCGCCGATATCTACACCGAGCTGCAGAAGCTGATGGAGGAATCCTTCGCCAACTTCGTGCGCAACGGCGTGACCGACGAGAGCTGGGAGGCCTTCCAGGCCCAAGCCAAGGCCATCGGCGTGGAGCGCTACATCGAGCTGTACCAGAACGCCTACGACGCCTACCTGGCCAAGTAAAATACTTGCCTGACGCGGCGCGTGATGCTATAATAAAGCATACACGCCGCTGGGCGCCGCCGACAGCCCCGGGCTGCGGCGGCGCCCGTTTTTTATAGAGATGGAAAGGGAAATCGCATGCGCATGCATTGGAAAAAAAGCTGTTTATGCTGTCTCTGCTGCCTGACGCTGCTGCTGGGCGGCTGCGCCGGGCAGGATCGCGCGCAGGAGAACCCCCAAAGCGCCGTGACGCTGTCTGCGCTGCAGTATGAGCTGGAGAACATCGCCGTGGATTTCAGCCATATGTGGTATTATGAGCAGATCGAAAACCAGACCGGCGTGCACGTGGATTTTGACGATGTGAAGGATTCCGAGTGGAACAGCAGCGTGAGCCTGGCCTTCGCCAAGGGCAGCATGCCCGATCTGATCCTGCGCGGATCGCTGGATATAGAGGAATACGGCGTCAGCCGCCATCTGCTGGTGCCGCTGGACACCTATATGGAGCAGGGCCTGCTGCCCAATTATACCGAGCGGCTGAACGCCAGCGGCCTTAAAAAGCAGCTGACCGCCTCCGACGGCCATATCTACCAGCTGGGCTTTTTGATCTCCCAGGGGGTCAACACCAACGGGCATTTTTTCATCAACCAAAATTGGCTGGACGCCCTGGGTCTGCCTATGCCCGAGACCGTGGAGCAGCTCACCGAAACGCTGCGGCGCTTCCGGGACGGCGACCCCAACGGCAACGGCCAGGCGGATGAGATCCCGCTGGAATTCACCTTTGATGATAACAACACCGGCATCTATAACCTGTTCTCCTTCTTCGGCCTGCCGCTGAACGAGGAGTACGTCTATATAGACGATCAGGAGCAGGTGCGCTTCGCCCCGGAGGAGGATTCCTTCCTGAAGGCCGCCGCATGGCTGCACCAGCTCTATACCGAAGGGCTGCTGGATATCGATTTTATCAGCCAGGGCAGCAACATCTGGGCCGCCAAGGTCAACGCGGGCAACGTGGGCGTATTCAGCTACTGGCGGCTGCAGAACACCGCCCTCTCCCCCGATGTGGCGGCGGCCTACCAGATCCTGCTGCCGGTGCACGCCGAGGGAACGGCCGCCTGCCTGCCCCGCAATATGGATATCATCGAGTTCGGCGCGGCGCTGACCACCGATAACCGGGATATTCCCGCCAGCCTGCGCTGGCTGGACGCCCAGTTTGAGACCGAAAACATGCTGATCTCCCAGAACGGCGCGCTGGGCGATACGCTGATCCAGCGGGAGGACGGCCGCTACGAGGTGGCCTATGTGCCGCCGGATAACGAGCTGTACCAGTCCGTGCCGGTGATCTGCGGCCAGTTCTTCGCCCCCGCAGAGTACTACAGCCAGGTTTATGTGCCCGCCGCCCATCGGCAGGAAAAGGCGGCGTACTGCCGGCTGTACGAGCAGGGCGGCGTGCTGGAGAATACCTCCTTTAAGTATCTGACCGCCGTTGCGCCCAGGACCACCACAGAGAACGCCCGCATCACCCGGCTGAAGGCCAAGCTCAAATCGGTGGTGGACGCGGCGCTGGTGACCCTGGTCACCCAGGGCGTCACAGCGGAGAATACCGCCCAGCTCCGCCAGGCGCTGAGCGACGCCGGGAGCCTGGAATACCGCACGATTTACCAGCAGGTATATGACCGCTGGCGAGGGGAGAAATAAGGCCTTGACCAAGCTGCGAAACCGCGTATCCTCGGTGTTTATCCGCTACGCGCTGTCCTATATGGCGGTGGTGCTGGTGCTGTTTGCCAGCATCATGGCCTATTTGTACGTGCAATCCGCGCAGCAGGCCCGGGAAGGCATCATCGATAACCAGATCAACCGCCTGACGCGCATCGCCAGCCAGCACGAAGGCTATATTTCCGCCATGCTGAATACCGCCGAGGAGATCGGCCTGAGCCCGCACATCGAGCCCTTCAGCTATGATCAGGAGCCCTGGCGCGCCTATGACCTGCAGCTGCAGCTGGTGCCCTATACCTCCACCAACACCTTCTGCGATCAGGTTTACCTGTATTTTTCCGGGGAGGACAGGCTGTATTCCTCCTCCTCCTCCATGACGGTGGATTTGTTTACCCGTATGATGCGCTATGAGCGGGTAACGCCCGAAGCGCTGCGCGCGCTGATCACCGGGGCCGACCGGATGGTGATCCTGCCCTCCCAGCGGGTGTCCTCCACCCTGGTGGACGGCGGCGATCCCCGGGTGATCACCTTCATCGTGCCCCTGGGGGCCAACCCCGGCACAAGCAAGGGCTGCCTGCTCTTTCTGGTGAAGGACAGCGTTTACAAAAGCCTGTTTGCCGACGCCATCGACGGGGATATCAACACCTATATTTTTCAGCAGAACGACGTGCTGGCCAGCTCGGAGGATCTGCCTGTGCCCGCCGATCAGGCGGCCCTGCCGCCGGAGAACGGCGCGGCCTCCCGGGTGTTTTCCTCCGGCGGGGAAAGCTGGACGCAGGTGTCCCTGGGCGAAGGCAGCTGGGGCCTGCGCTATACCGCCGTGCTGCGCAGCGCCGATGTGAGCAACGCCATCCAGGGGCGGCTGGCCCGTACCTTTGCCATGCTGCTGGTCTTTGCCGCCCTGGGGCTGGCGCTGGCGCTGTGGATGGCCAGGCGGCATGCCCGGCCCATCCGGGATATCAAAAACCTGCTGGGCCAACAGGAGGACGCGCCCCGGCGGGACGAGCTGCAGCAGATCTCCACCGGCATCCAGCAGCTGACCAGCCGCAATATGGAGCTGGCAGGGCGGCTGGACCGGGCCCTGCCCATGCAGCGGCATGATTTTATCTTCCGATTCATGAAAGGCCGCTTTACCACCCGGGAGGAGGCCGTCGCCGCCGCCCGGGCCGTGGGCCTGGATATCAACAAGGCCTGCTATGCCGTGATCCTGTGCAATGGCCCGGAGGGCTGGGAGAAGCCCTTTGAGTTTGGCCAGCCGCCCTTTGACACCCTGAGCGGCATTTCCGGCGCGGGCGTGGAGCTGGTGGCGCTCAAGGCCATCCTGTACCTGGCCTTCTCCGATGACCATCAGGCGCTGCCCCAGCTGGCGGAGCTGCTGCGCCGGGCCGGCGAGGCGGGGGGCGGCCGCTGCGTTACCGCCATGTCCGCCCTGCACAGCGATCTGACGGAAGCGCCCGCCGCCTACCTGGAAGCCGCGGCGGCCTTCGATAACCGCTTCGTCATGGGCGGGCAGCAGGTGCTGGCCTACGCGGCCATCTCCTCCAATATGAGCGATATCCTGCCCAAAGCCGAAAAGCTGACCCATTCCATCAGCCAGGCCGTGGCGCTGGGCAACCGCGGGCTGCTGGATCAGCGGATCAACGAGCTGCTGGTGTTCCTCAAGACCACCAACATGTCTCCCTTCGCCTTCCGCATGATCTATAACCATGTGATCGATACCCTGACCCGCGCCCAGGCGGCGGAGTTCTCCTCCGGCCGCACGGCCCGGGAGTTTTACGATATCTTTTCGCTCTCCTCCTGCCAATCCATTGACGATCTGGACGAGCTGCTGCGGCGGCTTTGCGATACGCTGATGGCCGGCACCGACGCCGCAGCCGAGGAAGCCCCCGGGGAGGAGGATGAGATCGACCAGGTGGTGCGCTATATGGAGGCGCACTTCAGCGATCCGGAAATCTCCATGGCGGCCATCGCCGAATCCTTTGATCTGTCCACCACCCGGCTCAGCCTGTCCTTCAAGGAGCGCACGGGCATGACGCCGCTGGATTACCTGACGCTGCTGCGGGTGGAGCACGCCAAGGGATTGCTGGCCAAAACCGATCTGACCATCCGCGATATCAGCGCCCAGGTGGGCTATTATGATTCCGGCAGCTTTATCCGCCGCTTCAAGCAGCTGACCGGGGAAACGCCGCTGCAATACCGCCGCGCCCATGGCGCAGAAGGGAAGGAACAGACGCCATGCTGACAGCTGATCAAATCAACATCCGCGATCCCTTTGTGCTGCTGCACGGGGATACCTATTACCTGTATGGCACCCGCGGGGCCGACTGCTGGGGCCCGGCCACGGGCTTTGATGTATACACCAGCGGGGATCTGAAAGCCTTCAGCGATCCCCTCCCCTGCTTTGAAAACGACGGCAGCTTTTGGGCGGACCGCAACTATTGGGCCCCGGAGGTGCATCCCTGGCAGGGCGCGTTTTACATGTTCGCCAGCTTCAAAAATGAGACCCGCCGCCGGGGCACGGCAATCCTGCGGGCCGATACGCCCCTGGGGCCCTTCATCCCCTGGTCGGAGGGCCCGGTGACGCCGCCGGAATGGGAATGTCTGGACGGCACCTTTTATGCCGATGCCGCTGGGAGGCCCTATATGGTGTTCTGCCATGAATGGGTGCAGGCCGGGGACGGGGAGATCTGGGCGCTGCCGCTGGCGGATGACCTGCAGGCGGCGGCAGGCGAGCCTTTTTTGCTGTTCAAGGCGTCCGAAGCGCCCTGGGTGCAGCCCGTGCGACATTCCTCCGGCATCACCGGATACGTGACCGATGGGCCCTTCCTGTGGCGGGACCGGGTCGGGCGGCTGCTGTGCCTGTGGTCCTCCTTCTCCCAGGGCGGCTATACCCAGGGGCTGGCGGTCTCCGATAACGGCGAGATCGACGGCCGTTTTTCCCAGCTGGATCCGCTGTTTGAATCCGACGGCGGCCATGGCATGCTGTTCCGCGATAAAGGCGGGCGGGTGCTGCTGGCCCTCCATTCCCCCAACAAGCATTTGCTGGAGCGTCCCTGCTTTTACCCCATGCCCGATGATCTGTAAGGAGGCTAACTATGTGCGCTTTTTATCCGGGACAAATGAACGAGGATGTACTGCCGCTGGAGCGCCGGGGCCGGGAGCTTTCCCGCATGGCCGCCGCCGACGGCATGGTACTGCTGCATAATAACGGCGCGCTGCCGCTGCGTGCCGGCGCCAGGCTGGCGCTGTTCGGTCTGGGCGCCCGGCATACCATCAAGGGCGGAACGGGCAGCGGCGATGTGAACAGCCGGGACGTGGTCAGCGTGGAGGAGGGTCTTCGCGCCCAGGGCTTCACCATCGTGAACAGCCGCTATCTGGACGAATACGACCGGCTCTATACCGCCGCGCGGCAGCAGTGGATCGATGGGATCTATGCCGCCGCGGGCCCGGAAAAGGACCCGGAAAAGCTGTACATAGCCCACGTGAGCATGCTCTGCCAGGCCGTGGATCTGCCCATCACGGCGCAGGATACGGCGGAAGCCGAGGCCCTGGTGTATGTGATCAGCCGCTCCTCCGGCGAGGCCGCGGACCGCAAATTTGCCCCCGGGGATTACCTGCTGTCCGATCTGGAAAGCCGGGAGCTTGAAGCCCTGAGCCAGGCGGGCAAGCCGCTGATCGTGCTGCTCAACGTGGGCGGGATCATCGATCTTTCCTTTATGGATACGCTGCCCGTTTCCGCCCTGCTGCTGATGGGCCAGGCGGGCTGTGACAGCGGCCATGCGGCAGCCGACGTGCTCAGCAGCCGGGTGAACCCGGCGGGCCGGCTCACCGATTCCTGGGCGTACCAATATGCGGATTATCCCTCCAGCGCGCATTTTTCCCATCGGGATGGCAACCTGCACGAGGAGTTCTATACCGACGGCATCTATGTGGGCTATCGGTATTTTGACGCCTTTGGCGTAAAGCCCCGCTATCCCTTTGGCTATGGCCTTTCCTACACCGCCTTCCGGCAGGAAGCGGAAAGCGTTGCGGCGGCGGAGGGCCGCGTGACCGTTCAGGTGCGGGTGACCAACATCGGCTCGCTCCCCGGCCGGCAGGTGGCCCAGCTCTATGCCGCCTGCCCGCAGAAGGAGCAGGCAAAGGAGTTCAAGCGCCTGGTATCCTTTGGCAAAACCGGCCTGCTGGCTCCGGGAGAGTCCGAAACGCTGACGCTGCGCTTCCCCATCGAATCGCTGGCCTCCTACCGCACCGGCAAGGCGGCCTGGGTGCTGGAGCAGGGCGATTACATCCTGCTGCTGGGCGAGAGCGCCGAAGCGTATGCCCCCATCGCCCGCCTGACCCTGCAGGGCACCCGGATGATCGGCCAGCTTGAAAACGTATGCGAGCTGCTGGATTCCCTGAAGGAGATCACGCCCCCGGCGGAGCGCAGGGTGGCCTGGGAAGCAGCGCGGGAACAGATGGCTGAATCTCTGCCCGCCATTCCCATGGACAGCGCGGTGCGACCGGTCACGCCCGCCGCGCCGGATACCGATGCGGCGCTGCTGGAGCAGGCCAAATCCCTGCTGGCCTCCCTGACCGAGGAGGAAAAGGTGCGCCTGTGCGTGGGCATGCCCAGCGCCTGGGCCACCGACGCCATTGGCGAATCGGGCAACGCTGTGCCCGGGGCCGCCGGGGAGACCCTGCGCATCCCGGAAAAGGGCGTGCCCGCCATGGTGCTGGCCGACGGCCCTGCGGGGCTGCGCCTGCAGAAGCGCTACGAGACCAATCCGGACACCGGCGCCATCTACCGCATGACCCGCTTTGAGGGCCTGGCCAACCGGTTCTTCGGCCACATGGAGACCCATGCGGGCGCGGAATCCCACTGGCAGTTTGCCACCGCCATCCCGGTGGGCACGCTGCTGGCGCAGAGCTTTGATCCCGCGCTGCTGGAAACCGTGGGCGCGCAGATCGCCGAGGAGATGCGCTTCTTTGGCGTGGCGGTCTGGCTGGCGCCGGGACTCAACATCCACCGCAATCCCCTGTGCGGCCGCAACTTTGAATATTTCTCCGAGGATCCGCTGATCTCCGGCCTGATGGCGGCGGCCATCACCCGGGGTGTGCAGCGGCGGCATACCGGCGTGACCATCAAGCATTACGCCTGCAACAACCAGGAGGACAACCGCATGGGCGTCAACGCCGTGGTATCGGAGCGCGCGCTGCGGGAGCTGTACCTGAAGGGCTTTGAGATCGCCGTCAAAACCGCCCAGCCCCTGTCCATCATGACCTCTTACAACAAGGTAAACGGCGTGCACACCGCCAACAGCCGCGATCTTTGCACCGTGGTGGCACGGCGGGAATGGGGCTTCGGCGGCTTTATCATGACCGATTGGACCACCACCAACGGCGGGCACGGTTCCTCCGCCGCCAAATGCATCAGGGCAGGCAACGATGTGGTCATGCCCGGCCGGGAGAGCGACCGCCGGGAGATTGCCGACGCGCTGGACGGGCTGAACGATCAGCGCCTGTCCCGGGAGCAGCTGGATCAGTGCGCGCTGCGCATCCTGTATGCCGCGCTGTGGACCCGGCAAGAATAATCAGGAAGGATGAGGTGAGGGCATGGAGCAGCAGCAAGCGCTGACGCTGTACGCGCAGGCGCTGTCCCGGGAGCGGGAACAGGCGCTCTATCAGCATGCCCTGCACAAGGTCAAGGCTGAAACCCGGGGCATGACCCCGGCGGAAAAGGAAAAATACCTGAAGAGCCAAACCTTTGAAAACGCCCTGTACCGCCTCAAGCGCAAGGACAAGGTATGCCAGGCGCTGCTGCGGGGCGAACTGATCCTGGAGGAGCACCAGATCGAGTTTGAGCGGCTGGAGGGGCTGATCTGCCAGGAGGCGGAGCAGGGCCATGAAATCAGCCTGCCTTTCCTGCGCTCGGTGGACCGCAGCCGGGTATCGCTGGAGCGCGCCCGGGAGGCGCTGGCGCTGCTGGAGCGGAAGGCTCCGGAGCAGTATTATAAATCCCAGCTGAAGCGCCTGGCCGGTCTGGCGGAGCAAAAGGTGGAAAAATACCTGCGCCGGGGCGATCTGAGCGGCCTGGTGCGCAGGGATCAGCACATTCTGGAGATCGTGCCCTATGTGCTCCGGAACGCCTTTGAAAAGGGCGTTTCCGCCGGCACGCTCCAGCAGGCGTATTTTCCCCAATCGCTGAGCACGCTGCTGCAGCGGGAGCTGAACCGCCCATATCCCGATCTTTCCGCCGCGGGCGCTGTGCGGCTGCCCTCTGGCGAGACCATCGCCACCCACCTGCGTACGGCGATCAGGCAGGCCAAGTACGCCATCATCGGCGAAGTAAAAAAGCGCTTTCCCCCGGAGCGGCTGCAGGCGCTGCTTATGGAAAACGCCTCCCTTTCCCGCCTGCAGAAGCAGGCCGACGCGGCCTATGCCAAGGAGCAAAAGATCCGCACCGCCCTGCTCAGCGCCATTCCGGAGCACTACCGCGATCTGTATCCCCTGGCCCGGAGCATGCGGCGGCGGTTCATCCTGCACCTGGGGCCCACCAATTCCGGCAAAACCTACGAGGGCGTGCAGCGCCTGCGCGGCGCGTCCCACGGCATCTATCTGGGGCCGCTGCGCCTGCTGGCGGCGGAGCAATTTGAAACCCTGAACCTGGATGACGTGCCCTGCTCGCTGGTGACCGGCGAGGAGCAGATCCGCGTGCCGGGCAGCCGGGTGCAATCCTCCACGGTGGAGATGGCCAACCTGACGGCGCATTACGACGTGGCGGTGATCGATGAATGCCAGATGATCGCCGATCGCGACCGGGGCGGCGCCTGGACGGCGGCGATCCTGGGGCTTTGCGCCGAGGAGATCCACGCCTGCGCCTCCCCGGACGCCGAGGGGCTGCTGGTGCGCATGATAGAGGACTGCGGGGACGAGCTGACCATCGTGCGCCACGAGCGCATGACCCCGCTGGCGGTGGAGAAGGAGGGATTCCAGTTTCCTTCCTCAGTGCGCCCCGGCGACGCGCTGATCGTCTTTTCCAAGGCCCGGGTGCATGCCGTGGCCGCGGAGCTCAAGAGTCACGGCTTCCGGGTATCGCTGATCTACGGCGCGCTGCCGCCGGACGTACGCCGGGATCAGGCGGAGCGCTTCCACCAGGGCGAGACCGAGGTGGTGGTCTCCACCGACGCCATCGCCATGGGCATGAACCTGCCCATCGAGCGGGTGGTATTCCTGGAATCGGAAAAATACGACGGCGATATCACCCGCACGCTCACCGACGCGGAGATCAAGCAGATCGCCGGCCGGGCGGGACGCTACGGCATCTATGACGTGGGCTATGTGAACGCCTTCGGGTTCAAAAGCCTGGTGGCCAACGCCCTGAACAAGCCGCTGCTGCCGCTCACCGAGGCGGTGATCCGTTTTCCCGAATCGCTGCTGGGCATTCCCCTGCCGCTGACCCAGATCATCAACCAATGGATGGCCATGCAGGACAAGGGCTGCTTTTCCAAGGCGTCCACCGCCCGCATGGCTGCGCTGGCCGGCATGATGGAAACCAAGCATACCGATAAAACGCTGCTGTACCGCTTCCTGTGCATCCCCTTTGACGAGACCGAGCCCGATCTGCTGGCCCGGTGGAAAACCATGTACCACGCGGAATGCATCGGCCAGCACGTGGAGGTGCTGAACGAAATTCCCGGGATGCTGGACCCCGAGGAATGCACGATCTATATGCTGGATGGCCTGGAGGCCGATTATCGCCGCTGCGATCTGTATTACAACTACGCCCGCCTTTTCCTGGAGGATCCCGATGATGTGCTGGACGAGATCCAGCGCCGCAAGGATCTGATCTCCCGGGGCATCATCCACATCCTCTCCACCCAGAAGCTGCAGCAAAAAACCTGCCGCTCCTGCAAAAAACGCCTGCCCTGGAACTGGCCCTACCGCCTTTGCGACGCCTGCTACCGGCATCAGCGAGGCTTCCAGGGCCGCGGCCGGGCCGGCGGGAATTTCTGGGAAGAATAACATACATATTAGGATTTG
Organism: uncultured Eubacteriales bacterium; assembly: GCA_902787835.1. Lineage (GTDB taxonomy): Bacteria > Bacillota > Clostridia > Christensenellales > Aristaeellaceae > SFMI01. The sequence continues at coordinate 16,997 of CADAHU010000025.1, forward strand.
ACGAAGAAAGGTACGAACGGGAGCTACGAGGGCCTTCTCTTTCCGAGCCGGAAAGAGAAGCAGAAAGGGCAGTTTTGAGACCACTGCTGTTAGTGGGCTAAAGATGGGCAAGTGTCTGATAAGCTAACGAACAAGGATCCGCCCACCCGACGCTGTCATTCTGAGCCGGCCCTATACGGATGGGCCGTGCGAAGAATCTCCCTGTTGGCGGAAATGATGCATGGGTACGCCGTCAGTGTTACGAGTCCCTGACCGTCTGCGGAGGGAGATCCTCCCTGCCGTTGGCAGGCGCAAGCGAACGCAGGGCTCAGGATGACAGCATAAGGAGTGTTTACAAATGTTTGTTGGCATGTCCGCCTGCGGGGGAATTCCTCCCCGCCTTTGGCAGACACAAGCAAACGCTTCATTCTGGATGACAGCACGGGGAAAGAGAAACTTGTTTCCGCCAGTTTGTTTATGGTCTGCAAGCGAGTTCCCGGGCAAAAAGAACAAAGGGAAAATCCCTGAAAAATGAGCTTGTTCATTTTTCAGGGATTTTCCCTTTGTTCAGCGGTGCGCTTTGC
>CADAHU010000025.1:17577-23530 GCA_902787835.1 uncultured Eubacteriales bacterium
CGGCGACAAACGCAGCCTTCTTCGGTTCCTTCTTGGGTAGCGTCTGCCAAAGGCAGACTGAGGATGGGCGATTCCGCGAATCGCCATCCGTTCGCTTGCGCTGGCCGTAGGGCCAGGATTCCCGCGCTTGCCGCAGGCAGTAGCGCGGGGCGTATCGTCCAAGAAGGAACGCTCCCGTTCGTTCCCCTTCCCCTGCCTATTCCAATTTGATCACTCGCAGCAGATCCGCTATCAGTCCGGCGCTTTATAGCCTTCCTTTTTGCTCAGGCCCAGCTGGCGGTTGAAGTTCTCCTTGTTCTTTTCCATGTAGATATCGTACATCTCCTGGGGCGTCATGACCGCGTGATCATCCACGGGCTTGGGATTTTTCCACCATTTGAAGTTGACTTCGTTCAGCAGCTCGGCCATCTCGCTGAGCATGGCCAGGGTCTGCTTCTGGATCCATTCGGTATTGCTGATGCCCTCCAGATGGCGGCGGGCAATGATATCATCGTTGAGCGCCTGCTGCATGCGGAAGATCTCATCCAGTCTGTCCATGGTGCGCCTCCGTTATTTCTTGACGTATTTATCGATTTTACGGCCCACATAGGCTTCGGACCGAGGACCGCGCAGCGTCTCTTCCGCCACGCGCTGGGCGTCCTGGCGGGTAACAGCCTCAATGCGGCGGATGGTCTCCTCGGTGGGGATATAGCGGTTCATCAGCGCCAGATTGCTGCCCATGCCGTTCATGCGGTTATAGGCGCTCTCCTGGCCCAGGATAAACCCGCCCTTGAGCTGCGCCTTGGCCATGCGGAATTCCTCCTCCGTGATGCCCTCAGTGAGCAGCTTTTCGATTTCCTCGTCGATCTGGCCCACCACCGTTTTCACATTTTTGGGCGATACGGCTGCATACACTGTAAAATCGCCGCAGTGAGGGTAAGCGCTGGGGGCGCTGTACACGCTGTAGGCCATGGCGCTCTCCTCGCGAATGCGCTGGAACAGCCGGCTGCTCATGCCGCCGCCCAATACGCTGTTGAACACCGCCATGGCGTATACATCCTCGCTGCCCAGCTCGATGCCGGTGTAGCCCAGGCAGATATGCGCCTGCTCGGTATCCTTTTCGGCGGTCAGCACCTGGGGCTGCCGGTTGACCAGATTTACCGGGTACATCTCCCCCGCGCTTCCCTGCCAGTCGCCAAAGTACCGGTTCAGGATCTCCCGCAGCTGCGCTATTTCAAAATTGCCCGCCACCGCCACGCAGGCGTTCATGGGGCTGTAATGCCGGGCGCGGTAGGCCAGGATATCCTCCCTGGCGCAGCCCTCGATGATGCCGCGCGGCCCCAGGATGGTGCGTCCCAGGGGCTGATCGCCAAACATGGCCTCCGCCACCAGATCGTACGCCACATCCTCCGGGCTGTCATCGGTCATGCTGATCTCCTCCAGCACCACCGAGCGCTCCTTATCCATCTCCCTGGGATCATAGGCCGGATGGATCACGATGTCGGACAGGATATCGGCGGCCAATTCCAGATCCTCATCGATCACCTTGGCATAATAGGTGGTGCTCAGCTTGCTGGTGGCGGCGTTCAGGTATCCGCCCACGGCGTCCATCTCCTGGGCGATCTGCCGGGCGCTGCGGCGCTCCGTACCCTTGAAGGCCAAATGCTCGATAAAATGGGAAAGCCCGTTTTCCTCCGGCTTTTCCAGGATGGAGCCCGCGCGCACCCATACGCCGATGGATACCGAGCGCAGATGGGGCAGCGGCTCCGCGATGACGCGCAGACCATTGGGCAGCGTAAATTGTTCTACCATGTTTATACCTCAATATTTGCTGAAGCTGATTATGCGTTATTCCCCGGCAAAGCAGCACTGGCGTCCGCCGGCCGCCTTGGCCCGGTACAGCGCCTGATCCGCCGCATGGATCAAATCATCGCCTTCCGCGCCGCTGCAGGCAGCGCGGAAGCGGAAGCCGCCGCAGAGCGAAATGCTCTTTCCCGGGAAGGCGGCTTCCAGCCCGCGGTTGATGCGTTCAATGCCCTCCCGCGCGCTTTGCTGATCCATATTTCCGGTGATGACGATAAACTCGTCCCCGCCGATGCGGTAGGCGCACTCACCGAAGTTCTCCCGCAGCAGCTCCCCGGTTTTGATCAGGCAGGCATCGCCAAAATCGTGGCCGTTTTTATCGTTGATCTGCTTAAAATGATCCAGGTCGATGACGCCGATGGCCGCTGCCCGGTCCTTATCGCTGATCTGCTGCATTTCCTGCTCAAACATGCGGCGGTTATACAGTCCGGTCAGCTGATCGGTATAGGAAAGCCGGTGCAGGTGCTGGGACATGGCCATGGCCTGGTAGCTGACCCGGTAATGATGGATAGCGATCACCAGCGATACCAGCAGCACGATGACCAGGTTAAAATACAGCCCGCTGCCGCTCTCGGTAAAATACCTAAGCTCCGCCGCAAGGTTAAAGGAGAGCATCGCAAGGAAGGAGAGCGGCGCGGCAATCAAATAATAGAGCGGATAGACGACAGTCAGTCCGCTGATGGCCATGATCACCGTCAGGTACACGATGGGCGTGCCATCCGCGCTCAGATCCAGCCAGGATACGATCAGCGACCACAGGATGATCATGGTGCAATAGCTGTGCAGGGCAATGGTAATGCCCTTGGCGCTGACCCTGCCCTTGCTGTGCCGATCGATCCCATAAAGCCCTGCCGCCGAAACCAGCAGCAGCAGGATATAAGAGGCCAGATACAGCAGATGTCGGTGATTGGACAGATCAAAGCGGAAGGCCGCCCGCACGATCATCACGATTTCAAACAGGATGATCATGGCCATCATGATGACGTAGGATCTGCTGTGCTTTTTTATGTACGCGGAAAAGAAATCAACAGGCGTGCAAATCTCGCCGGAATCCCCTTGCTGTATGGTCATCACTGCGTCTGCCTTTCCTTTGGGCCCTTGTCCATAAACTGCAAGCAGGAGCCAGGCTCGCCCGGCTCCTGTCTTTTGCAGTAGGTTTAATTAATCGTTGTTGGATTCCCGACGGGGAGGACGGCGGCGCTCGCCGTTCCGGTCGCCCCGGGGCGCGGTGGAACGGGTATACACGATATCGTTGCGGATCAGGTTCACACGGCCCTGGCTGTCTATCTCGGAAACCTTGACCTCCACCTCATCGCCAATGTTCAGCACGTCTTCCACCTTCTCCACGCGCTCGTTAGCCAGCTTGCTGATATGCAGCAGGCCGTCCTTGCCGGGCAGCAGCTCCACGAAGGCGCCCATGGTGGAGAGGATGCGCACCACCTTGCCCTGATACACCTCACCCACCTCGATATCCTTCACGATGCCCTCGATGATGCGCTTGGCCTTGTTGGCGGCTTCCTCATCGGGGGTGGCGATGGACACGCGGCCATCATCCTCGATATCGATCTTGACGCCGGTTTCGGCGATGATCTTGTTGATCATCTTGCCGCCGGAGCCGATGACCTCGCGGATCTTATCAGGATTGATGTTGAAGCAGATGATCTTGGGCGCGTAGGGGCTCATATGATCGCGGGGAGCGGGCAGGCAATCCAGCATGATCTTGAGGATGTGCATGCGGCCTTCCTCGGCCTGGGTCAGCGCCTGCTTGAGGATATCGCGGCCGATGCCCTTGATCTTGATATCCATCTGGATGGCGGTGATGCCGTTCTGGGTGCCGGCCACCTTGAAGTCCATATCGCCCAGGAAGTCTTCCAGGCCCTGGATATCGCTGAGCACAACCACCTTGTCGCTCTTGTCATCCTTGATCAGGCCCATGGCCACGCCGGCGACGGGCGCCTTGATGGGCACGCCGGCGTCCATCAGGCTCAGGGTGCTGCCGCACACGGAGGCCATGGAGGAGGAGCCGTTGGAGCTCAGGATCTCGCTGACAAGACGCAGGGCGTAGGGGAACTCGGCCTCATCGGGGATCACGGGCAGCAGCGCGCGCTCCGCCAGGGCGCCATGGCCGATCTCGCGGCGGCCGGGAGCCTTCATGCGGCCAGCCTCGCCGGTGGCATAGGGCGGCATGTTGTAATGATGGATGTAGCGCTTGCTCTCCTCGTTGGACAGGCCATCCAGCACCTGCACCTCGCGCAGGCTGCCCAGGGTGGTAACGGTCAGGGCCTGGGTCTGGCCGCGGGTAAACACGGCGCTGCCATGGGTGCGGGCCAGCACGCCGGTCTCGCACCAGATGGGGCGGATCTCCTTGATCTGGCGGCCATCGGCGCGGATGCCCTTATCCAGGATGCGGCGGCGCATCACTTCTTTATTCAGGTAATACAGGGCGTCGGCCACCTCGGCTTCACGCTCGGGGAAGATATCGGCAAAGTGCTCCAGCACTTCCTGCTTCACCTGCTCCTCGCGGTCCTGGCGCTCGCCACGGTCAAAGGTATCAAAGGACCAAACGGCCTTATCATAGGCATACTCGCGGACGGCGGCGGTGACGTCATCGCCGGTCACGTTCAGCGGGAAATCGCGCTTTTCCTTGCCGATCTCGGCAATGATCTTCTCCTGGAAGGCAACCAGCTCCTTGATGGCCTCATGGGCAAACAGGATGGCGTCCAGCATGGTATCCTCGGAAACCTCGTTGGCGCCCGCTTCCACCATCATGATGGCGTCTTTGGTGCCGGCCACGTACAGGCTGATCTTGCTCTTTTCTCGCTGCTCCTCATTGGGCATCAGCACATACTTGCCATCCACCATGCCAACGTGCACAGAGCCCGTGGGGCCGGCCCAGGGAATATCGCTGATGGCCAGGGCGATGGAGGAGCCCAGCATGGCGGGGATCTCCGGGGGAATATTGGTATCCACGGACAGAGCGGTGGCCACCACCTGCACGTCGTTGCGCATTCCCTTGGGGAACAGCGGGCGCAGGGGACGGTCGATCAGGCGGCAGGTCAGGGTCGCCTTCTCGGTGGGACGGCCTTCGCGCTTGATGAAGCCGCCGGGGATCTTGCCCACGGCGTACTGCTTCTCTTCAAAATCCACCGCCAGGGGGAAGAAATCCACGCCCTCACGGGGGGTATCAGAAGCGCACACGTTGACCAGCACGGCGGTATCGCCCATGCGGACCAGCACGCTGCCGTCAGCCTGCTCGGCGTAATGGCCGAAGTTGAAGGACAGCGGATAGCCCGCAAAGTCCATGGTGTAAGTCTTGTTTTCCATTGTTTTTCTCTCTCCTCCACATCTTCTTCCAGATGCGGCGCACCTGCATCCGCATCCATAACAGAAAAGCTAACGGGGCTTCTGCGGTAGGACCGCAAAAGCGTTCCGTTAGCTTCTTCCTTGCGCTTACTTGCGCAGACCCAGCTGAGCCACCAGCGCGCGGTAGCGCTCGATATCGGTCTTCTTCAGGTAGTCCAGCAGACCACGGCGCTGACCAAATGGTCGTTCTTGTTCAGCTTCAGATGCTCGTTCAGATGGTTGATGCGAGCGGTGAGCAGAGCGACCTGAACTTCGGGAGAACCGGTGTCGCCTTCGTGGCGGGCGTACTGCTGCATGATTTCAGCCTTGTTGATGGTCATAGGTGTTTCCTCCTCTTGGGGGTGGCTGCCCCGTTTTTCGTAAATGCCGTATGCGCAGCAGGCCGTTGGAGCAGCGGCTCCCCGCGCGCACGGTTCTGAAAACCACGCCTACCATTTTATCATGGCCTGTAAACATGTATTTTGAAGAAATTTAGGGCTTTTCCGCCGGTTTATCCGCCTTTTTTCTGGTGATCCTCTCCCCCGGCCCGCATCCATCCCGCCGGCAAACGGGCAGCCGCGCCTCTCGCCGGATTTTTGATAAATTTTTCAAAACTTTCTCCCGTTTCAGGGCTTGCAAACCGGCTTTGATTGTGCTATAATATGTAACCGTCACCGGGACGCGGGGCGATTATGCGCTGGTGATTCATGTATCGCATCCCCGCAGGGCATTTCCCCGAAGCCCCTAATTCGGGCCATGTATACTGGGG
>CADAHU010000026.1 GCA_902787835.1 uncultured Eubacteriales bacterium
ACTGAGGATGGGCGATTCCGCGAATCGCCATCCGAAACCCGCGCTTGCCGCAGGCAGTAGCGCGGGGCGTATCGTCCAAGAAGGAACGCCCCCGTTCGTTCCCCTCCCCCGTCACTGCGCCGCCACGGCCTGGGCGTGCTGCGCTTTGATCTCCGCCAGCAGCGCCGGATCCTGGATCAGATCCAGGGCGGTGAGCGCCAGGCACTTTGCGCCCAGGGCGATGGAGGCCAGGCCTTTTTCGGAACAGGACGCGGCCTTGGACGCCTCGCTGTGCCAGGGGGTGGGGCCGTCGGTGATGCAGATGGTGGGCTGGATGGTGGGCACCACCTGGGAGATATTGCCCACATCGCTGGAGCCGATGCCCACCTTGCTGTCCGATACGCCCAGAGCAATGCCGAACCCGGCGATCTCCCGGGCGTACACCGCGTCGAAGGCAGGGGTCAGGATGGTGTTTTCCACCCGGTTCTGGCTGGGCTGCATGCGGCCCCGGGCGCCGGTCATGGCCGCCGCGCCCGCGACGATCTGCTCCACCCGCTGATACACGTTTTCCAGCCCCGGGGCGGTGGCCGCCCGCAGGAAAAACTTGCCCGCGGCGTACTCCGGCACGATATTGGGCGCCTGGCCGCCGCTGGTAATGATGCCGTGCATGCGCACGTCGTCGGTAACGTGCTGGCGCAGAGCGTTGATGCCGTTGTAGGTCAGGATCAGCGCATCCAGGGCGTTGATGCCCTGCTCCGGCGCGCTGGCCGCGTGGGAGGGCTTGCCCCAAAACTCGATATCCACCGGCGCGCAGGCCAGGGTGCGGGTGGTGGCAATGTGCTTGTCGCCGGGATGCACGCACAGGGCGGCGTCCACATCCTTCAGGTATCCTTCCCGCACAAAGCTGCCCTTGGCGCTGCCGTTCTCGCCGCCCTCCTCGCCGGGCGTGCCGTATACGCGCACCTCGCCGCCGGCCTCATCGATCACCTGCCTGAGCGCCGCCGCGGCCAGCAGGCTGGTGGGGCCAAACAGGTTGTGCCCGCAGCCGTGGCCCAGCCCCGCCAGGGCGTCGTACTCCGCCAGAAATACCAGCACCGGGCCGGGCTTGCCGGATTTATACGCGCCGGTAAAGCCCGTGCGGTGCCCGGCCACATCCACCTGCACCTGGAAGCCCTCGGCGCGCAGCTGCTCGCTGAGCCGCTGGCAGGCGAAAAACTCGTAATTGCTCACCTCGGGATGGGCGTGGATATCCAGGGCGATCTGCCGATAGACGGCGTTCTGCCGATCCACATAAGCACAGATGGTCTTTCTCATTTTTGATCTCCCCGGCGGAAAAGCCCGCGGTTGGTGGTGCGGCGCGCCATCAGCGTGCCCAGGAACTGCAAAAGCGATACGAACACCAGCAGGATGATCACGCATACGTTGACGATATCCTGGTGGTTCTGGTTCTGGCCGTAATTGATGGCGAAGCTGCCGATACCGCCCGCGCCCACCGCGCCGGCCATGGTGGTCAGACCGATGAGGCTGATGGCGGTGATGGTGGTGGCGCGGATCAGATCGGGCACCGCCTCATGCAGATAAACGCGGAAGATAATGCCCAGGGTGCTGCTGCCCATGCTGCGGGCAGCCTCCACCTTGCCGCCGTCCACCGAGGCCAGGGCGGCCTCCACCTGGCGGGTATAGAAGGGCACGCAGCCGAACACCAGGGGCACCAGCGCGCCCTTGACGCCGATGGCCGTGCCCACCAGCATGCGGGTAAAGGGGATCAGGAAGATGAGCAGGATAATAAAGGGGATGGCGCGGAACAGATTGACAAAGACGTCCACCACGCGATAGATGATGGCGTTGGGGCGGATGCCGTCCTTTTTGCATACGGTGAGCACCACGCCCAGGGCCAGGCCGATGGCAAAGGCGATCAGCCCGCTGCGCAGCGTCATTTCCCCTGTCTGGCTCAGGCTGGTCAGAAACCGGCTTTTATAGGCGATCACATTGGGGATCCATTGCTTCAAAAATTCATCCACGGCGCAGCACCTCCACTTCCACCTGATGATCGTTCAGCCATTGCAGGGCGGCGTTCACCTTATCGGCGTCGCCCTTTACGATGGCCACCATGCCGCCCAGGGGCGCGCCCTCCAGCACCTCCACGCTGGCCAGCACGATATTGATGGATACGTTAAAATCCCGGGAGATCTGGCTGATCACCGAATCGCCCACGCTGTTGCGGGAGAAGAGCAGCTTGACAAGCAATTCGCCCTTGCCCACGGCCACCAGCGGCGAATCCTCCGCCATCAGCTTATCCACGCGGTTGAGCGCCGAGGCGCTGGCCACAAAGTGCTTGGTGATATCCTGCTTGGGGTGGGCAAAGATATCGTATACGCTGCCCTGCTCCACCACCCGGCCGTCCTCCATCACCGCCACGTGGCGGCAGATGGATTTGATCACCGCCATCTCGTGGGTGATCATCACGATGGTGAGCCCCAGCTTTTCGTTCAGCGAACGCAAAAGTGAAAGGATGCTCTCGGTGGCGTCCGGGTCCAGGGCGCTGGTGGCCTCGTCGCTGAGCAGCACCTGGGGATGGTTGGCCAGGGCGCGGGCGATGGCCACGCGCTGCTTCTGGCCGCCGGAAAGCTGGCTGGGGTAGGCGTCGCGCTTCTCGGTCAGGTCCACCAGCTTCAGCATTTCCATCACGCGCTCGCTGATTTCTGCCCGGCTCATGCCGCTGTACTTCAGCGGATAGGCCACGTTTTCAAACACCGTGGAGCGGTCCAGCAGGTTAAAATGCTGAAAGATCATGCCGATGGAGCGGCGCATGGCGTTCAGCTGCTTTTCCCGCATGGGCTTTTTATCCGGGCCGTGGTATACCTTGCCGCCCTCGATGGTGATCAGGCCGGATTGGTTGATCTGAAGCTTGCCGCTGTCCGGCGTTTCCAGCAGATTGAGGCAGCGCACCAGCGTGCTTTTGCCCGCGCCGGAATAGCCGATCACGCCAAAGATATCGCCGTCCTCAATGGTAAGCGATACATCCCGCACCGCGTCCACCGTGCGGCCCTTGAGGGCGAAGGTTTTGCTCAGGTTGGTAATCTCGATCATATGCAGTCTCCGAAAAAAAAGGATCAAGCGTTGAAAGGCCGTTGCCGCGGCTGGCGCGGCAACGGTCGATGAAAAGCGATCGGGTATACGCCGTTACTCCAGCAGGCCCGCGGCCTCCTTGATGGCGTCCACAGAATCGAAGTTCTGGCTGTACAGGGTCAGGGGAGCGATCAGGGTATCGCCGATGGCCACCACCTCGTAGCCGTTGTTGGCGGCGTCGTTGTTCATGTAGGCCTTGTGCTGGAAGGCGTTCAGATCGATATCGCCGCTGTTCAGGGCCTCGTTGGGCAGGTTGTAGGCGTCAAATTCCACCAGCTCGATGTAGATGCCCGCTTCCTGCTCGTCCAGCACCTGCTGCACGGCCTTCCACTGATCGTTGTTGGCGCCGCAGACGCCCACGCGCACCACGGTTTTGCCCTCCTTGGGGGATTCATAGGCGATCACGCTCTCGGCCCAGCCGTCCTCCACGGTGAAGTTCGGATCGTAATCGAAGGCCGGGAAGAAGGCTTCCTTGTAGTTGACCAGCAGGAACTGGGCCACGTACTGGGTCTGATAGGCCGCCACGATGGTCTGATAGATCGGGTTCTCGGCGTCGGCGGCGCGGGCGGCGATGATATTGACGTAGGGGTTATCGCCGGCTTCACTCTGCTTTTCGATGATCAGGCCGTTCTCCGAGGGGATCAGGCCGAAGGGGATGGCGTAGGTGCCGTTGATGGTGGCCGCGGCGTAATCCACCAGGGTGGAGGTCAGGGTGTTGGCGGCCACGGGGGAAATCTCGATATCGTAAATGTATTTGGTTACGTCCTTGATCTCCGGGGTGTAGCCCGCGGCGGGATCCACCTCGATCAGGCCGGCGGTCTCCAGCAGCTTGATGCCGCGGCTCAGGTTGGTGCCGTCATCCGGGATGCCGATGATCAGCGTATCAGCCAGGGCGGCGGAGGCGGTCAGGGTCAGGATCAGGGCGATCAAAAGGGCGGTCAGCTTTTTCATTTTAATTATCTCCTTAATTATTATTCAGTCAGGGCGCGGCGGGATCAAAAACGGGGCGCGGCGCACATTCGCGTTCGGCTTCCGCCGATCAATGGCATTGGCATCGGGATCACCCCTCCCCAGGGCGGCGAAGGCGTCTCGCGCTGCCCGGCGGGTTCCTTTCTTGAGAATGACAGCATATTATCACGCTTTCGCCCAGCGCGTCAATGGGTTTGGGGGTCATAAAGCTATATCCGTTTTCTTGCTCTGGTGATAGATTAAAACTATAGATCCGCAAAAACCCCGCATTGACAAACGGGCCGGGCGGCGGTATATTTATTATGGTAGATTATAGCTATAAAACCATCAGGAGGAAGATCCATGCAAGATTACTTTCATCCCACGTTTATAATTACCCTGAAGGACGGCGGCGTGATGCGCGGCGAGCTTTACCCGGAGTACGCGCCCCAGAGCGTGGGCAACTTTGTGGCCCTGGCCAACAGCGGCTTCTATGACGGGCTGATCTTTCATCGGGTGATCCCGGGATTTATGATCCAGGGCGGCGACCCGGAGGGCACCGGCATGGGCGGCCCGGGGTATTCCATCCGCGGCGAGTTTGCCCGCAACGGCATCAATAACCCGCTCAAGCACACCGTGGGCGTGCTGAGCATGGCGCGCAGCATGCGGCCCAACAGCGCCGGCAGCCAGTTCTTTATCATGACCGGCGTGGCCCCGCACCTGGACGGCAGCTATGCCGCCTTCGGCCGGGTGACCGAGGGAGGCGAGCACGCCGCCCGCATCCAGAACGTGCGCCGCAACAGCATGGATCGGCCGCTGGAGGACCAGGTGATCGCCAGCATCCGCGTGGACGTGCAGGGGCATGCGTACCCCTTTGAAAAGCTGTAACAAAAAGCCCGACCGACTGACGTCCTTTTTCCCCCACCGACAAAACTGAACAGGAGGCAACCATGAAACGCTTTCTTGCCCTGCTGCTGGCGGCCGTGATGCTCTGCGCCGCCGTACCCGCCCTGGGCGAATCCGCGCAGCGGAATTCCCTGGGCTCGCTCTTCCACAACAAGGCAGCCGCGGAGCTGCGCTATGACGGCCTGTACTGCTACGACGAGGTCTTTAACGGGATGGATTTCGTATTCGTCCTGCGGTTCTTTGAGGACGGCACGGTGATCAGCACCTCCATGCTGGGCAGCACGGCCAGCGGCACGTTCCCCACGGCTTCCCGCATGGAAAAGGGCGCGGGCGGTACGGATAACCCGGACGACACCTACACCCTGGAGGGCGACCTGCTGAGCTTTACCGACGCCACGGTCACCGGCACGGTGGATTACACCGGCACGGTGGAGCAGGACCGGCTGGTGATGTACAGCCACTCCAACATCAACGATTACGAGCACTTCAACAGCGTATACAACTTCTTCCCCTTCAGCGAGATCCCCGGCTGGGGGGACGACCAGCCCGCGCCCCAGCAGGCTGCCCAGCCGCGCTACGACGGCCTGTATGCCTACACCGCCGAGAGCGGCATGCTCTACGTGCTGCGCTTCTTTGAGGACGGCACCGTGGGGTACAACTTCTTCCCTTCCGGCTCCTCCCAGATTGCGGACGGCTATCCCATGCCGCAGTACGTCAGCCGGGAGGGCATGATCAACTCCTCCAGCAACGACGCCGTGACGCTGAACGGCGATCAGATCTCCTTTACCACCAACACCTCCTCCGGCTCGGTGGATTACGCCGGCACGGTGCTGGAGAGCGGCCTGTCCCTGGACTGGCACTCCAACATCAACGGGCATGACGGCCACGAGGATTACGCCTTTACGCCCTTCAGCGATATCCCCGGCATGGGCGGCCAGAGCCAAGGCGCGCCCCAGCCCCAGGCGGACGCCCAGGTGCGCACCGACGGCGTGTACATCTTTACCAACGAAAGCAACGATCTGTACGTGATGCGCTTCTTCGAGGGCGGCCAGGTGGGCTACACCTTCTTTAACACCGGCGATCCGGAGCGCAACGGCAATTATCCCAAGGCGGATGCCGTCGACCGGGACGACATGATCAACAACGGCAATGATCAGATCACGCTGAACGGCAGCGATATCAGCTTCACCATCACCTCCTCCGCCGGCACGGTGGATTACCATGGCACGGTGGAGAGCGACCGGCTGGTGCTGAACAGCCATTCCAACATCAACGGCTTTGAGCGCAACGACGCCAATTACATCTTCTGCTCCCTGGCGGAGCTGGGCGGCCAGGCCCAGGGCGGATCCGTACAGCCCGAGCCTCAGCCCGAACCCCAGCCCCAGCCGGCGAATAACGGCCTGCGCTTTGACGGCCTGTACTGCCTGGACGAGGAGTACAACGGCAGCATGTTCAGCTATGTGCTGCGGTTCTACGAGGACGGCACCGTGATCTGCACCTCCATCATGGGCGAGGCCGCCAAGGGCGATTTCCCCAAGGCCACGCGCATGGTCAAGAACGGCAGCGACAGCGACCCGGACGATACCTACGCCCTGCAGGGCTCCATGATCGCCTTCACCAATACCTCCGGCACCGGCACGGTGGAGCACTGGGGCACGGTGGAGAGCGACCGGCTGGTGCTCAACACCCGCTCCAACATCAACGGCAGCGAGCGCGTGAACGCGCCGTACATCTTCTACCCCTTCTCCGGGATCGACGGCTACCCGGCGGACGGCGCGGCCGGCGGCCAGAGCGCGCCCCAGCCCCAGCAGAGCGCAAACGCCCAGCTGCGCTATGACGGCCTGTACGCCTGCGATTACGGCAATTACAGCTACATGTTCCGCTTCTTCGAGGACGGCACCGTGATCTGCTATACACAGGGCAGCGGCTTTGCCAGGGACGGCGTTTTCCCCAGCTATTCCAAGCTGGAAAAGAACGCCAACCTGCCCTACGATCCCGACGACACCTACGTGATCGAGGGCGACCACATCACCCTGTCCGATACCTTTGAGAACGGCTCCGTGGATTACGAGGGCACCATCAAGGCTGACCGGCTGACGCTGAACAGCCATTCCAACGTGAACGGCAACGAGCGCAAGAACGCCGATTACATCTTCTACCCCGCCACCCAGATCCCCGGCTGGCCCGCCAGCGAAAGCCGGCAGAGCGTCCAGCTGCGCTACGACGGCGTGTATATCTACGACCGGCCCATCATCAACGGCAACACCTACAGCTACACCCTGCGCTTCTACGACGATGGCACCGTGATCTGCTATACCAACACCGCGGGCTACGCCAAGGACGGCAGCTTCCCCAGCGCCTCCAAGCTGCAGAAGGGCGCCGGCCTGCCCTATGATTACGATGATACCTATACCCTGGACGGCAGCAGCATCACCTTCACCGATGCCTTTGAAAACGGCACCATCGATTACACCGGCACGGTGGACAGCGATCAGCAGATCACCCTGGCCTGGCATTCCAACGTGAACGGCAACAGCGGCAGCGACGAAGTGTACATCTTCTATCCCTCCAGCAATATTCCGGGCTGGAACTGACCAAGGAGCAAGAATGAACGTAAATACCGTTACCGTGCAGATCGCTGCGCGGGAATACAGCCTCAACAGCACCGATACCCCCGAGCATGTGCAGCGCATGGCGGCCCTGGTGGACCGTAAAATGCGCGAGCTGATGGCCGGCGGCGTGGCCAACCGCGAGAGCGCCGCCGTGCTGGCAGCCCTGACCTATGCCGACGAGCTGCTGCGCGCCCAGGATGATAACATGCGCCTGCGCCGCAAGCTGGATGAAAACACCCATGCCTGACCGCCTGCCGGAGCTATTGTGCCCGGCGGGCAGCCGGCCTGCCGCGCTGGCGGCGCTGTGCAACGGAGCCGACGCCCTGTATCTGGGGGCGTCGGCCTTCGGCGCTCGGGCCGGCGCAGGCTTCGGGCCGGAGGAATTAAAAGAGATCATCGACCTGTGCCACGTGTATGGCCGGCGGGTGCACATCACCGTCAATACGCTGGTCAAGGAGGGCGAGCTGCCGGGCATCCGGCAAACCCTCGGCCTGCTGCGCGATCTGCGCGCCGACGCCGTGCTGGTGCAGGATCTGGGCGTGCTGGAGCTGATCCGGGCCGAATACCCGGAGCTGACCGTACACGCCAGCACCCAAATGGCCATCCACAATGTGGAAGGAGCCCGGCTTTTGCAAAAGCTGGGCGTCTCCCGCGCCGTGCTGGCCCGGGAATGCACGCTGGATACCATCCGCGCCGTGGCGGATACCGGCATTGAGACCGAGGTGTTCGTCCACGGGGCCCAGTGCGTATGCGTCAGCGGCCAGTGCCGCTACAGCGGGCTGATCGGCGGCCGCAGCGGCAACCGCGGGCGCTGCGCCCAGCCCTGCCGCCTGCCCTATACCTGGCAGGGGCAGACCGCCGCCTGGCTCAGCCCCCGGGACAACTGCCTGTTTGGCCACCTGGGGGCGCTGATGGACGCAGGCGTGGCCTCCATGAAGATCGAAGGGCGCTTAAAGCGCCCGGAATACGTGGCGGTGGTCACCCGGCAGTACCGGGAAGCCATCGACGCCCTGGCCATGGGCAGGCAGCCCTCCGATTCTGCCCGGGACGCCCTGGGACGGGTGTTCAACCGGGAATTCTATCCGGGCTACGCATTTGACGCCCGGGACGCCGCCGTGATCAATCCCCGCCGCGTATCCAGCGCGGGGGTGGCGATCGGCAGCGTCACCCGGGTTTGGAAAAAGAACGATATTTACCTGGCGGAGGCGCTGCTCACCCAGGCGCTGCACAACGGCGACGGCCTGCAGCTGCGTGGAAGCGCCGACCAGGATGCCATATACAGCGGCCCCGCCGTGCCCGCCGGGCAAAAAGCGGTGCTGCGGCTGCGCCATGGCGCCCGGCCGGGCGATACCGTGGCGCGCATCGATGATGAAGAACAATTATCCGCCGCCCGGCAGACCTACGAAGGGCGGGATTGCCTGCCCAGGCTCCCCTTTGACGCCGCGCTGACCGTGCAGCCGGGGCAGCCTGCCCTGTTGAAGGTATGGGACGACCGCTGCGAGGCAACGGTCAGCGGCGAAAATGCGCAGGCCGCGCAGAGCGCGCCGCTGGATGAAAGCCGCGCCCGCCGCGCCCTGGAAAAAACCGGGGATACCTGCTTTGCCCTGCGCGATCTGACCGTAATTGGCGAGGGGGCGTACCTGCCCGCCGCCGCCCTGAACGACCTGCGCCGCCGGGCGCTGGAGGCGCTGTACGCCGCCCGCGCTGCCGCCTGGAAGCTGCCCGCGCCCCTTTGGCCGCCCCTGCCCCCGGCGCAGCCCCAGGCCCACGAGCCCCTGCTGTACGCCCAGTTTACCGACCCCGCCTGGGCCGGCGCGCTGCGGGATGCCGGAGCGGACCGGCTGATATACGCGCCCGCCGATATCCGGGAGCCCGCCCTGTCCCGGGCGCTGGCGCAGCTGCCGGAGGATTGCATCCTGGCCTTGCCGGTGCAGCTCACCGATGGGGAAGCAGCGCGGCTCCGGGCCTGCGGGCATCCGCTGTGCGCGGGCAGCGTGGGCCAATTGGACGGCGCGCCTATGCTGCTGGGCGAGGGCGTTCCCTGCTGGAACCACCGGGCGGAGCGCATGCTGCGCAGCCTGGGCGGCGCGGCAATGGCGCTGCCCCGGGAGCTGAGCGCCCGGGAGATCGGCGATCTGACCGCCGCCGCGCCGGAGGCTGACTTTATTTTGCCGGTATACGGCCGGGCGCGGCTGATGTACCTGAACCACTGCCCCGCCCGCACGGCGCTGGGGCTGTCCGGCGACCGCAGCCGCTGCGATCTGTGCGATCAGGGCCGGGGCTGCCGGGGCCAGGCGCTCACCGACCGCAGGGGAGAGACCTTCCCGCTGCTGCCGGTGCGCATGGACGCCGGATGCCTGGTGCAGCTGCTTTCCTGCCAGACCCGATCGCTGAACGACCGGGCTCCCCGCGGCCTTTCCTGGCTGGCGGACTTTACCACGGAATCCCTGGAAGAGGCGCTGCAGGCGATCCGCGCCTACCGTGCGCTGCTGGACGGCGGGGACGCTATCGTTCCGGGCAGCTCGGAGCGCTTCGATACCGGCGTGGAATAACAGAAAAACGAACCACTCCCCAAGGAGGAATCCGATATGATGAACGACCGCGCGCTGCGCGTACTGGAATTCGGCAAGATCCGCGATAAGCTGGCGGAATTCGCCCTGACCGGCCTGGGCAAGGAGCAATGTCTGGCGCTGAGCCCCAAGGATACGCTGCTCCAGGCCCAGCAGGCGCTGGAGGAGACCGAGGAGGCGCAGGTGATATTGACCTACCTGGGCGGCAGCCCGCTGGTGGAGTTCAGCGACGTGCGCCCCGCCCTGACCATGGCGGAGAAGGGCGCCTCGCTCTCTCCCCGGGCGCTGATGGACGTGGCCCGCAGCCTCACTGCCGCCCGGGCCGCCCGCAGCGCCCTGGTGACCGAGCGGGAGAATACCCCCCGGGTCACCGGCCTGGCCAGCCATCTGCAAACCTTCCGCCAGCTGGAGGACGCCATCAACGACGCCATCATCAGCGAGGAGGAGATCAGCGACCACGCCAGCCCGGCGCTGGCCGATATCCGCCGCCACATCCGCCAGGCCAACGAGCGGGTGCGGGAAAAGCTGAACAGCATGGTGCACGGCAGCGGCTTCAGCAAGTATCTGCAGGACAGCGTGGTCACCGTGCGCAACGGCCGCTACGTGATCCCCGTCAAGCAGGAATGCCGCCAGTTCGTCCCCGGCCTGGTGCACGATCAATCCAGCACCGGGGCCACCCTGTTCATCGAGCCCATGGCGGTGGTGGAGCTGGGCAACGAGCTCAAGCAGTGGACCGCCAAGGAGCGGGAGGAAATCGAGCGCATCCTGGCGGAGCTCAGCGCCCGGGTGGGGGAGCAGAGCGAGATGCTCTCCCTCAACATCAGCATCCTGGCGGACCTGGATTTCATCTTTGCAAAGGGGCAATTGAGCCGGGATATGAACGGCATCCTGCCCCATATGAACGATGAGGGCCGCATCCGTCTGGTACGGGCGCGGCACCCGCTGATCCCCCGGGACACCGTGGTGCCCTGCGATCTGTGGATGGGGGAGGAGTTCACCACCCTGATCGTCACCGGCCCCAACACCGGCGGCAAAACGGTGACGCTCAAAACGGTGGGCCTGCTGACGCTGATGGCCCAGAGCGGCCTGCACGTGCCCGCCAACCTGGGCACCACCCTGAGCGTTTTCGGCCAGGTGTACGCCGATATCGGCGATGAACAGAGCATCGAGCAGAGCCTGTCCACATTCTCGGGGCACATGACCAACATCGTGGAGATCATGCGCGCCGTAACGCCCCGGGATCTGGTGCTCTTTGACGAGCTGGGCGCGGGCACCGACCCCACCGAGGGCGCGGCCCTGGCCCAGACCATCCTGAATACCCTGCTCAAGCGGCAGGTGCGCACCCTGGCCACCACCCATTACAGCGAGCTGAAGGCCTACGCCCTCTCCACCCCCGGGGTGGAGAACGCCAGCGTGGAGTTTGACGTGGCCACCCTGAAGCCCACCTACCGGCTTTCCATCGGCGTGCCGGGCAAATCCAACGCCTTTGAGATCAGCCGCCGCCTGGGGCTCAGCGAGGAGATCATCGAGCAGGCCCGGACGCTGCTTTCCGCCAACGACGTGCGGTTTGAGGATGTGATCGCCGGGGCGGAATACCAGCGCCAGGTGGCCGAAAAGGAGCGGCAGATCGCCGAGCAGGCCCGGGCCGAGACCGTGCAGCTGCGCAACGAGGCCGAGGCGCTCTACCGCGATATGGAGCAGAAGCGCCTGACCGCCGAGCGCAAGGCCAAGGAGGAGGGCCGCCGCATCGTGGAGGCCGCCCGCCGCGAGGCGGAGGAGATCATCACCCAGCTCAAAAAGATGAAAAAGGAGGGCGCCGCCGGCCGCGACGCCGAGGTAAACGCCCTGCGGCAGAAGATGCAGAGCAGCCTGGACGGGCTGGCCGAGGGCCTGGCCGCCCAGAACCCCACCCTGGCCCCGCCGCCCAAGGATCTGCGCCCCGGCGACCTGGTGGACATCATCCACCTGAACACCCGGGGCACGGTGCTGGCCAAGCCCGACGCCAAGGGCGAGGTGCAGGTGCAGGCGGGCATCATGAAGATGAAGGCCCATATCAGCCAGCTGCGCCTGGTGGAGCAGCCCAAGCCCAAGCAGGAAAAATCCAGGGTGATGGTGCATTCCGGCGCGGCCCAGCGCACCGTGCGCATGGAGTGCGACGTGCGCGGCATGGCGCTGGATGAGGCGCTGATCGAGGTGGAGCATTACCTGGATCAGGCCGTGATGGCCGGCATGGGCGAGGTGGCCATCGTGCACGGCAAGGGCACCGGCACCCTGCGCGCCGGCATCCAGCAGCACCTGAAGCGCTATCCCCATGTAAAATCCTTCCGCCTGGGCCAGTACGGCGAGGGCGAGAGCGGCGTGACCATCGTAACGCTCAAGTAAAAAAGCCCGATCCCTTTTGCTTTTATTTTGCGAGGTAAAACAGATGAACGAAAAGCCTATGATCATGATCGTGGATGACGATCCCAACATCGCGCAGCTCATCAACCTGTATTTGACCAAGGACGGCTTCGACACGGCGATCTACGGCCGGGGCGACGACGCCCTGGAGGCCTTCCGCCAGAATCCCCCGGCGCTGATGATCCTGGATATCATGCTGCCCGGCATGGACGGGCTCACCGTGTGCCGGGAGGTGCGCAAGATCAGCCAGATCCCCATCATCATGCTCACCGCCAAGGACGAGACCTTCGATAAGGTGCTGGGCCTGGAGCTGGGGGCGGATGATTATGTGACCAAGCCCTTTGAGGGCAAGGAGCTTTTGGCCCGCGTAAAGGCGGTGCTGCGCCGGGCGGCCCCCGCCGGGGAGAGCCAGGATATGCTGTCCTTCCCCGGGCTGACCATCAGCCTGGAAAAATACGAGGTTTACTACCAGGGCAAGCACGTGGAGATGCCCCCCAAGGAGCTGGAGGTGCTCTACTTCCTGGCCGCCCACCAGAACCGCGTGTTCACCCGGGAGCAGCTGCTGGAGCAGGTATGGGGCTTTGATTTTTACGGCGACAGCCGCACGGTGGACGTGCATATCAAGCGCCTGCGGGAAAAGCTGCCGGGCTGCGAGCAGCTGGGCTGGCAGATCCGCACGGTGTGGAGCGTGGGCTACAAGTTTGAGGTAAAATAAGCATGTTCCGCAGCATGTTTGCCCGGCTGATGGCGGTCACCATGGCCGCCGTGCTGGTGTGCGTGATCGGGCTGACGGCGCTGTTTTACGTCACCACCCGGTCCAACTTTATCAACGCGCGGCTGGACGAGCTGAAGGTGCAGGCCAACGATATTGCCTACCTGGCCAGCCGCGTGCGCAGCAATTCCTTTAATCCCTTCGGCTACAGCGGCGTTACCGAAAGCTATATCAACTGGAAGGCGGACAACATCTACAAGGAGTTCAACGCCTACAGCGTGGTGGTGGACCGCACCGGGCAGATCACCGTGTATATGACCGCCGAGCTGCTCAGCGAGAGCGGGCTGACCTTCGACCGCCAGCACGTGCTGGATACCCTGAGCGAGGTGCTCACCGGCCAGGAGATCGTGCAGCGGCAGGACGGCCCCAGCGGCCCCATGTTCACTGTGGCCGTGCCCTGGATGGATAACGGCGTGGCCCTGGGCGCGGTGTATATCCAGACCGCCGCCCAGACGGTGTACGCGGGCTTCCGCACCATCGCCTTCAACGTGGCCCTGGCCGCCCTGGCGGTGCTGGCGCTGGCCGGCGTGGCGGTGTTCTTTATCTCCCGCCAGATGGTCAAGCCCCTGCGCGTCATGGCCCAGGTGGCCGGGGAGTTTGCCGAGGGCAGGTTTGACCGCCGCGCGCCGGTATCGGGCAGCAGCGAGACCCGGGAGCTGGCCTCCGCCTTTAACCTGATGGCCGGGCAGCTGGCGGCGCTGGAGCAAACGCGGCGCGAGTTTATCGCCAACGTGAGCCACGAGCTGCGCTCCCCCATGACCAGCATCCAGGGCTTCCTGGAGGGCATGCTGGACGGCACTATCCCGGCCTCGGAGAGCAAGCGCTATATGCAGATCGTGCTGGACGAGACCCGCCGGCTCAGCAAGCTGGTGGCCAGCCTGCTGAACCTCTCCCGCATGGAGAACAGCGAAACCCAGCTGGCCTACAGCGATTTTGACGTACACGAGTGCATCCGCCGGGTGATCATCGCCAACATGAGCCAGCTGGACGATAAGGGCCAGGAGGTCACGCTCTCCTTCGGGGATGAGCCGCTGATGGTGCATGCCGACGCCGAGCAGATCGAGCAGGTGCTGATCAACCTGATCTCCAACGCCGTCAAATACACCCCGGAGGGCGGCCACATTGCCGTGGAGACCGCCCAGGACAAAGCCTGCGTGCGCGTCATCGTGCGCGACGACGGCCCCGGGGTCAGCCCGGAGGACGCGCCCTATATTTTCGATCGCTTTTACAAGGCCGATAAAAGCCACACCGTGGGCAAGGGCACCGGCCTGGGCCTGGCCATCAGCAAGCGCATCATGGAGCGCCACGGCCAGACCCTGCGCCTGCTGCCCGACACCCCCGGCGCGGCCTTTGAATTTACCCTGGAAAACGCACGCGGAGAGGAATAAGCCATGCAGCTACGCGCCTATGCCAAGATCAACTGGAGTCTGGATACCGTGGGCGTCCGGGAGGATGGATACCACCTGCTGGATATGGTGATGCAGAGCGTATCGCTGCACGATACCCTGTACCTGGAGCCGGCGGAGGGCCTGTCCCTGCGCGCCGAGGGCCCGGTGCGGGTGCCGGTAAGCGAGGATAACCTGGCCCTGCGCGCCGCCCGGGCCCTGCAGCGGCACGCGGGCAGCGCGGAGGGGGCGGAGATCCGCCTGCGCAAGCGCATCCCCACCGGCGCGGGCCTGGGCGGCGGCAGCAGCGACGCCGCGGCGGTGCTGCGGGGGCTGAACCAGCTGTGGGGGCTGCATTACTCCCTGGATACGCTGTGCGATATCGGGCTTTCCCTGGGGGCCGATATCCCCTACTGCCTGCGCGGCGGCCTGTGCCGGGTGCGGGGCATTGGGGAAAGCATCGAGCTGCTGGACCGCGCCCGGGTGTACCATCTGGTGATCCTGCAGCCCTGCCGCGGGCTTTCCACCCGGCAGGTATTCACCGCTCTGGGGGCGGCGGAGGCGCTGCGCCGGCCCGATACGCCGGGCGTCATCCGCGCCCTGCAGGAGAGCGCGCTGGGCGCGCTGCCCGGGGTGATGGGCAATACGCTGCAGGAGGTTTCGGTGCCGCTGCGCCCGGCCATCCGCCAGGCCATTACCCAGCTGCGGGAGCACGGCGCCCGGGCGGCGCAGATGACCGGCAGCGGCAGCGCGGTGTTCGGCGTGTTTTCCAACGCCCAGGCCGCGCACACCGCCTGGGAGAGCCTCAATAAAAAATACCGCGCCTGCTACCTGGCGCGCACCCTGACCGAAGCGGAGGAAAACTGCCCATGAAAAAGAAGCTGGGGCTTGTTATCGATATTCTGATGTACGCCATCCTGCTGGCGCAGATGCTGTACGTGTTTGTGGGCAATACCGCCCACGAGCTGCTGGGCATGGGCTTTACCGCCTGCCTGATCTGCCATGTGATCCTGAAGCGGAAGGCCATCGCCGGCATGCTCAAAAACCTGGGCCGGCTGCGCGGGGCGCATCTGCTGCAGTGCTGCGTGACCGCGCTGCTTGTGCTGTGCGTGCTGGCGCTGATGATCAGCAGCATGGATGTATCCCGACTGCTGCTGCCCCAGGTGCGCATCCTGGGCAGCCCTGCCCTGCACCGCTGCCTGGCCACCGCCGTGCTGGCGCTGGCCGTGGTCCACGGCGGCCTGCACGGGTATAACAAAACCAAGCGCAAAAAGACGGCGGCGGCCCTGATCCTGCTGGGCTGCGCGGCGGCGCTGGCCCTGGGCCTGGCGCTGGTGCCCTACCTGAACCGGCATTACAAGACGGTGGAGATCGACCGCGCCCAGGCCGTTTCCGGCGAAAAGATAGCTTTCAGCGGCGGCAAGCCCCTGACGGTGTATTTCACCCGGGTGGGCAATACCGATTTTGCGCCGGAGGTGGACGCCGTATCGGGCGCGTCGCTGATGCGGGCGGACGGCGAGCTGATGGGCAACAGCCAGCTGCTGGCCGATATGATCGCCGACGCCATCGGCTGCGACGCCCAGGCCATCACCCTGACCGGCGAAAAATATCCCTCCGCCTACAGCGCCACGGTGTCCGTGGCGGGGCAGGAGCTGCGGGATAAGGCCCGACCGGGCATCGCGCCCATCGAAATTGCGGACTATGATACCATCATCCTGGTATACCCCCTCTGGTGGGGCACCATCCCCATGCCGGTGGCCAGCTTCCTGGAAAGCGCTGATTTTGCCGGCAAAACCGTGCTCCTGGTGGCCACCCAGGGCAGCAGCGGCTTTGGCCAGAGCGCCCGGGACGTGGCCGCGCTGATCCCCGGCGCAAAGGTGATCGAGGGCGTCAGCATTTACTGCGACGATATCCCCGCCGCCCGCCAGACGATCGGCGAATGGCTGAAAGAGCTGTAAGGGGGAGGACGTTCCTTTCTTCTGAGAAGAAAGGAACAAAGAAGCAATCGGCGAACCGGGTTGGATGATCAAACAATCTTGTCTCCGCCAGTTTGGTTTATGACGCAAAGAGAGTTCCCGGACAACAGAACACAGAAAAACGTTGGCGCTGATGCTGGCGCTGCTGCTGGCAGGGGCCTTGCCGGCCCATGGAGATACGCTGGAGGGCACGGCCGGCGTGGGCGTTGAATTGCCCCTGCTGCCCTCCGAAGGCACGCTGGAGGGCACGGCCGGCGTGGCGGTCGAATTGCCCCCGCTGCCCTCCGAAGGCACGCTGGATGGCACAGCCGGCGTGGGCGTTGAATTGCCCCCGCTGCCGCCCGACATTGGCACGCCGGACGGCGGAGTGCTGACGGCCCGTTACGGGCTGCGGATAGGACAGGCGGATTCCGGCACGGCGCTGCCCTACGTGACCGTCCAATTTTGGTGCGAGATATACGGGGATTGCACGGTGACTCCGGTGGCCTTCCGGATCGGCGACAGGACGGTGGACCCCCATTATGACGGGAGCCCGGATTTTACCTTTGCCGTCGAGAACTGGCTGGAGTTTGCCGAGCAAACGGACCGCTACGGCATCGCCCGGATCACGGCCTCGGTGGACGTTATCTATTCCGACGCCAATCAAACCCGGCAGGAAACGCAGACCGCATCCTCGGAGATCAATATAGCCAACTATCTGGCCCAGCTGCCGGCGCATACCGAGCACCAGTGGCAAAAGCAGATCACGGGCACCCGGTACATCAACGAGAACAAACGCCAGCATCTCCGCCTGGAGGATTATACCTTTATCTGCGCCTGCGGCGAGCAGGGGGAGAGCGGCACGGATACCACGCCGGAGACGCATGTATTCAGCG